>JAZDHC010000204.1:0-5701 GCA_043806395.1 Candidatus Desantisiibacteriota bacterium | reverse complement strand
TCACTTTCATCGTTTTTCATATGATTCCTTTCGGGCAAGGGGACATCATCTACAGAATACAACCCCCTAACCCCCTTTTCTAAGGGGGAATATTGCACTCTCAACTAACCGCAAGCTTTCAAACAAAGGTGAACCGTCCCGCAATTGTCAATTGTCAATTGTTAGATACCACCTGACCTTCGTCAACCTTATCATCCCCGTCTCAACCATCCTGATGGATTAACTGGTTGTCCATCAATCCTTAACTCAAAATGCAAACACGGTTCTGTAGTAAAACCTGTATCACCTACTGTGCCAAGGGGAGTGCCTGTATTAACTGTTTGCCCCTTTCCTACCGATATATTTGCCAGATGGGCATAAAGGCTGTAGATACCATTACCATGATCAACCATAACCAGCATCCCATATCCCTTAAACCAACCAGCATAAACCACACTTCCAGATTTTACGGCAGTAACCGTTTGTCCTGAAGGGGCTGAAATATCTATACCCTTATTTACCACAAAGGTATCAAACTTCGGATTTTTATATTGCCCAAATCCCTTAATAATCTGTCCGCCAGATACTGGCCAGAAAAAAGTTCCCTTTTCGGGATAGGATCTTTCTTGTATTTTCTCTGGTTCTTTACCCTCTTGTTTTCGTTTAGCAACCATTGCTGCCCGTGCTTTTTCTTGTGCCTTTTTCTGTGCCTCTAATCTTTTGATTAATGAGGTTAATTCTGACGATGAATTATTGAGTTGAGCCACCTGCTGACGATAAAGGTTTTTCTCCTCCTGTACCAGAGAAAGCAGCCCTTGATAACCCTTTTCTTGTTTCTGCTGAACAATGAATTCTTGCTTATAATCATTTTGAATAATTGAAAGCTTTTTACGATTTTCCTGAAGCACCTGTTTCTGACAATTTAACATCTCCTTTCGTTGCTCTATTTCACGGATCAAGGTATTATCAGCTTGAGCAATCATGGTCATAAAATAAACCTGCTTTGACATATCCGAAAGGTTTGAAGTAGAACATAAGACATCTAATACACCATTTTTTCTGTATTTATATATAGCTCTCAATCTATGAGACAATTGACTCTGTTTTTGACAAAGGCTGTAATAAGTCTTAATTAACGCCTCTTTTTTAAGAATTATCTCTTTTTGTGTCTTATTTATTGCCCCTCCCAATTCACCTACCTTTCTTTGTGTCTGGTTTAGCTGTCTGTTTATCTTGTCTAATTCATTTATTACCCCTTTTTCCTTTTTTGCTACCTCTTGCAACAATGCCTTTTTTTGACGCAACTCTTTTTGTATCTTTAACAACTTTTCCTTTTCCGTAGATACATCTGCTGCACAAAGACATGGAGGCACAAAGGCACAAAGGCATAAGGTAAAGATTAGAATTTTCATCCCTTTATTCCTTAGGGCAGTACAAGATTTGCCCTTATTCCCTGTTAGATTTTAAAAAATAATGCAAAGACAGCAAACTTCCCAGACATCCGAGAAACCCACTGGCTACAATCAAGATACTTATAACTTGCCATGATATAAATTTCACTTGTGGTAAAAATAAAAATATAGGGTTTTCCGCAAGGGTTTTAACCAAACCAAAGCGATAAACAAGCCATAATAATCCAACAGATAATATTCCGCTTATCAACCCATGTATCATGCCTTCCAAGAGATAGGGGCATCTGATAAACCATGGGGTAGCACCAACCAACCTCATTATTTCTATCTCTTCCTGCCGAGCAAAAAGGGCCAGCTCAATAGTATTTGAAATAATAATCAGCGTAGCAAGTCCAAGAATAAAACCTATACCAATAATAAACATTCTCACCACATCGGTTATCGTAGTAATAACCTCAACTGCCTTTTGACCATAATCCACCCCTTCTATTCCTTCCATCTTTTCTATGGCTAAGGCAATTTTTTTCAATCCTTCCCACGAAAACCTGATTGAGGGTGTTAGTCTTATCTCAAAATAGGCTGGCAATGGATTCCCGCTTATCCCGGAAAGAATATCCGTCTGATAATTCAATTCCTTTTTAAATCCTTCCAGAGCATCTTGTTTTGAGACATATATTATTTGACTTGCCTGATTAACCTGCCTGCCAATATTTGTCTGAATAAACTGTATGGTCTCAATTGGCAAATCATCCTTTAAGTAAACAACGATAGACGCCTTTTTAATCAAGGTATCCTGAACCAGACGAAGATTGACAATCAATAACAGAAAGATACCCATAATAAAAAGGGTAACAGTGATAACCCCAATACTGGCATAGGTCATTGTCCCTGCCCGTTTGAAGTTTGTCATTGCCTCCCTGAAAAAATAACCAAAGTTTTGTGGTCGTATCATATCACTATGCTTCCTTAGCCTATTTGTAATTACTCAGGTAGTCAGGCTGTAGGTGTTTAGGCTGTAGGGCATCAGAAACAGAAACACAGAATTATTGATGCAGTTCGCATCTTCCAAACTAACAGCCTTCAGACTATTTAACTATCCTGCCAGAGTTCAGATGAATAACATGTGCCCCCATCTTCAGGGCATTTTCCTTGTTATGGGTAGCAACAACTAAGGTTGTTCCCTGACGATTAGCCTCCATGAAAAAATTCATGATATTTGTGGCCAGATCTGTATCTAAATTACCCGTAGGTTCATCCGCAAGGATAAGGGCAGGATCATTGACTATGGCTCTGGCAATAGCTACCCTTTGTTGCTCTCCACCGGAAAGTTGGTGTGGAAAGGCATCTTTTTTATGCGTTAATTCAACAATATTTAACACCTTAATGGTTCGCTTATAGACCTCTGCTGAGGGTAAACCAATAACCTGCAAGGCAAAGGCAATGTTTTCAAATACTGTTTTTTGATATAAGAGCTTAAAATCCTGATAAACTACCCCGATTTGTCTCCGAAGATACGGCACCTCTTTTAATGGTAAACTACTGATATTTTTCCCGCCAACAAAAATTAACCCTGTCGTAGCTATTATCTCTGCGTATATCAATTTCAGAAAGGTAGTTTTTCCTGACCCGGATGGTCCAGTAACAAAAACCATTTCTCCCCGTCCAATCTCTACATTAATATCCTCTAAGGCATGTATCCCTTTTTTATATACCTTGGTGATATGACGCATCTGAATCATAATTGCTCCCCGCCTTCCTTCCCAGCACCCGTATTACTGCTTCAATAATAGCAGAATCATCCAATCCAAAAACCTTTAACAACTCCTTTGGTGTCCCTGATTGACCAAAGGTATCCTTCACTCCAACCCTTTCCATTGGTGTTGGAAGGTGTTCTGATAATACCTCAGCCACAGCACTTCCTAATCCACCAATAATTGAATGTTCCTCGACCGTAATAATCGCTCCGGTTTCTTTTGCAGCAAGGATAATTGCTTGTTTATCAATGGGTTTAATGCTTGAAGCATTGAGTATTCTGACCTCAATCCCTTGCTTGGACAATGTTTGAGCTGCCTTAATAGACTCATTGACCATCAATCCACAGGCAATAATTGTAACATCCCTCCCTTCTCTTAAGACAGATGCCTTTCCCAATACAAATTCATAGGCATCATCAAAAACAAGGGGAAGATTTAATCGCCCCAATCTGATATAAAAGGGTCCTCGAGTCTGGATTGCGTATTGAACCGCTTTCTCTGTTTCTATTCCATCAGCTGGTACAATCACGGTCATATTCGGCAATCCTCTCATCAGGTTAATATCATCTATAGCCTGATGTGATGCCCCATCCTCTCCTACAGAAACACCAGCATGGGTAACAATAATCTTTACATTTAATTTTGGCCAGCACACCGACAATTTTACCTGATCATAGACCCTGCCACTTCCAAAACAAGCAAAGGTAGAAACCACTGGTATTTTACCGCAAGTGGATAGACCAGCTGCATAGCCTATCATATTTGCCTCAGAAATACCAAGGTTAAAAAACCTTTCCGGAAATTCCTTAGAAAACCATTGAGTTCTGGTAGAGGATGATGTATCTGCATCAAGCACAACCATATCAGGATAAATCTTGCCTAATTTTATTAATGCATTACCATAAGCATCCCTTGTAGCTACCATTTCTGCCATTGTATCTCCTACCTCATTGGGGGATTAGGCTGTAGGTTATGAGTCATATTTCAGAGTCACTCAACCCATCTGTTTTCTCCTACAGTCTAAAAGCCTATAAGCCTATCTACCTGTTTTATGCCAATTCCCTCAAAGCCTGCTGTTCCTGTTCGCGAGTAGGTGCTGTCCCATGGAAACAAACCTTGCCCTCCATAAAGGAAACACACTTACCCTTAATCGTATCTGCCACAATCATGGTTGGCTTATCCTTGGTTTTATGAGCAATCCCTATTGCCTCAATGATCTCTTCAAACGAATGCCCATTAATTCGCAATGTATTCCATCCAAAAGCCTTCCACTTATCAACCACAGGCTCGATATTCATTATATCCTCTACCTTACCATCAATCTGGAGTTTATTGCAATCCAGAAAAGCACAAAGATTATCCAGCTTAAAATGGGACGCAGACATAGCTGCCTCCCAAATCTGCCCCTCCTGACTTTCCCCATCACCAATGATAGCATAAACTCGATAATCCTTTTTATCAATCTTTCCAGCTAAAGCCATACCACAAGCCGCAGATAGCCCCTGTCCTAAAGAGCCCGTAGAAAAATCCACGCCAGGGGTTACCTTTGAGTCAGGATGCCCTTGAAGAATGCTTCCCAGTTTTCTTAATTTCATTAATTCTGATGCAGGAAAATATCCACATAAAGATAAAACAGCATAAAAAGCTGGACACGCATGTCCCTTGGAAAGAACAAACCTATCCCTTTCTTCCCATGCTGGATTGGTAGCAGAATGATTCATGATTGAAAAATAAAGGGTTGTGATTATCTCTGTCATGGAAAGCGAGCCACCAGGATGACCTGAATTTGCCTCAGTAATCATATTGATAACAAGCCTTCTTACTTCTTTTGCCCGTTCCTTGAGATTAATAATATCTTCCATCTATACTCCCCTTTGAACTGTAATATCATAGACATTACACCTTAATTTATAAGTATACCAGAAAATATCAAAAATTGCAAGGAGAAAGTGATTGTGTTCAATAAAAAAATTCGACCTGTGTTCCGGAGCAGAACAGGGGACAGCTTATGAAACCTTTTGTTAGTCAAAGAGTTGCAAATAAAATATGTTTATGTAGAAATTTTCTACTACATGACTTAGTTTTTGCTTATGTAATATTAATTCATAACTATCAGAACAATAAGAATTTGCATAAACCGTCCTCATTTTCTCCTCAGGATACGCCCCTTTGTCAAGATTAAAAACAGGATTCATAAGCAATATTATATCCTTGACAATACCCAACTATCAATTCTTTTACTTTACCAAAATACCCTCTCTCTTCATTTTATAGGGACAGATAGCATAATCTACCCCCGGGATTCTTGATTTAGTCAAAATTGACTTACATTGTATCTCGGATATATCTACCGAGTGCATCGTTTATCTCCTTGATAACCTTTGGTTTTTGTTCCTTTGATAATGCTCTTTCGAGTATCGCTTTTGCCCTTTCTCCACCAATCCTGCCTAATGCCCAGGCAGAATATGCCCTGATTTGTGGTTTTGGGTGCTGTAGTGTTTCTTCGACAGGCTGTTACGGAATAGGCATTTGGCCATAAGATGCATACAATATGTT
>JAZDHC010000203.1:0-19169 GCA_043806395.1 Candidatus Desantisiibacteriota bacterium | reverse complement strand
AAAAACCACCTCCTGTAATTAGATTAAACTCAATTTATGCCTAACGATAGAGCTAAGCTGCTGGCGTCCCGCCAGTCAGCTTCAGCGACTGGTTAGGCTTTTATTGGTCGCTCTCCAAAAGGGTTGCGTCCCCTTTCTTTCATACAGATTTTCGTATGCGGTTTTATTTTTATCTTTCATGCTAACGATAGAGTTCAGCGGCGGCGAAGCCGTCCGCTGCAACGATTGGTTAGACATTACTTTTTATTTCAATCCCTTTTCCTTTATTTTTGATGCCACCCTTTCTATGACAGCAAGAAACTGTTTAATTTTATCTTCTGAGTAGGTTTTATCAATTACCCATTTTAGATTTGACTTTGCGTTTACAAAATAACCAAGACTTTCAAGACTTGTTCTGCAAAATTCAATAACATCTTCAGGACTATTAACCTTTTTATTAATTTCCTCAAATCCTGTATAAATGCTTTGTTTAAATACAGAATTAGGTGGGTATCCAAAAAATAGACCAATAAAGCCAGTAGCTAATTCAACATTTAATGAAAATCCTTTTGATCCCCATTTAAATGTCAACCCATTTTGTTTTGCAAATTCAAAGATTTTACCAAAAACCTTCACTCCATTTTCATCCAAGGAATTTAAAAACTGTTTCTCGTCAACTTTGGGAAGTGAAGCAGACTGAACTTTTTGACGGATAAACTCTTCTTCACCAACAACAAAATCACTTGTGATTATCTTCTCTCCAGATTTGGTTTCAAAATACTTAAATTCCATGCAATAGACATCTATACCTTTTTTTCGCAAAAACAACGTGGTTTGTTGAATCTCTTTTGAAATTTCTTGAGCAACTATAACAAGTTTTGTTGACTTGTTAAATGAGACTTTTTCCTCTGATTCGCTTTGAAAATATTGTTGATGATAATCTTCCAAACTGCTTTCTTCACCAGAATAGTCTTGATATATCTCATTTAACTGAGAGTAGTCTAAATTCTCAACAAACGATGCATATTCTAATAACTGAGCAATTGTTTCCCGAGGAGTCTTCTCTCTTTTTAACTCTACAACTACAGTATTACCAGTTTTATCAATACCGATTAAATCTATGAAAGTGTTCAGGTTTGTAGTGACTTGACGACCAACTATGAGAACCTTGCTTCCTTCAAAAAAATATTCAGGGTTATTCTCAAGCAAAACCTCCAAGTCTGATTCCTGATTGGAATCCTTAAAATTGTATTCTTTGTATGGAAGCAACTTTCCATGTTTATCAATGGTAAAAAGCTTCATAGTCTTTTATGACTCCTTTTTATGCCTAACGATAAAAATCACTGGTGGGCTACTGCCCATCCAGTGCATTTTTCTTGTTAGACTTTACTTTCTTTTTTCTTCTATTCTCTTTTTCTCTTCTGTTGAGCAAATTCTGCTTTCTACATTCAAGGTTAGACCCCAATCCCTTCCCCAAATCCTCTTACTTTCTTACACTTGGTTTAGAGACTCCCTGTTTATTCGGTAATTTTCACTGGTGCAAGTCCGGCAATACTGATGAGTTCTCCTGTTTCCGCTGAGGGAAACAAGAATATAAGGTCACAACTTTCTCGTGGCTTAATAATTACTACAATCTTTCCGCTACATTTAGTAACGAAACCAATACTGTATCCTAAACCGTAACCGAAAGAGTTACGCTCCCGATATCGCCAAGCTATTGCAGGTATTTTTTTACTATCTTTCTTGGTGAGAATGACACTGTTGAATCCCTCGATGGGAATTTCTATGTCAAAATCACCCAAGTTTACAATCGTTATAAGAATTGCAGACGGGTGTACAAGCGTTTTTTCTAAATCCGAGCATCCTTTGAGTGTGATACTTACAGCACCTTCCCACATAATTGTCCTTGGCCAGTTCTTCGAGTCAGGGAATTCACACAGTGAAGTATACGGATACAACTGAGCTTTCACAACGAACTGTCTCGTATCTTCAACTTGTGACTTTTCAAGAGGCAATCCTATAGTTTTTCCCTCATGAGTTGTTACAACTCCTTTACCTTTTACATAAACATAACCTTTATCTTTATCTACCATAAACTGAAGGGGATCATTCTTATCGCTATCAAATGTGAACCCTTTATAAGTATTTTTACCAATCCAGGTATGTTTTGATCCATTTCCCCAAATAGTCCATTTACCCATATACATTGCCATGGTATACTCATCTTCCCCACCAATAGTGTAGCCACCCTCTTCTGTAGTTATTTTTATCGCAACATTTGAAGGCTTAGCATCTGGAATGAAACTTTCGGTAAACCTTTTATCTCTAATCACAAAAGGCTCTTCGGCAAAACCTCCAACTGTTTTCTCTCCTTCGTTCTTTTCTTGTTTCTCAATATTTGTATCTGCGGTGACTTTGTCAAACTCTTTTTGTGAGGTTGGATAGGTTGAATAATTCCCGTCAACCACTTTGTGTAGTGTGATGGTTATTGCAGAATACTGGATGACGGTCTCAGTTACTGTAAACGGTTCACCTTTGCTATAGGTGTATTGCTTTGGTGTATTCCCATATCGTACAAGAGTATAATATTCACCAGCAGCAACCTTCATCATTCGACTCTCACTATGGGGTACCTCAACGCTTTGTGTAGTAGGACCTACAAGTTTGACGAATGCCAGTTCACCTGATTGATTCTCAAATGTAATCGTGTTCCCCAATTCATGGCCGTCAACTACTGAAATATTTATTCCCATGCAAAACAGCAAAACCCCCAAAACCAAACTTGTTAAACTTTTCATTCTTACAACTCCTCCTTTTTTTCTTAGTTTCATATCTAAATAACCACCATATGCCTAACGACAAAAATAACCATCTCCTTAATAGAATATAAAAAGGGTTGCGTCTCCTTTCCTTTGACTGAATTTACTCAAAAGTAGCTATGATGGTTAAGACATTAGAAACTCTTGTATTAGATATTAGTGCAACTCCTTCAAATCTTCTTACCTCAGAATCCTCAAAAATAGGTTTAAGTAGGCCTTTTGCTAAAGCTAAATAGATGTATGCGTTGCCTTTTCCACTAAGTATACCATCAGGATTTTTAATTCTAAACTGTATTTGCTCTAAAGACATATCAAACTTATAATACAAAAGAGTAATGGGTTTGTTCTTTGCATCAATTGCTACAACAACTACTAAATCTTCTTTATTTATCAAATGCACTTCTTTCCCTGATATTTGACAACTAATTACTACATCCGAACCTTTTGTTGTTATTTCTACTGGTGTTATATATGCTGCTAACAACCTAATTTCAAGTTGTTCTTTAAGGTTTTGTAAAGATGCTTTTGCTTCATCACTAAATTCTCCTTCTGAATACTGCTTCAGGAAATCCTCATAGGCTCCAATAGTGTTTACTGATTTGGTAGATTCCCAAGTGCTTTGCATGGTTTGCATAGTTGCACATCCTGTAAAAAGAATAGCCATTAACAGGATTATTGAGCATTGATTAAATTTGTATCTCATTACAATTTCCTCCTTTTTCTCTTTACAAACTTTTTATTTTTGGTACTTCAATCTTACTTAAACACTATTTCATATCAGAAAACTCTTTTTTACTTAGGGAGTAGTACCTTGCTCCTAATTACCATTTTACGCTTGATTGCTATCTTACTCTCGGCTGCTATTTTAACACTCGACCGTTATCTTACGCCAAATTACTATCTGACGCCTGAGTAATACCTTACATTTTCTTGTAAGTCTAACGATAGAGTTCAGCGGCGGCGAAGCCGTCCGCTGCAACGATTGGTTAGGCTTTTAATAGGTAACTGTCCCCTATTTCCTATTTCCTATTTCCTATTTCCAAAATCAACTAATATCCTATGTAACCAACCCACTGTCTCATCTGGCAGTTTTACTTTGTACCACGAACCTGATTGCTCCAACTGTGTAACCTCTGTTCCAACCGTAACTTTACCAATAATCTCATGCTTTGTATTTGGACCTGAGCGGACATTGCCATTCTTGGATATTCTCAGAGTCTCAGATTGAGATACAATAACTTGTTCTTTCTGTGTTGTTTTGTCTTCTGACCCTTTCATTTTGATTGGACCGCGAACGAGCCAATAGTAGAAACTATGCCACTTACTCCCATTATAATAGACAACATATTGTTGCGTCTTTGCAGTCTCATGGTAGCCTTCTCCAGTGTAAGGTTTGTTTTTGGGATGAATACCTATCACATAAATAATTGTGCCTGTCACATAATTTTGTTGGTCGCTTTCTGTAGTGGTAAGGTACTCACCATTCTGTAAGTCCAAGACGGAAAGGTACTGCGGATATATTCGTGCCATTTCTTCCAGTTCATCGCATGTTGAGACTCTCCAGTCCTTGTAACCTGCGATGGTGGCCTTGGATGCTGCAGCAATCGCCTCCGAGAGATTTCTTTTCGTAGAATTCACTGCCTTAGTCCACATCAAACCTGTCTCGGTATCCGTTACTGTTCTGTTGCCGTTGTCAACAAGTCTTTGGGCTTCTTGAGCACGGGCTTTGGCAGGGATCAATGTCCCCATGACGATTACGATGCACACCATCACTCCGAGACAACTTACTGCTTTCACAATGTTTTTAGTCATGGCTATTATCCTCCTTCTTTTTCTAACCTAACGATTGAGCTAAGCTGCGGCGTACTCGCCGTCAGCTTCAGCGATTGGTTGAACTAAGCCACAGTAGTGGCAGCCATTCCAGAGTTCAGATTATCTACATTTCCTCAAGATATTTCCCATAACTTGAGTGTAACATACCAGGATATTGAATGTCAAGGAAAAAATGAGTTCAAGGTGAAAATTTCAGTAGTTATATGGCTAAAATTCGGCATGGTTCAAAACTGTTCACCACAGGGTTACAGAGATACAGAGAAGAACAACCCCCTAACCCCCATTTCTAAGGGGGAATTAGAAAAAAGAGCCATCCATGTGCCTACTCACTGTGTTACCCTGATTTGCACCATGCCACTATTTTGATTATTCGGGACGGGTCACCTTTATTTGACAGCTTGCGGTTAGTTAAGAGTGTAAAATTCCCCCTTAGAAAAGGGGGTTAGGGGGTTGTATTCTGTAGATGATGTCCCCTTGCCCGAAAGGAATCATATGAAAAACGATGAAAGTGAACCGTCCCCTGAAATACATATCCGACGCTTTTGAAGACCTTCACTCCAAATTGAAAAGCGGAAAAGATGATTATGCTGGGGCTGACCCGGAGGATAAAGACGAATACAAGGGATGGGCGTTGGAAATATGGTATTCCACCGGCGGGTAATGCCAATTACGCATGGATACAGCACTTCCTGTATCACTTAAGCCCCAGCGGTATTGCCGGTTTTGTTCTGGCAAAAGGCTCTCTCACATCGAAAAGCTCTGGTGAAGGTGAAATACGAAAGGCATTGGTTGAGGCACGATTAGTGGACTGTATTGTCAACCTTCCGGCAAAGCTCTTTTTGAATACACAAATACCTGCTTCTCTCTGGTTTCTGTCCCGCAATAAAGCAAACGGCGGATACCGTAACCGCACCGATGAAATCCTCTTTATCGATGCCCGCAACGAAGGGTTTTTAATCAACCGCCGCACTAAAGAACTCTCGGAAGCGGATATTCAAAAAATAGCTGCCACTTACCATGAATGGCACAAAATGGATGGCAAATACGAAGATATCAAAGGCTTTTGCAATTCCGCTAATATCGAGCGGGTGAAAGAACTGGATTATGTGCTTACTCCGGGCAGGTATGTGGGACTTCCTGATGATGAGGATGATTTTGATTTTGCCGAGCGGTTTGAGAAACTCAAGGAGGAACTTGACAAGCAGATGCAGGAGGAGATGCGGATGAATGAGCTTATTCGAGAGAATCTGGCAAGGATAGAGGAGAAGGGGAACAGATATGAATAACGAACTTCGATGGAGACAAAGATTTCAAAATTTTGAAAGTGCCTATCAGACATTTACCCGTATCTCGAAGCAATATGAGAGCGATAAAACTGATGAAATAACCCAAATTGCACTCGTTCAAGCCTTTGAATTTACCTTTGAGCTTGCTTGGAATACCATGAAGGACTATCTTGAGAATGAGGGGTATGACGAAGTTAAGAATAGCAAACAGACTATTCGGGTCGCATTTCAGGCTGAACTGATTACTGACGCAGAAAAATGGATGGAAATGGTCGAAAAAAGAAACATGGCAAGTCATGCATACAACTCTGTTATATTAAAAGAAACCGTTGATTTTATTTATAATGAATTTTATCCAAGCGTGAAAAAACTCTATGAGGATTTGAAAAAACGGATATGAAATATGGATTGAGCGAAAAACAACTAAACGAAATAATCTCTCTACTTGGGGCATATCCGGAGATCGAGGAAGCTATCCTTTTTGGCTCCCGCGCAATCGATACCTACAAAGAAGCATCTGATGTTGATATTGCCATTAAAGGTGAGAAAGCTACAGCTTCTCTTGCTGCCAAATTGAAATATTACTTTGAAGAAGAAACCTATCTGCCTTTCTTTTTTGATTTTGTCGCCTATTCTACGATAACTAATGAGGATTTGAGGGAACATATTAATACAAAGGGGGTGTCGATTTATCGAGTTGGGTGGAAGGAATGTAGGTTGGGGGAGGTGGTACGAATCAATTACGGCAAAGGCTTACCTGAGCAAAAAAGAAAACCGGGTAGCGTGCCAGTCTTTAGTTCAGCAGGCATAACAGGCTGGCATAATATACCTCTGGTAAATAATAAGGGAATTATAATTGGCAGTAGATGAATTATCAGTGGTAGCAGACAACTTCTGGCAAAAAATCCAAGCTAACAATCTTCAAATTCACACGCTCTCACGCCTGCGCGACACGCTCCTGCCGAAATTAATGTCCGGCGAAGTGAGGGTAAAAGCATGAAAAACAATCATTATATCATTCAACCCGTAGGGGCAGACCTATGTGTCTGCCCTGACCTATGTGTCTGCCCTGAAATAGAACAACCACAGGAAAATGGGCGAACACATAGGTTCGCCCCTACGGAGAAAAAATATAACCCCGATATTCATCATCGCCGTTCTATCCGTCTGAAAGGATATGATTACTCATCGGCAGGGGCGTATTTTGTTACGATATGCACGCAAAGCAGGGAATGTTTATTTGGGGAAATCGTTGTAGGGGCAGACCTATGTGTCTGCCCTCCTGCAGACCTATGTGTCTGCCCTCCTGCAGACCTATGTGTCTGCCCTCCTGATCTGCCTGAAATAGGGCGAACACACAGGTTCGCCCCTACGGAAATGGTTTTGAATGATTCGGGACAAATGATCGTTCGATGGTTTCGAGAATTAGGTAACAAATTCCCGGACATTCAATGTGATGATTTCATTTGTATGCCCAATCATATTCATTTTATTGTTGTCATCGGTGTAGGGGCAGACCTATGTGTCTGCCCTCCGTGTGTCTACCCTCCAAAACATGAATTGGGCGAACATAACGGATTGGGCGAACACATAGGTTCGCCCCTACGGGAAGTGGTACAATGGTTTAAAACGATGTCAACCAATGAATATATTCGCGGTGTTAAACAAAATGGTTGGCGACCATTTAACGGCAAATTGTGGCAACGCAATTATTATGAACATATTATCCGTGATGAAAACGAATTAAATCGTATTCGTGAATATATTATCAATAACCCCCTGCATTGGGAATTTGATCAGGAAAATCCCATGGTGAAAGATAAAAAACAGGAGATTCCATGGCAATTATGACCGAATCTGCAAAAACAGGAGATCAAAATATCATGACTAATACACCAGAACCCAAACAAACCAATTTCTTCCTCTACACAAACCATGAAGGAAAAGTGAACATAGAGGTCTTTTTGAAAGACGAAACCGTCTGGCTTACACAGAAAGCTATGGCTGAATTATTTGGTGTTCAGATTCCGGCTGTAAACAAGCACTTGAAAAATATCTTTGAAGACGGTGAACTTGTAGAAAATTCAGTTATTTCCATTTTGGAAATAACTGCCGAAGATGGCAAAAAATATAAAACACAATTTTATAACCTTGATGCTATCATCTCCGTTGGCTACCGCGTAAATTCTTATCAGGCAACGCAATTTCGTATTTGGGCTACCAAAACACTCAAGGAATACATTATCAAGGGCTTTGTTTTGGACGATGAGCGGCTGAAACAGGGAAACAGGGTTTTTGGCAAGGATTATTTCGAGGAACTCCTTGAGCGAATCCGTGAAATACGGGCAAGCGAAAGACGCTTTTATCAAAAAATTACTGATATTTACGCTCTTGCCACAGATTATGATAAGGACTCGCCGATTACAAAGGAGTTTTTTGCAACAGTCCAAAACAAACTTCATTGGGCTATAACAGGCAAAACCGCTGCTGAAATCATTTACGATTCTGCGGATGCTAAAAAGATCTACATGGGATTAACAAGCTGGAAGCAGGCTTCTGATGGTAAAGTGGAAGCGTCACCGCTCATAGGTCAGTTGGAAACATTAATTCGCGGAATGCTCGATAAAAAAACGCTGTTAGACATTATTCGACATTTTATTGTTTTTGAAAAATCTGTAAAGACGCAGTATACTGCGTCTCAACAGGAAACAGGCGTTACAACCATTCAAACCGTAAAAAAACTGGCTGCGTATCATCAATATTATGCGGTAAACAGAGCGGTTGAATCGACCCTTCGCGCATCTGGCTATGTCATAAAAACTACAGACAATTCCAGAGTATTAATGGTTCGGGAATCGCCAGAAAGTTATGGCATGCCGGCGGGTGTGAAATCCCAGTCTGTGGGCGATAAAAAAGGCGGTGTTGTCTGGCATACACAGGGTTCGGGAAAATCCTTGTCTATGGTTTTTTACACCGGAAAGATCGTTCTTGCTATGGATAATCCCACGATTCTTGTAATCACCGACCGCAATGACCTTGATGATCAGCTTTTTAATACCTTTGCCGCTTCAAAACAATTACTCAGGCAAGAACCTGTCCAAGCAGAAAATCGTGATCAATTGAAGGATTTACTTAAAGTCGCTTCCGGCGGTGTAGTATTCACCACAATTCAGAAGTTTCAACCGGAAGAAGGCAATGTATATGAAAAACTTTCTGACAGAACCAACATTATAGTTATGTACTGCTTCAGACGGAATCGTACTTTTCTTCAATAAAGAATGCGAAAAACAGGGGAAATAAAAATCAGATACAGAGATACAAAGGCACAAAGTAAGAGAAGAGAAATAGCAACAAACTTTTCTCCTCTCTTCTCTCCTGACTTTGTGCCTTTGTGTCTCTACCTGAACTACTACAAGGGGTTGAACTATATTGAGTTATTTTGAATCAAATATGTCTTTGCTCAAGCAAAAAGACCTGCGGCTTTTTAACAGGGTAAATGAAACAGAGGCAAAAGAGCTGCCATACCCAGAGGTTGAAGGGATGGTGGTTTCACCACATGTTAATCTGGATAAGATAAATATTCTGGCTATCTTAGGATTTGGATACAGCCTTCATATAAATGAGCTCCTTCAAAAGACTGGGGATAAAACATTCCTTCTGATTATTGACCACGATATTGGATGTTTTAAGTCAATACTATCTAAATTCAACCTTGCCCCTATCCTGACATCCCACAGGGTAACGCTTTCTATTGAAGAAGATCCCTCACAGGCAGTCAGGCATCGAATAGACCAATATTACAGGGTAAGTACCATCCCTGACATTATGATTGTTGAGTACAAACCAGCCACCTCACAAAACCCGGAATTCTATCAACAGGTTAGAAAATATTTGAGTGAAGCAACATTAATTGCTACCCAAAATCTGGCAACGCTGGCTGAACATGCCCCTGTCTGGCAAAGCCACATTCTGATGAATCTGCCACAGATTATATCCTCACCAGGCTTAAAAGAGCTATTTGAGAAATTTGAGGGATTTCCAGCCATTATTGTTGCTGCCGGACCATCGTTGGACAAAAATGTAGCCTTGCTGAAGGAGGCAAAGGGCAAGGCAATGATTCTTTGCGTAGATACTGCCCTCAGAACAGTGCTACAGCATGGGATACAGCCGGATTTTGTTGTAGCTATTGATGCTACAGAAAAAAATTATAAATATTATCTAAAACCAGTAACGATTCCAGAAGGGACATACCTGCTGACTGGTCCCGCTGTTTATCCTGATGCTCTTCCATTATTTTCCCCAAACATTTTTTTTAGTGGCTTTGGTCATCCATGGCTTGTCTGGATTGAAACATTTATTGGTGAACGGGGTGCAATTAAACTCGGTGGCTCTGTCTCTACAGCTGGATTTGACTTAGCCGTTCGATTTGGTGCAAATCCAGTCATCTTTATTGGACAGGACCTCTCCTTTCCAGATAATAAGGTATATACACAAGGGGTTCTGCAAGAAAGAATAGAAGAGGCAGAGGAGTATGCAAAGAAACTGAATACCATATGGATTGAGGATATTTATGGCAATCAAGTGCCAACAACCCAGAGCATGTGGACATGGGTTCGTTGGTTTGAGTATCAGATTCAACAAAGACCGGATATTACCTATATAGATGCAACCGAGGGTGGGGCAAAGATCATGGGCACAAAGATTCTTACCCTGCGAGAAACCATTGATGAGTATTGTCAGAGGGATATTTCCATAAAAAAGGTATTAGATGCTACCCGAGATAGCTATAATATTCCACCTGTCTTAAACCTGATTGAAGAAATGGGAGGTATTGTTAAGGATTGGAGTCGGGTTATGATGCTTTGCAAAGAGGGACAACGGTTAAGCGAAAGGCTGCAAGAAGCTATAACCCCGCAAATAAGCAAAAGGGCATTGAAACTGTGGCGAGAAATAGGGCATTTGTATCAAAGAATCCTCGAACATCGTGGATTATTTCATCTTGGCAGTTGGAACCTCGAATCTTTGCTTTTCAGAATGGAAAAGGCATTACAAACAGGTGATGCTGCCATCAGGGTTCAAAGCTATCAGGCTTTCTTTGAAGAGGTTGGTGAATATTGTCGTTACTCTTGTATAGATATACAGAAAGCTCAGGAGAAGATAAGTGAAGGTAATAGGGTAGTAAGGTCATAAGGGCACCTCTAAAAACCCACTGAAGCCGCGCTGGCGGCGTTGCAAAGCTGCTCAAAATGCTCATTTACCACATGTAAACTGCGTTTTTTCGCATCTTTGCGCCTTGCCATCATGACTTGATTGAGCTTTTAGAGATGCCCATAAGGTAATCGGTAACAAGCATCAAATAAGCAGGAAAAGAACCATGGAGAGCATAACACAGACAAGTAGCGTTGCACTTGCTACTGGCTAACAAGACTAATCACCTGCTCCCCCCTTTCCTTCCTACCCGATTACCGATTACCTTATGACCCTATTACCTCCCCCCACCCCTGCTTCCAATATAAAACATGAAGGCATACCCGTACCACAGCCATAGAGTTTTCTGGATGAGGCTGCGGACATAAACAATTTTTCCTTTGCCCGAGTCATTCCCACATAACAGAGCCTGCGTTCCTCTTCAATATTATCATTATTTAATGAATTTATGTGTGGAAACAATCCTTCCTCCATTCCGGTCAAAAAAACGAAAGGGAACTCCAGCCCTTTGACATTATGAAGGGTCATCAGGGTAACACAAGAGCTATCATCCCACAAATCAATATTTGCTACCAGAGAGATACTTCCCAGAAAATCCTCCAGTCGCATACCCTGTTCCTTGCCTTCAAACTCTATAGCGACATTTACTAATTCCTTTATATTTACTATCCTATCCTTGTCTTCCTCTGTTTTTTCTTCTTTCAGGCTTTCCAGATACCCGGAATCTGCCAAGAGCATATTCAACAATTTAGAGATAGACATCGTATCTTTAATAGCCATGAACTTCTTTATCAATTTTACAAATCGTTCCACAGCCTTTACTTGTGTATCAGAAAGCGTGTCAATCTCCTCTGCCTTCTCCATTGCCTCAAACAGAGGAAGATTATTGGAATTAGCATATTTTTCTATCTTTTCAACAAGGCTGGCACCAATCTTTCTTGCCGGCACATTTACAATCCTTTTCAGGGCAACAGCATCAGAGGGATTAATAATAATCTTTAAGTATGACAGAATATCCTTTATCTCCTTGCGGCTATAAAAACTCATCCCACCAACAATGGTGTAGGGTATATTAGCCATTCTGAAGGTATCCTCCAGCACCCTTGACTGGGCATTAACCCGATAAAGCACGGCAAAATCTGAAAGCTTCCTGTTTTCTCTACTCATAGCCTCAGATATTGTCCTTACTACAAAATTTGCCTCATCGTGTTCATTGCGAAGCAAGCGAAATTCTACCTTTGGACCTACCGTCTTTTCTGTCCAGAGCTGCTTTCCCTTGCGATTACGATTAAATTCAATAACTCGATTGGCTGTATCAAGGATAGGTTTGGTTGAACGATAGTTTTGCTCAAGTCGAATGGTCTTGATAGCCGGATAATCCTTTTCAAAGTTCAGGATATTGCTGATATCTGCACCACGAAAGCCATAGATTGACTGATCATCATCCCCAACCACGCATATATTGTGATGCTTTTCAGCCAGCATTCGAATTAACAGATACTGGGAATAGTTTGTATCCTGATATTCATCCACCATGATATAATTGAATCTGGTTTGATAGTGGCTTAATATCTGAGGAGATTCCTGAAATAAGTGGATGGTTTTCATGATAATGTCATCAAAATCAAGCCCATTATTCTTTTCCAACTGTTCCTGATAAAGTTTGTAGCAATTTAACATCCTTTCTTCCCAGAAATTGATGGGTTTATGATTACTTGGTGTCTGCATTTTATTCTTGCACTGGCTGATAAATGAGCCCACAGAATTTGGTTTTACATCATAATTTGTTTCTTTCAAAACAGCCTTGACCACAGCAGACTTATCTGATTCATCGTAAATGGTAAAATTTTTCTTTGGATAATGAGCCCTTAGAATTCTCAGGCAAGCAGAATGAAAGGTATTTATCCATAATCCATTAATATCCATTACTTCATTAAATTGCTCTATCCTCTTTTTCATTTCTGAGGCTGCCTTATTGGTAAAGGTAACTGCAAGTATATGTTTGGGTGATATGCCCTGACTTAAGAGATGTGCAATACGATAGATAATTACCCTTGTTTTGCCTGACCCGGCACCAGCCAAGACCAGAATCGGTCCATTAATGTGTGTTACAGCATCCCTTTGTTGAGGGTTTAATTCCTGCAGAATCTCCAATGTGTTTTTCTCCCTGTTTTTGTAACGGTATTATTGTTGTTATATGTGACAATATCGGTAGTGTCTCAACAACCTTAATTGACGCAATGATAGTAATCTCATTTTGATATTTTTTCACCGCAGAGACGCAAAGTCGCAGAGAAGAAACGCTGAGTGAAGCATATAAAATTCTCTGCGACTCTGCGTCTCTGCGGTTCATAATGAGAATTACTGCCTACCGACAATTAAGAGTTGACACGAAGTAGGGATAGCGAACAACTACTTAAGCATATCCACAGCCGCCCTTAGTCCTAACAAATAGGAATTTTTGCCAAATCCTGTTATCTGACCTACAGCTACCCGGGAGATAAAGGATTTTTGCCTGAATTCCTCTCGCTTTCCGATATTAGAGATGTGTACCTCAATGGTTGGAATATTAACCCCGGAGATAGCATCAGCAATAGCAATACTGGTATGGGTATATGCCCCGGGGTTTATAATAAGAGCATCAAAAATACCATTACCAGCTTGAATCTTATCTATAATTTCACCCTCATGGTTTGATTGAAAACATTCAACCTCTACCCCTAACGCCTGTCCGGTTTCTTTCAAGCTATTATCTATCTCTTCCATGGTTACTGAGCCATATATATCCGGCTCTCTGGTTCCCAAAAGATTCAAATTTGGTCCGTGAATAATTAATATTTTCATCTATTCCATCTGCTCCTTTAAGACATCAACGATTACCTGTGGGCTTAATTCCTCAACCATTGTAACATAACCAATCTTATTTGGCAGAATAAATCTTATGTGTTGTGGGGATAACCTTTTCTTATCCAGATACATAGCCTGCAAAAGGGCATCTGGTGATAAATCCTTAAACCTTGTAGGCAATCCTGCCATCCGCAGAAGGTTTATCAGCCGAGTCATATCATTTTTAGCAAGCATACCTATCTTCGCAGCTATTTTTACTGCACCAGCCATACCAATACTGATCGCCTCTCCATGGCGGAAAAGTTGATAAGCCGTTATCGACTCTATCGCATGTCCGATTGTATGTCCAAAATTTAGTATGGCTCTTAAGTCCGCCTCCCGCTCATCAGATTCAACCACACCTGCCTTTATCTCACATGAACGGCTAATGATATGAATCATGGATTCAGGCTCTAAGCCTTCAATTTGTCTAATATTCTTCTCTAAATAAATAAAGAAATCTGCATCCTTAATCATCCCATACTTTATTACCTCAGCCAATCCAGATTTAATCTCCCTTAAGGCTAAGGTTTTTAACACATCCGGGTCGATGACAACTACCTGCGGCTGCCAGAAGGCACCAACCATATTCTTTGCAGTTGTTAGATTTACCCCTGTTTTCCCACCCACACTACTATCTACCTGAGCAAGAAGGGTAGTTGGTATCTGCACAAAGGGAATGCCTCGCATAAATGTAGCTGCAACAAATCCAACGATATCCCCAATTACCCCACCACCTAAGGCAATAAGGGTTGTTTTTCGATGTGCCTGCATCTCTACCAGTTTATCATAGAGATAGGATACTGTTTTCAGATTTTTATACCCTTCTCCATCTGGTATTTCAATTACCTTTGTCTCAAAGCCTGCTTCTTTTAATTGGCTAACAAGAATATCCTCGTAAAAATATCCTATCTTAGGGTTAGTAATTATTACAACACTCTGCCCAACCCCTGCCTCTGTCAGAACATTTCCAACATTTTTTAATAAACCAGATTCAATATAAATGGGATAACTTCGCTCACCCAAGTTAATTCTGATATCCTTCATGTTTCACCTTTCAATATAGGATTTTCGGTAATTGCTCAATAAAGTGTGGAACTCGCAATGCCACTACTAAATGTGTAAGATAGAGATTTGCCACTAAGACACCAAGACACTAAGAAAACACTAAGAATATCTTCCTTTGTGTATTCCTTTGTGCCTTTGTGGCTAATCCTTTCCACTTTCCACAAGATATTGAGCAGTTACAGAAAAATGTTGACATAAGATTAATATTGTGTTATAATTTCTATACTCGTAACACGGTTATCAGGGAGGATAATAATATGCATATACCAGACGGATATTTAGGACCAACAACAAGTAGCGTTTTTTGCGGGATGATGCTGCCGATATGGACGATTGCTGCAAAAATTGTTAAAAAAACGCTGAAAGCAAAGCAGGTGCCAATGCTGGCAATAGGTGCAGCATTTAGTTTTGTGCTGATGATGTTCAATGTGCCAATTCCTGGTGGAACAAGCGGACATGCAGTAGGTGGGGTTCTTGTGGCGATACTTCTTGGTCCTTGGGCAGCGTGTATTGCCCTTACCGTAGCACTTGTGATTCAGGCACTTTTATTTGGCGACGGAGGTATTACGGCAATTGGTGCTAATTGTTTTAATATGGCTTTTGTGTTGCCGTTTGTGGGTTATTACATTTATCGGTTGATTAGTTATAATGCAGCCATAGATTCCACCAGAAGAGTGATTGCAGCGGGTGTTGCCGGGTATATTGCCCTTAATATTGCAGCATTGGTTACTGGAATTGAATTTGGCTTGCAGCCGATGTTACACCACACGGCAAGCGGTCAGGCTCTTTACTGCCCGTATGGATTGAAGGTGGCAGTTTCAATTATGGCAGGTGAGCATCTTCTGGTATTTGGATGGGTAGAGGCAATTGTAACTGCGTTAGTTATAAAATACTTGCAGAAACAGGCACCAGAACTTCTGGAACGAGGAGGACAAGTACAAGACCTGTCCCTACAAAAAGGGAGGAAAAACCCGTGAAAATTACTACTAAACTTTGGATAGGAATGGCAATATTGATTCTACTTTCTCCACTTGGGCTTATCTTGCCAGAGCATTTTAAGGCAGGTGCTGCGTGGGGTGAATGGGATGTTGAGGAGATGCAAAAGCTCGTAGGCTATATCCCGCAAGGTCTGAAAAAAATTGCCAGTATCTGGAATGCACCGATGCCGGATTATGCCTTTAAGGGTTGGGGAGAAAAGTCCTTGCTGCACATGAGTTTTGCCTATATCGTCTCTGCTGTCATAGGGATAGGAGCAACTGTGCTTATTGTCTTGGGCACAGGAAAATTTCTGACGAAAAGGGGCGATTAGTGGCAAATTTCATAGACCGCTCAATTACAGCCATTCTATCATTCATCAAGGAATCTATATTCGCTGAGGAGTATGCAGCTAAGGATGGATTTTTACAATCTTTGGACACAAGGGTAAAGGTAGCAATATTCATCCTGTTCCTTATGGCTGTTCTTCTCGTAAAAAGCATCACCCTTTGTGTTTGCCTATATACAATATGCTTAGCACTTGCGTATTTTTCTAATATTCATATGGGATTCTTTTTGAAAAGGACATGGATATTTATCCCCCTATTCTCTTTCTTTATTGCTATTCCTGCGATATTTAATATTTTTACACCCGGAGATGTTTTATTTTGTACTGCGGAAATCATGGGGGTAAAAATTGGTGTTACCCGTCAGGGATTGTTTGGATCAACATTATTTGTGGCTCGCGTAACAACCTCGGTATCATTTGCCATTCTTCTCAGCCTGACGACAAAACACTTTGCCTTGCTTAAGGTCTTGCGTATTTTTGGAATACCATCTGTTTTTGTGATGACGCTGGGCATGTGCTATCGGTACATCTATCTTTTTCTGGAAGTAGTTGAAAACACATATCTTGCCATCAAAAGCCGCGTGGGGACACGATTGCATTACAAAAAAGGTCAGCAGATTGTAGCCTGGAATATATCCTCCCTCTGGCATAAATCATACTATTTTAATGAAGCAGTTTATAATGCCATGCTTTCAAGGGGATATACAGGAGAGCCCGCTATATTAGATGATTTCAAGACAAAGACGAGAGACTGGGTATGGTTGTTTCTGGCGGTGATATTCTTTGTAGCATTATTATACTGCTCAAGCAGATAGGCTGTTCGCCTCTTCCAAGCTAACAGCCTTCAGCCTAACCACCTACAGCCTATTTAATTACCGCTAACTTACCCATCTTCTTATTTTCCGCAGGGTCTTTTATAAGGTAAATGTAGATACCACTGGCAACCTTTTCACCCTCAGAATTGCAGGCATCCCAGCCTTCCTGAGGTGAACTTACATGAATTTCTCGCACTAACTCACCGGCAATATTGAAGATTTTGATGGTGGAGTTTTCAGTCAGCTTGTCAAACTTTATCCCTATGCCTGCATGTTTCTCTGCATTATATGGATTGGGGTAGGCAATTGCCTTCTCAAGGGTAGGTGGAAAGCCAAGTCCCATCAGGATGTAATATGAGAAATGCGAAACATTGGCACAAACCAGACTATTTGCATAATCTATCCATGAATCTTCAGGCTGCCATATCACATCTGTCCCAGTATCCCTTAACCAATAAATTCTTAACGAAGACACCTTTATTTGTGTCCCATCTACCAAACCATCCTTTGGATTTGTGTCAAGATATGGGATGGCAATTTGTATTTTAGCGGTAGTGGTAATTGTAGCATTATGAATTTCAAACCGTCGCAATGTACCTTCTATGCGGTTTATCCTCTGATCTGCATCGTCCTTCTCATTGCCGGCAAGAACTATGTTCGCTGTGGAAGTGCCTGATGTATCTATTTCAATATATCCTGCACCAGTAAGGGCACCTGTACCGATTTTCACCCTTGTCCTACCATCATCTGCAAGAATATCCCCAGAACTGCTGCTGCCTAATAACTCAATAGTTACTGCGTGAGTTGCGGAAATGCTTGTCCATAGAATACTTGCCGTAATAATTGCTGATGTATTCGTGTCATTTTGCTTGAAAAAAAGCGTGAGGTTGCTTGTTCCAACAAGTGGAAATATGCCTGTCTCCGTCCATGTAGCACCTGAAGAGGAAGGAGCAAATCGTGATTGGCTGTCATTACCATTGCAAACAATAGTCATATTGTTTGCAATGCTGATATTACCATATTCATCCTGTGTCTGAATGGTCATTGTGCCCGGCATACCTATGGGCAAAGACCCTGCTGTTGGCTGAACAAAGATCAATCTCTCAATCTGTCCCGGGATAATTGTTATTGAAGCAGTAGCTCTCTTGTCTCCTGCTTCAGTCATAATCTCTACCCTACCTGTCTTATTACCTGCGGTAAACACAGCAGTCGCAGCCGTTGGTGTAATAGTCCCGCCTATGTCACTAATTAATATATAACTGACTGGGCTTGAGTGTCCAAATTGGTTGACAGCAAATGTGGTGAAGGATTTAGTACCCATAACCTCAACTGATGCTGTGCCGGGAAGAATGCTTATTGAGGTTACACTACCGTGAATTATTGTTGCCATTGAAGTGCCTGTAACCATACCGATAGAGGCAGTCAGCGTAATCGTTCCCACAACATCATTGGTTTGGAGTAGCACTGTTTTACTCAAATTGCCATTTATTGTCCCACTTCCCTGTGCTATCTGCCAGTCAAGATCGGTAATCTCAGTCAATTCATACCCATATTGATTGTATGCCTTAGCCGTAAATGATGCCGTCCCCCTTGCTTCAATGGTAGCTGTTGTGGGCGTGATGTCGATATGATGCACCATACCCTTGACCACAGTAATGTTAACCGTTGTCGTAGTGGTTTGTGTGCCAAAGTCAGCCACCACCTGCAAATCCACGGTTCCTGTCTTGGTGGCGGTAAATACAACTGATTGACCATTTGTTGTATCGAGCGTGCCGATTCCTGTGGATTTAAGTGTCCATGGGGGGAAACCGGGGACAGCACCCGTTTTTTTATTATTTTCGAGGTATTCCTATCGCTTTTAAACCCCATACTTTTCGCTATATTCCTTTATCTATGACAAATATTGTACCCGGTCATTGTTGGTATCAAATACTATTTGCCTGTATTACCC
>JAZDHC010000202.1:0-14302 GCA_043806395.1 Candidatus Desantisiibacteriota bacterium | reverse complement strand
TTTTGATATTTTTTCACCGCAGAGACGCAGAGTCGCAGAGAAGAAACGCTGAGTGAAGCATATAAAATTCTCTGCGACTCTGCGTCTCTGCGGTTCATAATGAGAATTACTGCCTACCGACAATTAAGAGTTGACACGACATTAGGCTGTAGGCTATTAGTTTTTTCCTATAGCCTACAGTCTAACAGCCTACAGCCTATTCACCTGAACAGCTACCTCAACTTAAATGTACTCAAGCCCACAAGCAAGAATATTCCAGCAATAATCCAGAATCTGACGACTACTTTTGATTCTGACCATCCCTTTAATTCAAAGTGATGGTGAATGGGTGCCATGGCAAACACCCTACGGCCAGTAAACTTAAAAGATGCTACCTGAATCATTACGGATAATGCCTCAATCACAAAAAGCCCACCAATAATCAATAGCAGTAGCTCGCTTTTCATCAATACCGCTGCGGTTCCAAGTATTCCTCCCAAAGACAGGGCACCAGTATCACCCATAAATATCTGAGCAGGATGGGCATTATACCACAAAAAACCTATGGATGCACCAAGCATTGCCCCAAGATAAACGGTTATTTCCCCACTACTCTGAATGTAAATAATCTTCAGATATTCAGCAAATTTATAATGCCCGACCAGATAAGCTGTCAATATCAACCCAATCGTAGCCAGAATAACTGCCCCTATGGCTAATCCATCCATGCCATCAGTAAGATTGACAGCATTTGATGTACCCACAATAACCAGCATCACAAATGGGATATAAAACCATCCCAATTCCAATGGTGCACCACTGGTAAAAGGGATAGAGATGGCCTGTCCATACACTGCATGAGAGGGATAGTAATAAAGATATAAGGCAATGCTCCCGGCAATTAATACCTGTCCAATAAACTTATACCTTGCCACCAACCCTTCTGGCTTCTTTTTTATCAGCTTCAAATAATCATCAAGAAAGCCAAGCCACCCAAATCCAATGGTTACAATAGCCATTAAAAGGGTGAATCTGGCATCCCATCTTGACCAGAGGGCTGCGGATAAGGTTAAGGCAATCAGAATACTTATCCCACCCATGGTTGGGGTAACAGATTTGGTACCATTGGTTTTGTGATGATCTACCCTGAGGACCTGACTCATCTTATTTTTCTTGAACCTGTTTATTATCCATGGGGTAATAATGAAGGAAATAAAAAGTGCGGTTAAGGTAGCACCTGCTGTACGGAGGGTAATATACTTGAAAACTCTGAAGATAGATGCCATTGTTTCAGGATTATATAGTTTTTCATAAAGAAAATAATAAAGCATATTCATGTCATGGGACAGTATTATCCCATGTTCCTCCCTGTTTTTTTTAATTGTTCGTAAATTGTTCAGGTGTCAAGTTTCTTGTAATGCCTGAACTGCTTCCTCCATCCTCATCCCTCTTGATCCCTTGATCAATACCACATCGCCAGATTTGATCATTGCCTTTAATATGTGAATAGCCTCCGCATGATCCTGACAAGCAAATGTTTTCACCCCTCTATCTTTGGCTTCAGAGGCAGCAAAGGCAGAATTTTGCCCAACAGTCACCAACACATCAATGCCTGCATCACTGATATACATGCCTACATCTCGATGCAACTCCTCGCTCCATTTCCCCAATTCCAGCATATCACCCATAACCACTATCCTGCGACCAGAGCAGGCAATTCCGCTCAAGGTTGATAAGGCAGCCTTCATTGAGCCTGGATTGGCATTATAGGCATCGTTGATAATTCTTAATCCATGGCTTTCGATTATCTCCATCCTCGAGTCAGGAAGTTTGAACCCTTCCAATCCCGAAGCTGCCAGACTTAAATCCAGCCCCAGAGCAACCAGCACCCCGCAAACAGCCAGGGCATTATAAACATTATGCCTGCCATGGATAGGCATAAATATTTCCTCATATTTCCCATCATTCAACGATACCCTGAATCTTATCCCTGAGTCATCCTCTTTAATCCCTGTGGCAAAAACATCTGCATTACTATTCAATCCAAAGAAAACTACGCGTCCCTTATACTGCCCAGCCATCCTTACCACAAATGGGTCATCAGCATTCAGTATCGCAATCCCTCCTCCCCCCATAGCCTCTATCAACTCAAACTTTGCCATAGCTATAGCCTTCTTATCCTCAAAGTGACCGATATGGGATTCAGAGACATTGGTTATTACCCCAATTCCTGGGTTGGCAATATTTGCCAGATAAGCAATCTCACCTGGATGATTCATGCCCATTTCAGCCACACAAAATTGAGCAGAATTATCCAGCTCCAGAAGGGTCAATGGAAGCCCAATGGCATTATTAAAGTTTTTCTTATTCCTTAGAACTGTCCACTGTTTGCTTAAAACATCCCCAAGCATTTCTTTGGTTGTGGTCTTGCCATTACTCCCGGTAATCCCAATGATGGGAATATTAAACTTGCTGCGATAATATGCTGCCAGATGACCAAGGGCAGCAAGGGTATCCTTTACCTTGATGGCACACGGTATTTGTCCAATCCCTACCTCATCGGAAAAAATAACCCCACCAGCACCCCTATCAATCACCTGCCCAATAAATTTATGCCCATCAAAATTTTCACCCTTAAGGGCAATAAAAAGCTGCTCCGACAGTATCCCCCGGCTGTCCGTAGAAACCCCAGCCTCAAGCAACCATTCCCTATCTCCGCAAACAAGCTCACCCTCAGTTGCAATCAAGATTTCATTGACACTAATTGGCAGCATATCCCCTCTCCTTCAAAGCCTCCCGTGCTACCTCACGATCATCAAAATGGGTGGTTTTATCCCCCATAATCTGATAATCCTCATGCCCCTTGCCGGCAATAAGAACAATATCGCCTTCTCTGGCAGAACTTATGGCATGAAAAATAGCCTCTCTTCTATCCGGGATGATCCTATACTGACCAATTGTTTGTTTAATCCCTGCCTCTATCTCCCTGAGGATATCTTCCGGTAGTTCTGTCCTCGGGTTATCGTTAGTGAGGATTGTCTCATCACTTAACCTGCCAGAAATCTCTCCCATCTGAGGTCGTTTGCTCCTGTCTCTGTCACCACCACACCCAAAAACCGTAATTATTTTTTGGGGAGACAATTGCTTGCAGGTTTGAAGGACATTTTGCAGGGCATCGGGTGAATGAGCATAATCAACTATGACTGTAAATGGCTGTCCACACCGTATCCTTTCAAACCGCCCCGGCACCCCTTCAACAGCCTCAAGTGTCTGCTGTATTACATTCAAATCCACACCCTCACCCTGTCCAACACCTATGGCAGCCAGGACATTATAAACATTATACATTCCCAGCAGATTCAAGCGAAATCTTACACCCTGATAAAGGAATGCAGCATAATCCTTAGTTATTTCTATCTCGGAGGCAAAAACATCTGTTTGTTTTTCGCATCCATATCCTTTAACACGAACACATGTCGGATTTACAGCCTCAATTATCCTTTGTGCAGATAGAGAATCTGTATTGATGAGAGCCAATTTAGGAAGACCTTTATCATGCATCTCTCCAAGCGATGTAAAAAGTTTCATCTTTGCCCTCAGATATTCATCTTGAGTATGATGAAAATCTAAATGATCCACGGTTAGATTGGTAAATACCGCTGTATCAAATTCACAACCATCAATCCTATTAAGGCTTAAGGCATGAGATGATACCTCCATAACAAGATGGGTACATTGTGAATTTATGGCTTTTTTTAGTAATTGCTGTAATTCTATGGAATCAGGGGTAGTATGCGATGCATGAATCTGTTCTTTTCCAATGTTATATTGAGTCGTAGAAAGTCTGGCAACATTATATCCGGCTGCCTTAAGGATAGCTTCGATAAGATAGGTAGTAGTAGTTTTACCGTTGGTCCCGGTAATTCCAATCATTCTCAGATGCTTTGAAGGAAATTCATAAAAGGCAGAGGCAACTTTACCCATTGCGAGACGAGTTGATGGAACTATTATGGAAACAATCCCTGATGGAACAGGCACATCTTTATCAATCAGGACAGCAACCGCTCCATTTTTTATAGCCTGATGAATATAAGCATGACCATCAGTGGCAAATCCTTGAATACATATAAACAAAGAACCATCTGTAACACATCTGGAGTCAATGGCAATATTTTTTATCTGTATATCTGGATTACCGTTAATCTGCTTTTCGTCCAAAACCCCTATCAAGTCTCGAAGCCACATTCCCCCCCCAAGTAGTTGACAGGGGTCAGTTTGCAGGGGTCAGTTGACAGGAGTCAATTCAATCTGACCCCTGATCCCTGACCCCTGTCAACTGATCCCTGACCCCTGTCAACTGTTATTATTCCTCGGATGCCTCAGCCACATTTGCACCAAACAGCCCCTTAGCCATTCGTTTGGGCGATTGTTTCCAGACACTTGCCCATTTAGAACCAGCATCTTTTTCAGATGAACCTGCTGCTTGCGGAAGATAAACAACCTCTATTCTGTCTGGAAATCTTAAACCCATTTGTTGGGCAATATCCTCAATCCGTTGTGGAGATTTCAGGGTGGCACATTCTATCTGAAGGGAGGTCTGGATATTCTCTATCTTCATCCTTTCTTTTTGCAATTCAACAATCTCATAACCCATGGTCGTAACCTGAATATGTTGCCATACACACCAAAAAGCAATAAACAGCACACAAAATGCAGAAAAAATGTATGCCACTACGGTTTGCTTTACTACAGATTTTTTAGGATTACCAAGCAAGGCTAACAACTTTTCACCTTTCCTTTGTCCCAAAGAAAATATTTCTTCAGAATACACTATAATCCCCCCCATTTTTTATTATCGACATTTTGTAACGATTTGAATAGTCAAGAAAACATCGCTGTCTTCTTCGTCGTCAAGAAAAAAATAACTTGTACAGTCGTGCCACCGATCCATCTTGGATGGCTTCGTTATTCGTCGTTTACATACAGTAGTATGCTCGCTTCTCACGCCTTGCCAGCCAAGTGCCTCAGTGGCTCTTGGTGTACAACTTATTTTTTCTTGACTCCTTCCTTCCCTACATCTATACCACAAGCTCACGCAGATCCCAGTTTAAAGGAATCCCCCCCCATTTCGATGGCACCATTCACACTATCTATATCCTTTAATTACCTTTACTCCACGCGAGCCTGCGGCAATAGATGTCTTTTAAGAAGCTGTCAGCATTCAGCTTTTACCAGCTATCTGTCTGACCGCTGAACACTGGTGGCTGACCGTTTACCTTTTCAGCTACTCGAAGTTTGGCACTTCTTGAAGCAGGATTTGAAATTATCTCTGCTTCCTGAGGAATAATCGGCTTTCTGGTTATAATTCTCAGCCTTTCTTCCTTTGCTTCCTGGAAAAAATTCCATTTTACAATACGGTCTTCAAGAGAATGGAAGGAAATAACCACGATTCTTCCCCCTTCCTTTAATCCATTTATGGCTACAGTCAAGGAAGAATCTAATATCTCCAATTCATCATTAACTGCTATTCTTATTGCCTGAAAAGTTCTGGTAGCATAATGTATCTTTTTGGGGTATTTTGCCCCTCTTGGTATCCCTCTTTGGATGGCTTCTACTAATTGACCAGTAGTCGAAAGGGGACGATTTTTTACAATCGATCTGGCAATTCCCCTTGCCCATCTCTCCTGCCCATAATCCTGAATTATTTGACATATCTCATTCTCAGGATACTCATTAACCAGATCCTTTGCAGTAAATTCAAGACTGCCATCCATCCTCATATCTAATGGACAATCACTCTGAAAACTAAACCCTCTTTTTGAATTTATCTGAAAGGTTGAAAGACCCAGATCATAAAGAATCCCAGAAACCTCTTTTATATTATTTCGTTCCAATATTTGAGGCAGGTTTTTGAAATTATCATTAACCAGAGTCACCCTGTCTCCAAACCTTTCCAATCTCTGTCTTGTCAGCTCCAGAATCTCCTCATCCTGATCTATTCCAAGGATTCTTACCCCAAGATTTAATAAGGCTTCTGCATGTCCGCCAGCCCCAATGGTTGCATCCACATAAATATTCTCTTTCTCTGGCTCTAAGTATTGAACAACCTCATTAACCATTACCGGGGTGTGAACCTGATTCATCAAATCCCCAACCCACTTAATGCCTGAGTAACATTTTCTAACGATGATGCCTCTACCATTTTTTGATACTCAGTATCCCACAATTCCTTATCCCAGATTTCCATCTTATGCATTCTTCCAACGGTAACAACCTCTTTTTTCAATCCCCCATATTCCTTAAGGTTTAACGGAATATTCAATCTTCCCTGATCATCAATCCCACACTCAGCAGCATCTGCACACATCCTGCGAATCACATATTCAACCTCAGGCTTGACCGCAGCTGCTTGTTTCATTTTTTCTACAGCCTTTTCCCATTCCTCACGAGTATATGCAGAAAGGCATTTATTTAACCCGGTAACAATAATAATCTTATTGCTTGCCCCTTGCTCCTCTAAAGCTCTTCGAAAGGATGCAGGAAGAATAACTCGACCCTTTTCATCAATGCTATGAGAATACTTGCCAACAAACATCCTCTACCTTCCTCCACATATCCATCAATATCCTTCCACAATGATACCATACTACACCACTTTTTTGTTTTTGTCAAGTATTTTTTTTTATTTTTTTAGCCATAACTTATGTATAGTACATGTTCTACTATACTAAGAAACAACTACCATATGTAGTGGAAGCTATTTGCAGATATTTGTACTATTGGCACAACTATCTTATCTAAAAATACCCGTCCAAGATATTACCCCTAAAGTTTTGAACATTTTTTACCGATAAAGATATTGAAGTTAATGAAGATGTAGTTCCCCTCCCAGTTTCTATATCTGTTGACTTCAAGAGGTGCCAATCGAGTTTAGGCTGGATTGGCACCTTTTTTTTGAACCATGCCAATTTTTTCCTAAAGTTTTGAACATTTTTTACCGATAAAGATATTGAAGTTAATAAGATGTAGTTCCCCTCCCAGTTTCTGTATCTGTTGACTTCAGGGGTGCCAATCAGGTTTAGACTTGATTGGTACCCCTTTTTTTGTTTTTTAAAAAATACAGCAACTTTTCCTTGACAATCTCATGAAAAACATATACAATATCAGTCAGGAATACATAGAGATTGCAAGATAAATCCTTTTAACCAACATTTAAGGGTAAGGATATTAATATAACCTTAATCATTACTTATTGTTACTTATCGTATTGACTATGCCTTAAAGGAATAAGTAGATAGATATGTTTATCCTCCAATAATCTTGCAATCCTACGATATCCTACTTCCAGAAGACTAAATACTTGATTTTTTTTAGAGTACACATGGATATATTTGTGTTCCTGTTGAAAAGGACAAGTATTCAGTTGCTTGGAGGGTATATAATACGGAGGTGAAATATATTGGGAATAGTGGGAATGGTACTTATTGTGCTATCATCAATGGCGATTTCTGGGGCAGGTGGATACTTTGGACGACGGTACTTAGAAAAAATCAAACGCTCGTCTGCAGAGGAAATCAGTGAGAAAATAATTAAGGATGCACAGGAAGAGGCACAAATCTTAAAAAAAGAGGCACTCTTAGAGGCACGAGATGAATTGCATAAGGAAAAGGGGGAGTTTGAAAAAGAGATACGGAACAGACGAGGTGAATTAAGTAAGATAGAATCCAGATTATCTCAAAAGGAAGAAAATTTAGACCAAAAGATAGAAGGTTTAGAAAGAAAAAATAGGGATCTGAAAAATTATGAGACTAAACTTACAGAAAAGGAGCAGGAATTAGTCAGACTTAAACAAGAAGAAATAAAAGAACTTGAAAAGATTTCTGAATTGAGCAGTGCTGATGCCAAGAGAATGCTTATGGCAGGTATCGAAAGTGAGGTCAGGCATGAAGCCAATAAGATGATCAAACAGATAGAGGATGAAGCCAAAGAAACAGCCGAAAAAAAGGGCAAAGAGATTCTTGCTCAGGCAATTCAACGATGTGCATCCGAACAGGTAGCTGAAACAACTGTTTCTGTGGTTAATTTGCCCAGTGATGAGATGAAGGGAAGAATTATTGGAAGAGAGGGTCGTAATATCCGTGCCCTTGAAACATTAACCGGAATAGACCTGATTATTGATGATACACCTGAGGCTGTGATCCTTTCAGGTTTCGATCAGGTAAAAAGGGCTATTGCTAAGATTTCCCTTGAAAGATTAATCCTTGATGGACGAATCCATCCTGCAAGAATTGAGGAGGTTGTCTCAAAGGTTAAGGAAGAGATGGAGGTATCCATAAAAGAGAAAGGTGAACAAGCTACCTTTGATGTAGGTGTTCATGGCATACCCCATGAGGCTATATATCTCTTAGGCAGGCTTAAATATCGCACGAGCTTTGGTCAGAATGTACTCCAACACAGCAAAGAGGTTGCTTTTATTGCAACTGTAATGGCCGGAGAAATGGGTGCTGATATTTCCCTCGTAAAGCGGGCAGGGCTTTTGCATGATATTGGTAAATCAATTGATGCTGATGTAGAGGGGTCACATGCTTCTATAGGGGCAGACCTTGCCAGAAAATTTGGTGAATCCAAGGCTGTTATCCATGCCATTGCTGCTCATCATGATGAGGAAAAGCCACAAACCATCGAGGCATTTATCATTCAGGCGGCTGATGCTGTTTCTGCTGCCAGACCAGGGGCACGAAAAGAAAATCTTGAGGCATATGTCAAGAGGTTAAAAAAGCTCGAAGCTGTAGCTGAAGATTTCAAGGGTGTAGAAAAAGCCTACGCTATTCAGGCTGGTAGAGAGGTAAGGGTAGCTGTAGTTTCTGAAGAAATAGATGATGTGGAGATGTCAACCTTAGCCAGAAACATTGCCAAAAAAATAGAGGAGCAATTGGAATATCCTGGACAAATTAAGGTAACGGTTATACGGGAGACAAGGGCTGTTGAGTATGCGAAGTAAGGTTGTAGGGGCACAGACCTATGTGTCTGCCCCCCCTTTTACCCCAAGGAAGACAGGAAGACTGAAGGTAGAGACACAGAGGGGAAGGGTTCTGTATTCCCCCTTAAAAAAAGGGGTTAGGGGGTTGTAATTTCCCCCTCTTGCAAGAAAAGATGAGGATATTATTAATTGGTGATATTATAGGCAAAAAGGGACGAGAGATCGTAGCCTCTATGCTGCCTGAATTCAAACAGGAAGAAAAGATTGATTTTTGTATTGCTAATGGAGAAAATCTGGCTGGTGGTTTTGGTATGACCCCTGCTGTAGTAAAGCAAGTCTATACGGCCGGGGTAGATGTCCTTACCGGTGGCAACCATATCTGGAGTAAAAAGGAAATATTCCAGATTATTGATGAGGATGAAAGGATACTCAGACCATTGAATTATCCACCAGGTGTGCCAGGGGCTGGTGGGAGAATCTATATGGTTAATGGTCAACAGATTGGGGTAATAAGCCTTTGTGGCAGGGTCTTTATGGATGCCCTTGATTGCCCCTTTAGAACGGTTATGGCTGAAGTGGAACGAATGCAGACAGAAACGCCAAATATCATCGTAGACTTCCATGCTGAAGCTACCTCTGAAAAGATAGCCATGGGGTTGTATTTAGATGGTCTGGTCAGTGCGATAATTGGAACACATACCCATGTCCAGACTGCGGATGAAAGAATATTGCCAAAAGGAACAGCCTACATCACTGATACAGGTATGGTGGGAGCAAAGAACTCTGTTATTGGGGTAGATAGTGCTGTAATTATCAAGAGGTTCTTAACCTCAATGCCTCATCGATTTGAGGTAACAAAAACAGGTCCGGGTATGTTTTGTGGGGTAATTATAGAAATCAGTTCGAATACGGGTAATGCTTTGAGTATCAGAAGGATTCAACGGGAATCCATAGCACGCTGATAACGCAGATACTTCGTAACGCTGATTTACACGGATTAAAAGATCATTGATTGTTTGCGTTGTTTGCATCCGCGTTATTTGCATTCTATTATACGAGGAGGGTTTAATGGTAGAAACATTAAAGGTATCATCAACATCCAAGCCAAGTGCTGTTGCCGGAGCCTTAGCCGGAGTTATTAAAGAAAAAGGACGGGCAGAGATACAGGTCATTGGTGCTGGTGCCCTGAACCAAGCCATTAAAGCCATTGCTATTGCCCGTGGATTCCTTGTCCCATCTGGAATAGATCTGGTATGTATCCCTTCTTTTGCTGATATTAGTGTGGATGGACAAGAAAAAACAGCTATCAGGCTTGTTGTTCAGCCACGATAGGTTAAACAGGCATAGGGAGTGTGTGTCTTCTGAGCCAATTCATATTCTGTAACAGCTTAAACGAGGGGAGTTGTGAAGAAAACGCTTTCTGTACCTACAATCAATGACTACACTGCCGCTAATTTTGATGTCTTGTTTAACCTCTGGAATCAGATAAATAATGATAATATGGATGTAACCTTTGAATTTAGTAATTGTAAATTTTTGCCACATAGTGCGGTTGCTTTTCTTGGCGGAATTATTCGATTGATACAAGCCAGAGGCGGTATTGTTCGGCTTGTTTTAGATAGTATTCCTACAAAAGTAAAAGCAAACTTGGAGAAGAATGGTTTTCTTTCGATATTAGGGTTTGGGGGTGTTTCCAAGACAGGTAATTCAATTCCGTATCGTGAAGATTCGTATCAAGATAAAGTTGTTTTAGTTGATTATTTGAAAATGTATTGGCTGGAACGAGGATGGGTTCATGTAAGCGAAATGTTGAAAGATGTTATTGTAGGCACGGTCTGGGAGATTTATGCCAATGCCTTTGAACATAGGGAGTCACCTGTTGGGATCTTCAGTTGTGGGCAATATTATCCACGCCGTCACGAGTTAAAACTAACTGTGGTCGACTTTGGGGTTGGGATACCTTCCAATGTTAGATTGTTTTTCAAGCCTGATCCACGGGCACAGTCATTAAGTGCCGCAAGCTGTTTGAAATGGGCTTTTCAGAGAGGTATGACCACAAAACCTGACAGTCGTGGTATGGGTCTTGACCTGCTTAAAGAGTTTGTAAAACTGAACAAGGGGAAACTTGAGGTATTCAGCCACGAGGGTTATGCTATAATAGACAGTGAACAAGAGCAATTTGTGAACAGGACAACCTTTTTTGAGGGAACTCTTGTTAATATTACATTTATTTGTGATGAGTCCCATTACCGCTTTGCGTCAGAGAGGGTAGAAGAACCGCTTTTCTAAGAAACGGAGGTTTTGAAATGAAGATAACTGTATATGATCTGGTTGGCGAAAACTGTATTACACTGGAGGATGGTCAGAAAATTTTTGACTTGATACACCCTGAATTATCAGGCGACAATATCGTTGACCTTGATTTTAAGAATGTGAAAATATTTGCATCACCATTCTTTAATGCCGCCATTGGCCGGCTACTCAAAGATATTAAACCTGACGACCTTAACCGTCTGCTCAAAATTACAAACATTGTCCCTATAGGTTTAGCGGTTCTCAAAAGAGTTATTGAAAATTCTAAAGAGTATTATTCCAATCCTAATGTTCGCAAAGCTGTTGACGAAGTCCTGTTTGAACAGTCCGAGGCTTTATAATGGCAGTCAATTATACAGTTCATGCCAAAGTAATCGATATTTGCAATGATATGCCAGAGCAAGACGATATTTTTCTTGTAGATACTAATGTATGGTACTGGCTTGCTTATTCCAGGGCAAATCTGGCGGATAGATGTCCCAACCCTTATCAAATCAAAGACTATCCGATGTATATCGGCAAAGCCCTTTCAGCAAAAAGCCGACTTCACAGATGCGGGCTTTCTCTTTCTGAATTAGCCCACCTTATTGAAAAGACGGAGCGAGAAATCTACATCCGTTCTAATGGAGTGCTCAACCCTAAAGAATACCGTCATAATCATTCAATAGAACGGGCCAATGTCGTAGCAGAAATTCAAACCGCTTGGAGCCAGATCAATACAATGTCCCAAACGCTTGATCTTCAAATAGATGAACCGGTTACTAATGCAGTCCTCTCAAGGCTTTCAAGTCAGCCTCTTGACGGCTACGATCTGTTTATCCTTGAAGCTATTTCAAGGGCAGATGTGGTAAAAATTATTACCGATGATGGCGACTTTGTCACAGTGCCAGGGATACAAGTCTTTACAGCCAATCAAAATGTCATTAAATCTGCTCAAAATCAAGAAAAACTGCTACAAAGGTAGAGATTGAAAGGGAAATAGCAGATAATGAACTTGAGAAAACAATGCTTTCAAGCTTTGCCACGATGCTCGGATCAGTTATTGCCGGATACTTGTGGGATACATTTGGCTCATCAGTACCGTTTCTTTTATCGGCAGTTGTTAGTCTTATAGTTGGAATTATTTTTATCTTTATGATAACTACTCAGCGAGAGGAAGTTACCACGGAGATACAGAGAAGAATTAAGCCACAGATTATGCAGATGCTCTAATAAAAGAAAGACAGCAAACAAAAAAATCTTAATCTGCATAATCTGCGGATGATCTTAGTCTGATTCTAAGGAAAATTATGGATAATCTTCATATCTATACCATTTCAGAGATTACTTCCAAAGTCAAGCTTCTTTTAGAAGGAAACATGTATAATATCTGGGTAAGGGGAGAGGTTTCTAATCTGGTTATCCCCAGCTCAGGACATGTGTATCTTACCCTCAAGGATAATTATTCACAGATAAGGGTGGTTATTTTTCGGAATAAGGCAAGCCTACTCAGATTTGACCTTCGGGATGGGTTGACTGTTATTGCTCATGGGGAAATAAGTGTTTATGAAAAAAGGGGCGAATATCAACTCATTGCTGATATTCTTGAACCTACTGGATATGGTGAATTATATCTTGCCTTTGAACAATTAAAAGAACGGTTAAGGCTTGAAGGGCTTTTTGATGAGACACGAAAAAAGCCTTTGCCTATGCTTCCTGAGCGGATTGGAATTATTACCTCACCTACTGGTGCTGCTATCTGGGATATGTTAAATATAATTACCAGAAGATTTCCAAATATGGAGATACTCATCCATCCTGTTTTGGTTCAAGGAGATACAGCCCCTGCTGATATTGCTCAGGCTATTTCACAAATGAATAGTTTGCCAGATGCCCTGCTGCCTGATGTCCTTATTATCGGCAGGGGAGGCGGATCAATAGAGGATCTATGGGCATTTAATGATGAAGGGGTAGCAAGAGCCATATTTGCATCCAATATCCCAATAATATCTGCCATAGGGCATGAATGTGATTTTACCATAGCTGACTTTGTGGCAGACCTGCGAGCCCCAACTCCATCAGCAGCAGCAGAGTTGGTGGTAGTAAATAAGAGGGAGATTGTAGAAAGAATAGAGGTATTGTCTATTCGTCTAAAATCTACCCTGCAAAAAAAACTTGACCTCCTTGCCTATAGACTTAAAAGATTGCAAGAATCTCCTGCCCTGTTGCGGGCGGATTATGCAGTGTTTCAATATCAGCAACGAGTTGATGATGCAACCATTGCCCTGTCTTATGCTACAACTAATCTTATTAAATTGACCATGGCACGACTCGAAAACCTTACGGGTAAACTCCATGCTCTAAGCCCATTGGCAATACTTGCCAGAGGCTATAGCATTGCCTTTAAGCTTTCAGAAGAAACCATTCTGAGTGATGCTAATCAGGTGAAAAGAGGAGACATAGTGAAAATAAGGCTGCATAAGGGCGAGATAATTGCTGAGGTAAGGGATGGTAAGTAGTAATTGCTCAATAGCCTGCGGATATTACGATCTGCGAAGGTTGTTAGTGCAATGAGTTAGATTGCTTTGTCATTTTCGACTTTCTGCAATTGCTACAGGATATTGAACAATTACAAAAACAGAACACTATCAAAAATTTTAGTTGACAATTCAGCAATGATCTACTATACTGCTTTTGTGCAATAAAAATATTGCACAAGAAATTTATTGCACAATGGTTATCTTGTTAAAGTGAGGCAGCTATGGAAATAGTAAATGACACAATATTCAAAAAATTTATTAAGGAACACTTTCCTGAACCAGATAAGTGGAAAGAGTGTATCCGCGAAAAAATACAACCACATCGCTTTGCTTTGTGCGGTATTATGGAAACAGTCGGAGGAATAATTAATTCGGGGACGGTTCACTTTCATCGTTTTTCATATGATTCCTTTCGGGCAAGGGGACATCATCTACAGAATACAACCCCCTAACCCCCTTTTCTAAGGGGGAATATTGCACTCTCAACTAACCGCAAGCTTTCAAACAAAGG
>JAZDHC010000201.1:0-2424 GCA_043806395.1 Candidatus Desantisiibacteriota bacterium | reverse complement strand
CAGGATACAGACCTTCTCCTGTGCCGTGAAATTTTCCCTCTTTTTCTCACCCATAATATTCCTCCAATTAGATAGATTTTTAACCCCATTCTGATTATACACTATCGCTAAATAAAATGGAAGAAAATTATGATTCCGTCTGAAACAACACAAATGGTCACCCTTACTGTCCATATTATTCCACACTTACCGTCATCATAGAATACATTTGTCCAATCCAGAAGAAAAAGAAGATGAGGATACCTATTCGAAAATAGCGTTTCTTTTTATAGGGGCTGGTTTCAAAAGGTTCTGTTCGGATAAGCCTTGAGATGTACAGGCTGGTGAAGGCAACAGAGATGGCGGATACCCATAATCCCATACAAGAGATTGCTTTGGCATTTTCAAAATTTATGCCATAAAGTGTTCTGAATAACCAGATAACAAAAATACTAAAGACAAGGGAGATAAGCACCCCTTGTTCTACAGGATAGAGAAAAAGCACCCATTTTTGAAGTAAAAATTCTCTTTTACCAAGAGCACCCCAGAGAAAACCTATGCCAGAGATTAAGATAACAAGAAGGGTATTATCATAATGTCTCATGCCTACAAATTTGAGAACAAATAATAGCAAAATCCCGCATATTAATCCCCTCAGTCCGCCTGAGCCTATGTCATGCCTTTGTTCCTTATTCCAGAGAACCATAAGAATATAAACCACAAACCAAAATGCTCCGACATAAAGAACAATGAAGAGGTTTTTTAATATTTTGTGAGAGCTTTCAGGATTCATCTGATGCAGGCAAACATCAGAGTAAAAGGTTAACCCTACCCCCACACAAAAGGTACTTAATAATAAGAGGATAAGAATACTTACAAAAAGCCTCATCATGGCTAATTTATCCCGATTGCTTAAGAAGCAGATCAGGGAATGAACCAATTCCTCCAGAGAGATAGCCAGACATATTCCCACGGCAAAGGGCAAAAGACCAGCCCAAAAGGATGGACCATCATAATGGCTGTTAAAAATATAACTGGCATAGGATTCTATCATGAGGATTCTCCTGATTTGTATTTTTTATAAGAGACATCTATTACCCGAATCTGTTTTATTTCCGAGTCCAACAAGAGACTATTTAATTTATTGAGTAATGTTTTGCTACTGATAGCATTTGTTATTTCCAGAATTGAAGGCAATTCTGTTTCTATGGTCTGGGCTTTTGGCACAAAGTATTTAATCTGGTTTGCCAATTTAGGGGTCATGTTTTCAAGCTCTTTATTACAGGTGGTAGATAATGGCTTAAATATTAACTGGAGATCTAATATTACACTCCCGCTTGCCTCCCTGAGTGGTGTTTCAACCGTTAGATGATAGCATCTTGGATAAAATAAAAAATAATTATGTTTTACACAAAATTTATAGGGTGTAATATTTTTAATTATCTTCATGTTCGTATCGAAGCAGAGAAACTGATTAAATTGGTGTCTTGTATCCTCGCGTTCCAGCTCTATTTGTGGAAGATGAATGATTGGTGGAAACTTAAGAATTAAAATCTCTACAGGCAGATAGCCTGATTTTGTTATCCTTATTCGCAAATAGGGTGTGGATCTTTCCTTTTGTTCAAGCCATTGAACAAAGATTTCTCCAATAGTCCCTTTAGACACATTTATCTTTTCCAGACAATATTCACCATAAGTATCTGTGGTTATTCTTCTTTTGGGTTTAGGCTTAAATATTCGACGAACAGGATTAATAATCTCAATCCGTGTCCCTTCATAATTAGTTTCCTTCTCTAAGGATACATGTCCTTGAATGGTTACCTCTGCTGTTTCAATGTCAGATTGAGCAACAAAGGTAATCCATGTCCCTATCCCTAAAGAAAAGATTGTAAGTAGAAAAAATCTTCCCATTTATTTTCTTCATCCTTGATTAAAGAGGGGCGTATATCTCCCCTGACTGCATGGTTGGTATCAACTGATAACTAAATTATTGTACCATTCTAACCTGTTATTGTCAAGTGATTTCATTGATGACTGAATATTTGATAAAGCAATTCTGCTGCAAAATGCGACTTTTCTTGTAATAATCCAACCAAAGCAAGGAATTAATATTCATTGGAGCAAAAAAAATCACTTTTTTGAAAAAAAGTTGGGCATGGTTCAAATCAGGGTAACAAATTGAGCAAGCAATTTCTGTGTTTTCCTAATTCCCCCTTAAAAAAGGGGGTTAGGGGGGGTGTTCTTCTCTGTGTTTCTGTAACCCTGTAGTGAACAGTTTTGAACCATGCCCATTTTATGATATACTTCTCTTTATGAAAACTCACAACAATCTCAAGTCAAATGCTTCTCAAAATATCGCTAATCGTCTCGCATGGTGCACCGCTCAAAGGGACCAGGCAGGCATCACCAAAGACCTTGCTTCAGGTAAAGATATACCAGAGGTTT
>JAZDHC010000200.1:0-3678 GCA_043806395.1 Candidatus Desantisiibacteriota bacterium | reverse complement strand
TGCCACAAAAGCCGATTTTTGGCACACAAATTTTATAATGCACAAAGGATATAGGATTTAGGGGAAAGGAATTCTGAGGATACAATATTTAATTTTTCAACACTTCATAAAGAAAGGGGTAAATTTAGTATTGTGTCCCCGGAATTATACACAAAAAAATCTGATTAATTTGCGTCTATTATTCTTGCCACTTTCACCAAATCCTCCGGCGTATCAACACCAATAGTATCATATTCTGTTTCTATCACCCGTATCTTGTAACCATTCTCTAAGATGCGCAACTGCTCAAGAGATTCCACAATTTCCAATGAAGAATCTGGCAAGCTGTTAATCTTTAGTAAAAACTTTCGGCGATAGCCATACAAGCCTATGTGTTTGTACCAATGATGTGATGATATATCCACCCTTTTATATGGTATCCCTGCCCGGGAAAAATACAATGCAAAGCCATTCCTGTCAGTTACTACCTTAACCACATGAGGATTATTCACATCATCCTTATTGGTTATCCTTTTCTTGAGTGTTGCCATGTAAACATCAGGGTCTGTCTGCATCCCCTGAACCACCTGATCAATCATATCTGGCTCAATCAATGGCTCATCACCCTGAATATTGATGATAATTTCTACAGACAAACCTTCTGCAACCTCAGCCACCCGTGATGTACCACAGGTATGGTCATTGGATGTCATCAATACACAGCCTCCAAAGCCACACACAGCCTCATATATCCTCTCATCATCTGTAGCTACAATCACTTGTTCCAAAAATTTGCTTTTTTGTGCCTGTTCATATACCCATTGGATCATGGGCTTACCACACAACTCTACCAGAGGCTTGCCTGGGAATCGACTTGAAGCAAAACGAACCGGGATAATACCAATAGCTTTTTCCATCTTGAAAAATTCTCCATAATGTAATAAAGATTTTTTGTAACCTCTCAGGGTATCCTCTCAAAAAAGGATGGTGTTCTGATGCTTGTAGAGACAGGTCTTAAGACCTGTCTCTACTGTAGCTGCAAAGTATCATGGGTGTTGCCGCCTTGTCCTTACGCAAGAGGCGACCACAAGGGTTGCAGCTACAAAGATCCCACGCGAAACAAGCGATCACAATGTAGCTGCAGGGTGCCAGGGGTGCTACCCCCTTGTCCCTGCTTATTTACCATGAAATTTTGAGAGGATACCAAAAGAGTCTTAATAATGTCAATAAATTAAAGTCATTCACTATAGTATCTGCCAAAGGAGGGCGGGTTTTCTAACCCGCCAAATGGCAGGAAAGAATGTCCGCCCTCCTTTTGTTCATTTGTCCCTGAACTACTTCTGCTCCTTAAATGTATTAAACCCTTTGTCTACCTCTTTATCAAGTTCCTCATGGGCATTCTTGGCTTGAAATTGTTGCCACAGTGCTGCATCATTTTTACAGCTTGACTCAATACCATCCTTAACCGCTTGTTTAATAAGGCTTGGATCCACTATCACTAAAATATAAACATCTCCACTTGGAGATACCCACATATCTTTTTGCCTTGAACCGCTTAATACCTCAGAGGCAATCTGTTTTGAAACCTGATTTGAGACCTTATCTACAGATTGAGCATCCCCTACCCCTGTAACCTGACTAAAGTTCTTTACCATATTTGATATCTTAACATTCATTATTCTGACAAGTTCATCCCTTCCATTAGCTAAAGCCTCTGTTCTGGCAAACTGCATCCCAACCTTTCCTATCTTAGCTGAGCCTACAGCCGCAAGCCCCTTTTCTACTGAAGTGTCCAAAACCCACTTCGGGGCATCGGCAAACTCTTTTGCTATACTCTGCCCTTGAACCTTCGTCTCTTTAATCTCCTTTTTCGTAGCACCACAACCAATAATCATTATTGGGAATATGGTCAAAATCCCCAGCATCAAAAGTACCTTTTTCATTTTCATAGCCTCCTATTGTTAAATTTTGGCACAGTTCAGAAAGGATAAAAGCACCACCAATCTTCACAAGCCAAGTTGCCATAAGCAAGTAATATTATTCCACCACCCCCTTTTTGTCTAAAATCCCAATCCTTCTCTTTCAAGAAAATCGTTAACGGAGATAATCCATATTTGTAACCGTTCAGGTGTCAGGATTCTAAAGATTACCACAAGAAGCTACTCCATAGTTCATCTCTCAATCACCACCCAGATATATAAATCACCTGTTTCTGGATGGATCCATTCGTCCTTCACCACAGCATTTTTTATAAGTTGTTGTGTTTCCTGTCTTGATAATGAGCTGAACTTGGAATAATAATCCTGATTAATCATGGTCTTTTCTGTTTGCAACTCTGTATTAACCATCACCTCAATCTGTTTGGCAATCTCTGCCTGAGCGATAATAATAGCCAACCTTTTCTGAGCCGCATAACCTCTGCCAGAGGTACTACCTCCCTTTTCTTGTTTTTTGGCTATACCCACGGCACCTAAGACCCCACCATAATTTGGTTGATAAACCCAGATAGGGTAATTGTCTTTTGTAGGGGTAAGGCATGCCTTACCCTTACTTCCTTTCTCTGCCACTTGTTGCTGAACAGGTCTATCTTCCTTGACCATGGTTTTATCTGTCGCACAAGAAAGCAGTAACCATGGGATGAAAATTGCCAACCATATTTTTTTCATTATCTTTCTCCTTGAAATATGAACATTGACACAAGCACCAATAATTTTATCAGTTAATTCTTCTTTTTTCCATTTTTCCTTTATTACACATCTGAATAGTTACATTGGTTTTCCCATCTATATACTCCCTACCTTCACAAACCAATTTTTAACAAGTTCAACTTTACGGTATTATTAAATTGTTAAATATGAATAGTTAAAAAGCCCGAACAGCACGCACATAGACTTTGAGGCCCTTACTACCGTCGTGCTGGGTGCCAAAGCTGAAGCCCTGGTACCACGCGCCGTAACTACCCTCGGTAGAACTCCAATAATAGATTCTTTCATTAGCAAAACCGCCAACAACATTTCTTTGTTTTTGCAATAAATTTAATTCCTCTCTTGATGGTAAATACCAGTCGCTATATCCACCACCTCGGTAGCTGGCACAAATCTTGACTGCGTTATTCCATTTAGCTTTTGTGCTTTGGTCTTTTGTAGCTGCTATTAAACCATGCTGTCCACTATCATCTACGAAAAATACTATTCCACCACCGTAGTACTCGCCTATGGTATGACTGACGGCTGGCTTTGAAGAAACTGCCTTGTCTTCCTCCGGTGAAGTCGATACCTGTTTTTCCTCCCCTTGCAACCCCTTCATCTTCTCCCGATAAGGATTATAAGTCGTAACACTCTGAATCTTAAGCCTGACCGTTACCGTAAACTTAAACGTATCTCCAAAGGGAATCTTTTTCACCTTTCCAAAATCGCTGGTATTATCCTGGTCAATAATATTTACCTTAGCTGTTTTTTTAATATCATCCTTAGTCAACTCAAACATCTTAATCTCAGTAACAGATTCAATAAGCGATACACCACCCTTCTCAACAGCATCTCTTCTGGCATATTCAAGGGCTAATTTCTCACAGTCCTTCATGGTCTTATTTTCATCCATAATACATTCCCCAACCCCTTCAACCCAAATAGGCTTACTCAACTCATTTTCATAAAGCTCTGCCTTAATCCCTAATATCTCAATCTCCTTTGCCTTCTT
>JAZDHC010000199.1:0-3924 GCA_043806395.1 Candidatus Desantisiibacteriota bacterium | reverse complement strand
AATGTACCTCTACAGGTCGTCCTGCTGGGGATGAAATTTTTGGGGCAAGGTTGGAAGAATTATTGGGACGAGCGTTAAGACCAAAAGCGATAGGAAGACCTCGAAAATGATAAAAAAACGGGTGCTGTCCCCGGTTTCCCCCGAATCCGTCCATATTGACTCGGTACTATAGCTAACTTAATTTGAAGAAAATTACGATTCCGTCTGAAGCAGCACAATTTTTATATGGTATGATTGAAATTATATAGAAAAAATGCAATTTACGAGAGCTAAAAGCAATACATAAAACTATCATGAGGATACTTTGGTGGATACCTTGCACCTCCCCCAAAAATCAAAATTCCTATCACCTCACCTGATATTATTGTATGATGTAATGTGAAATCCAGTTTTGTTTTATCGAATATTCAGTTATTTTTTGCTACAAATTTGCTACAAATGAATAGATGATTTTTGAGGATAGTGTATTATTTTATAGATTACGATTTTAATATCTAAGGAGGTTTTTAAAAATGGGTAGAATAAAGAAGATTTTATTAAATTTGTGTATTGGGGTAGTTGTACTTGGTGTATTTATTGGTGCTAAAACACAGGAGAAGATCAAAATCGGAGCAGTGCTACCTTTAACCGGTAAGTCAGCACAGTACGGAACATGGATACAAGAGGCATTAGAATTGGGACGGGAAGAAATAAATGCAAAAGGTGGGATTAATGGCAAGCTGTTACAAATAATCTACGAAGATTCACAAGCTGACCCAAAACTCGCGGTAACTGCTATGGAAAAACTATGTACTGTTGACAAAGTGCCTATTGTTTATGGTTGTTGGGCTTCTTCTTGTGTGCTTGCTCAAGCACCTATCGCCGAACGAACACATACCATACTTATCGGTGAAGCTATTTCACCTAAAATTAGGGATGCCGGTGATTATGTATTTAGAATGCAGCCTGATGCAAGATACTATATCCACAAATTAGTTCCTTATATCTACAAGAAAATGAGGATAAGAAATGTGTCTATCTCCTACATAAATAATGACTTTGGAGTAGATCAGGCAGATGTGTTTGAGAAAGAATTTACTAAATTAGGTGGTAATGTTTTATCAAAGGATGCCTTTGCTCAAGGTGCAACAGATTTCAAAACTGACTTGATAAAGATTAAGGCAAAAAACCCACAGGCTATATTTGTCCCAGGCTACACAGAATTGGCAATAATCCTTAAGCAGGCAAAAGAATTAGGTATGACGCAACAGTTCTTTACCAGCGTTCCATTTGAAAATCCAGCGATTGTAGAGGCGGCTGGTGGCGCTGCCGAAGGTGTTATATATCCACACCATTTTGACCCGGAAAATAAATACATACTTACAAAGAGCTATCAGGAGGCTTACAAGAAAAAATATGGTAGATATTCAGAAGGCTTTGCCGCACTTGCCTACGATGGTATGAGAATTATCGCTTATGTATTAAAGAAATGTGGAGAAAATCCTGAGGCAATAAAGAATAACCTTTATAACATCAAGAATTATCCTGGTGTTACAGGACCAACTACCTTCGATGATAAAGGCGATGTAATTAAACCAATCGTTATTAAGACTGTTAAGAATGGAAGGTTTGTAAAGATAAAAGAAGTAAAATAATGATAGATATTTACTTACAACTGATTGTAAATGGCATAATAATAGGCAGTATTTATGCCCTGATTGCCTCAGGGTTTAGCCTTGTCTATAATATCCAGAGGTTTATAAATATTGCCCATGGTGGAATGTATGTAGTCTCTGCATTTCTCGCTTACTACCTTATCAAAAAATTAGGATTTAGCTTTCTTCTTGGAATACCGCTTACTCTCCTTTTATGTCCCACCATTGGTATAATAATTGATTTTTTAGTATATCGCAGGTTAGAAAATAGCCCGGATAGAGAATCTATTCTTATGATAGTTTCCTTTGGAGTCTTTATCCTTCTTCAAAGTATAGTCTTACTTTACTTTGGAGGGGATATTTATTCGTATGGTTTTCCTGCGAAGATTGGATATAATTTATTTGGGGTGTATATAACAAAGATTCAACTGATTATTATTGCGGTAACTGTTATAGTTTTTATCTTACTTCATCTGCTTTTAATGAAGACCAAACTTGGTATGGCAATGCGTGGAGTAGCAGATGATAATATAATTGCAAGTACATTAGGAGTTAATGTAGCTTTTATCAAAACAGTAACCTTTGTTATTGGCACTTTTTTAGCAGGTCTTGCAGGCATACTTATTTCTTTTGAGCAGAATCTGGAATATAGTATGGGTCTTATGGCAGTTCTTAAAGGAATAACCGCATCTATTATTGCCGGTATTGGCAATGTCCCTGGCGCTATCTTTGGTGGATTATTACTTGGAATAGCGGAAAACATCGGCATATTTTATTTACCATCAGGCTATAAAGATGCCATTGCCTTTGTTATATTAATTCTTTTTCTTTTTGCTAAGCCTCATGGATTATTTGGGTTCAAATCAAGAGAGGAGATTGCAGGCTAAATATGGAAGGCTACATACTACACTTATTCATTATGATAGGAATTTATATCATTCTTGCCATGAGCTTAAATCTGGCTATGGGTTATGCCGGACTTGCCAATTTTGGGCATGCCGCATTTTATGGAATTGGGGCATATTCATCAGCATTGCTCTCAATCAATCTTGGGTTATCTTTCTGGATAACTATCTTTGTAAGTGGTTTTTTTACTTGTATCATCGGATTAATCTTATCTCTATCTGCAATAAGATTACGCGGGGATTACCTTGCTCTGGCTACATTAGGTTTTGGTATAATCGTTCATAACATACTTCTGAATTGGACTTCTTTAACCAGAGGACCTCTTGGAATCCCTGGAATTCCAAGACCTGTTTTTTTTGAACTCAAATTCAATTCACCACTTTCAGTATGTATTCTTGTAGCCTTCTTTGTCCTAATCTCTTATATTATCTTTCGTCGGCTACTCTCTGCTCCTTTTGGAAGGATATTAAAAGCCCTCAAACAAGATGAAATAGCAACTTTAAGTATAGGTAAAAATGTACAATCTTACAAAATAGTTGCTCTTGTTACCTCTGCCTTTTTTGCCGGTATTGCCGGCTCTCTTTATGCCCATTATATAACCTTTATTGACCCATCAAGCTTTACTATTATGGAATCAATGCTTATTATCTCAATGATTATAGTTGGTGGTTTAGGCTCTATTCATGGGTCGATATTAGGGGCTGCAATTCTAATATTATTGCCGGAACCACTGAGATTTTTCCATTTCTCACCATCTGTAATAGGCGCACTACGACAAATTATATATTCTGTTCTGTTAATTTTAATCATACTGATTCGGGCAAATCCTGTCTTGAGATGGAGAAGAAGATTATGGTAATCCTTGAAACTCAAGGCTTAAATAAGCGATTTAATGGAATTAAGGCAGTAAATGACTGTAGCCTTGAGGTGAAAAAAGGGACAATAACCGCATTGATTGGACCAAATGGTGCAGGAAAGACTACGGTATTTAATCTCATTACCAGACTTATACACCCAGATTCAGGGAAGATATTATTTAAGGAAAAATTACTCAATGACTGCCCTCCTTATAATATCCATCGATTAGGAATGGGACGGACATTCCAGTTAATTCGTCTATTTAGGGGTTTTACTGTATTGGAAAACTTACTTATAGCTATCCCGCAAAGAGAAGATAACTTCTTACCGGCATTATTGAGTAGAAAAAATACCAAAAAAGAACTAATATCTACTTGTATTGAGCTCCTTAACCCAACTTCGCGACTCTAAAAAATAAGTTATTCCAAATCAATGGGTTACAACTTAAGAAAAGCTGGTTTTGGCACTACAGATTTTTAATTTTTCACAGGATTGTTTTTATTGTTTTTCCGGGTAGGTAAGGTAA
>JAZDHC010000198.1:0-8556 GCA_043806395.1 Candidatus Desantisiibacteriota bacterium | reverse complement strand
CGGATAATCAACAGACGGACACCCACAAGGGGATGTCCCTACGGAATACGGACAACATATTGTACGCATCTCCTGTCAAATTCCCATTCCGTAACAGCCTGTCGAATGGTATCAAGAGCCGTCCAACCATAAAAATCACTGGTGGGCTACTGCCCATCCAGTGATTTTTTCTTGTTAGCGTTCGCTTCGCTGTCTTTTTTCTTTTCTTCTCTTTCTAAATCTTTGTCGACTAATTTCTCAATTCGAGGTCTGACCCTGGTTACCTTTCTACTCATATCCAGATTATATTTCATTTCCCTATCCCTTCTACAATCTCTATTTCGTCATCACTTAAACCGTATAATTCATAGACCATCTGATCGAGTTGGTGCGAGTATTCTTTGACCCTTGCCTGCTTGGTGGGATTGGTTAGATAGTCGGCATCTTTGGTTATGGCAAGTATTTTGTCAACAAGGTCAATAAAGGGGGTTTGGTCAGATTCTGAAATTTTGGGAACAGGAATCCTTTCTATATACTGATTAGAACACAAAAAACCAGTATTCCCATATTGATGTCCAATAGATTCAAAATAATAATTTAGTAATTTTGAATTTAATAAAGCAAGGATATATTTAGTATCTTCGTCTGCTATCATGAATGCCATCGAATCTTGAATATATACACCTTTCTTCACCAAACAAAACATTGACGTTTTAGTAACTCTTTGCCACACAATCTTTTCCTTTTCAAATTCAGGATAGTAAGCACAATCTCGCAGTTCCCACCAGTAATCTCCTTGGTCATCTCTATTTAACAATCCTTTCCCTTTCCCAATTGATTTATCCATCGTTCTTAAATAACTATAGACTGCAGGATAACTTTCTTTAAAATATTTTTCCGGATCTTCTTGTTTGCGGTTACTGTTTGTCCACCCAGATTCAATTTTTATCAACCACAAACCTGCCCAGTTATAACAATATCTGTTAATATCTCTGCCTCTTAGGATGGATTTTATGATTTCAATGGATTTAGGGTCTTCAGCACAAAGCCGTTCCTTTGTTGCAGTGTCTATAATAAATGCTTTATTAAAACCAGTTTTAATGCCAAAGCAAATTCTCACATCCCAATCTTTTAAAGGTATCCCTATTTTTTCTATCTTCTTTTTGAGTGCCAATACTTTATCATCTGCCAATGTCCAGCCAGAGTCAGAAAGTTCATTCTGTTTGATGGTTTGCTGTTTCTTATGCACATATTCATCCAAATTATCACCAGTAAAATCGTTTTCAATGTTGATATAGACAGCAGTATATTCGGGTTGCGGTTTTGCCTTTTGAAACAAAAGGATATTGGTATCCACTGTGGCAGTTTCAAAGACTTTATGACCACCAAAGTCTATTAGTTTCATCACTTTTGTTTTTGTCTTGAAAAAGTTTCTCAATTTCTCGCCATATTTTGCCCGCATCCATTTATTGCTGGAGATAAAACATGAAAAACGGCTCGGGGCGAGGATATTGTAGGAAAGTTCATAAAAATATGTGTAAAGGTCTGATGTGGAGTTATAGACTTGATAACCTGCCTTTTGGAAAAGCGGTTTGTATTCCTTGATTTCCTCCTGCCTTACATACGGCGGATTCCCAATCACCACATCAAACCCGCCATTTTCAAACACTTCTGCAAAATGAAGTTTCCAGAGAAAGAATGGTTTTTTGTTTGACTTTTTGAATTTCTCTATTTCTTTAAGTTCAGATATTTTATCCTGTTCTCTGAGAGTGGCTTCAATCAAATCCCATTCCATTTTCTCAATTTGTTTTTTTATTTTCCCCTTCGCTTCTTTCTCGTTGGTTTCAAAAAACTCCCTGTGAAGTCGCTTCAGCATCTCTCTTTTTTGTTTTGCCTCATTTTGGTTGCCAAAAAGTTCGAAGATTCCTTCAAATTTATTGTCCTGTTTTTCTAAACCTCTCAATTGATTACCAAGCTTTTTTAACGCTTCATTTAATTCTGCCTGCTTAATTTTTGTAAGTTTATTTTTTGCATGAAGATCTAAATACTCTTTGTGCAATTCTAACTGTTCCTGTTTTATTGATTCAATGAGTTTTTGTTTATCAAAATCATTGCTGGTAATAAGTTTCTCATCAAAAAGTTTTACACCTTCATATTCTTCGATCAAGCTATTGCCCTGCATAATCTTAAAATCAAGATTCGGCAAAGGTTCTATCCCCCAGTTGTCTTTGGTTTTATCAATCGCCTCATCCACCAAAAGCGAGATAAAAAAGCGCAACTTAGCGATTTCTACAGCAATTTGCTGAATATCCACACCGTAAATACACCTCTGAATAAGATATAATTTTCTTCCATAATCCTTGTTTTTACCCTTGAAAAACTCTTCAATCCTTGATTTTGTATCTCGCCTTACGCAAGGATCAGGTATGGCATCTGCCGCTTTAATCTGTGCTTGTTTCCAAAGTTCATTGCCCGGGTCAACCTTATTTAGAACAAATACGAGCTTATTGAGCACCCCCATAGGAAAAGCACCAGAGCCGACTGCTGGGTCAACAATTTTTACATTTTCGATTAGTTCTACAAGTTTTTTGGATTCTTGCTCATCAAAAGGATTGTTTTCGCTTTCGGTAGAAAATAGATTTCCCAGTTTTTCATCTATTTTTTCTATACCTTCAAGATGCGTTCTGAAATACGCTTTAAGCGACTCTATCACCATATAATTAACGATTTCTCTGGGTGTATAGTAGCTTCCGGTAGCTTTGCGGGCGGTAGTGGATGTTTCTGGATTAAAACTTGCGAGTAAGTTTTCAAACACCCTGCCTAAAAGTTCAGGGTCAAGTGCCACATCCTGGTCATCCGGAGAATTTTCGTCAATGGTGAAATTAAATGAGGAAAGGATGTTCAAAAGCCCACTGACTTTGTAAGTTTTATTATTGGTGCCATAATCAGTGTTAAGGTCTACTGCTTGCTCTTTACCAAAAAAAAGAAAATTCGGAACATTCGGCTGATTCTTTTTTACTGAAGTGAATCCATCAATATAAATTCCATTGGGCTTATCATCAAGACATTCAAATAGTCCACCGTTTAGAAATGGTATTTCACCAAAATAATCTTTTAGTTTATTCGGATTTTTGAAAAGATCCTGGAAACGAAAAACATTTTGATTGTCAAAGTCGGGGTTATATCCTTTGTATCCTCTAATTTCACTTCTAAATTGCCGCTCTTCTTGTTTAGTACTTAGCGTGGCAAAAAACAGATTTTGCAATATTGCTTGATAGTAGGTTGAGCTTTCCGAAGAAACATCTTCAAGCATCTCTCGTATATTATTTTCTTCAAATAATTCTTTTGGAACCAAGCCCCGCTCACGCATAAACCAGATAAAAATGAGCCGAGTTATCATTCGTATTACAGCGATGTTTTTGCCTTTTTCTTCCTCTGCATCTTTGGGAAAAGATACTTCTCGCACAGCCCAAAGATACCACTTAGAAATATTTTCATAAAACTCTTTGGTTACTTTTTCAACAGAAAAGGCGTCTTTAATCTTTTCTAAGGATGAGAGGTCTCCATCGCCAATTCTGGTAAGATATGTCCTGTTGGTAAACTCGCGGCTTACAAAATAAGTGAACCTACGGAAATTATTCCCTTGCCTGCGATTCCCGATGGTTTCCAAATAAATGAGGGAAAAGCGGAAATTGCCTTGCGGGTCATAAAATATGAAGATACCGGCGTCAGATTGAGTTTCCCTTAGAATCTTTTTACCTTTCTCATACTGTGCTTTTTTACCACTTCGCTCAGTGAGTGATTGCTTAACCTTAAAACTACAAACAATGAGCTCGGTTTCAGAGAATTCAATATCTCCAAGCTTTAGCCCATTTCCAAAGCTTCCATCATCGTAATGACTGAATGACTCCTGCCGTGGAGCGAATGAGCGATTCTTTTCACGAAAAAAGCGACTGAATTTTTCAGGTGAAAAGTTTTTAATTATATCGTCCAATTTTTCTCGTCCGTTGGTGCGATATTCCGGCATAATACTGCTCCCCAAATTTATATTTCTTCCATTAACCTTGCCACTTGTTCAGGTGACGGAAGTTCTTTTTTAAGATTTACTGGAAGCTGCGTGGTTATCTTATATGTAGCAACACCAATTGGTTTTTCTGATACCCGCAATGCGTATTCCACAATTGTTCGATCCTTATCTTTGCATAGGATAATACCTATGGATGGGTTCTCTTCTTTCATTTTTACAAGATCATCCAATGCGGCAAGATAAAATTGCATCTTGCCGGCGTGCTCTGGTTTGAATTCTACGATTTTCAACTCAATGACTACAAGGCATTTTAATCGGCGATGGTAAAGCAAGATGTCGATAAAAAATTCCTTGCCATTAATTTCAAGCCGGAATTGATTGCCTACAAATGCAAATACCCCACCCATTTCAATTAAAAAACGGTTAATCTTAGACATTAACGACCGTTCCAATTCCAGCTCACTATGTTCATCGCCAAGTTCGAGGAAATCAAAGGTATATTCATCTTTTACAGCCAGTTTTGCCTGATTGCGGATTTTTTCAGGGAGGGCTTTGCTGAAATTAGTTTGATTCAGCATTGTTTTTTCGTAGGTTTTATTTTCTATTTGATGAATGAGAACATTTTTTGTCCAACCAAATTTGCGTGTCATGCGAATATAAAATTCACGCTCAAGAATATCTTTACAGCTTTCCATTACAATAATATTATGAGTCCATCCAATTTCTTGCACCATTGGTGCAAGTTTTTCATTATCTTTATATTGCAGATAGAACTTTCGCATACGCCACATATTATCTTTTGAATATCCCTGTACTCCTGGAAACTCCACTTGTAAATCTTTTGCCAAATTCTCTACCACAGACTTACCCCAGCCATGCTGATTTTGACGCTCAACTATCATCCTGCCAATGTCCCAATATAATACGATAAGTTGTTTATTTACAGCTTTTAAGGCATCATATTGGGCATGACGAATCCTTTCTTTTATTTCACCTAAAAATTCAATATAATTATTTTGTGCTATTTTTTCCATAACTTACCTTCCAGCCTGATTTTCTATGGCAATGATGATTTCTTTAGGTAAATCTTTCTGCCTTGCTTTTTCTTTTTCAAGATAATCCTCGCCAAGCTCATTTCTTAATGAGATGATTTCTATTAGTGCTCTCTTAAGTTTTGCCTCATTCACGCTTTCCATATTGGCTATGCGGCGTAAAGTAAAATCTGATAGGGTGCCATAATCCAATATGTCTTCCCTTAGGGTTCTCAAGAAATCTTTATGTGGTATTATATCTTCAGAATGAATATGGTTAATAAAGGTTTTGAGGTTGTTTAAGGCTTTTTGCTCAGAGCTTTGCTCATTTAGGGGGATAGTGCGATGTTCCCTGAGCTTCTTTATGCTTTCATAAGACTCCCAAAAACTATCACTTAAAGGCATTGCCCCCTCATCGCTTGAGCAGGCAATCTTGTCGAAAACTTCCTCAAAAGCAGCCTGATAACTATCAGTTTTATTTTCATTTTCATACCTAAGCCCATGGATATACAGCCGTCCTTTTTTAATAAATACCAGAAGCTCGTTTTCGCTATATTCCTTGGCTACCTTTATTCGCGGCGGGTAGTTCTTCAGGGATGCGATAAGCTCAGGATTGTTTTTTTTGATTTTTAAGAATTCTTTCAATGCCTTTGTGTAAAAACTCTCTTCTTCCTGATCATCAGGATTCTGCTGAATCCTATTAAAAAGCCCGGAAGGCGTTGGTTCTTCATCAATATCAAAAATTTTAGCGTCTTCACCAAGCGTGCTATGAATCAAAAACATCTTATTGCCAGCAATCTCGCGTGACTTTACAAGCTCTGCTCCTCTCTCTGTAGGGAAGAAATTGACGATATAAAGCTCGCTAAAGACTTTTTTGCTGATACGATTTATACGCCCAACACGCTGAATTACCCTTACCGGATTCCACGGAATATCATAATTGACCACAAGTCCGGCACGGTTTAGGTTAAACCCCTCTGATATTTTGTCAGAAGCAAGCAAAATATCATAGCTGTCTTCTTGTTCCGGATAGGAAGCGTCAAAGTTTTTGTTTATTTCAAGATTTTTATGTGCAGATAAATCGCCTGCAACAATGAGAACCCTATTATTAAAATTCTTCTTCAGAATCGGGGTCAGATATTTAACTGTATCAAGGTATTCAGAAAATATTACGATTTTTCTCTTTGGCTCACCTTCAATCGGCTTTTGTTTTATTTCCTTTTTAATGTTTTCCAATAAGCAATCTGTTTTAGGATCATTTTTTACCAAATTTAGGGTAGATAGCTGGACTAAAATTTGATCGAAAAGTTTCAGGTCAGATTCAATGTGCTCAATAAATTCATCTTTATACTCAAAATCGCTAATCTTATATCTTTTGTGGTTCTTTGGATATTCGCCGATATTTATCCTTTCGGTATATTCGGATAGATATTTTTCAATTTCCTCTAAATCAAGATTATAAATTTTGTCAAGGAGTGCTCTATCCAAGATATACTCACCTTTTTTATAATCGCCCTTGCCTGTTTTTTTAATAAATTGTAATATGTTCTCTGTAATGTGCTTGAAATTCTTTATGCTTTGCTCAAATGAGCCAAATGAGCTTTCAAACCGTTTTACAAGCAATCGTCGCATAAAGTCATATAGGTTTCTCTGTTGTATAAATTGGCGGTTATCTTTTTCAGATAGTTTTTCTTCGGCAATCTTCTCTTTTTTAACCTCATATTCAAATGGCCTGTAAATAGCACCATGAAATTGACCACCCTCATCAGGCTCACCAAAATATTGGCTGATGACTTGATCGTAAAACAAAGATTGTTCTTTTGTTAATTCAAAGAACCATTCCTTTGGATCCTTGACCTTGGAAAGATCCTTAACCTCATCCTTATAATAAGGATTATTTTGAAGATCAAGGCGGTTACGGCGAATAGTCACAGGCTCAATAACATCTCTTATTTGCCTGGATAGATAATGCGACCTTTTTGCGACCCTTTCCAGATTGATATTCTTATCACCAAAGAAGGTTTCGTAATAGGCTTGTGCCTTTTTTAGTTTATCGGCATTTGGTGAATTCCAATATTTCTTGATATAGCCAAGCCTCTCAAATGTTCCCCTGAAGGTTTTAAATTTATCTGCAAGGTTATTTTCTAATGTAATCGATGATTTTTTAGGGGTAATAAACAGCTTGAGTAACGAGAGAATATCGCCCGGACGGTTATTGAAGGGTGTTGCAGTAAGCAAGATTACAGTTTTATTACGGCAGATATTCTTTAAGATTTCATAGTCTTTGGTATCCTGATTCCTGAAGCGGTGTGCTTCATCAATAATTATGACCTCAATATCCTTATGCTTATTGACAAATTCTGCAATGTGTTCCAGATTGCCCAGTGACCACACCTCCCATCCATCACGCGAAAGACCAAATTCTTCGATATATTTTTTCCATCCACAAGACTTTGTCCTATCACCAATAATCCCGGGAGGACAGATAACTATGCCTCGTTTTTTAAGCTCTCTGGCAACCGAACAGGCAATAATTGTCTTTCCTAAACCAACAACATCAGCGATGATCACGCCGTTATTGTTATCTATAATTGCCAATGCCTGTTTGACAGCATCTAACTGATATTGATACGGAGTATAACCGTTTTCTTCCAGTATTTCAATCAATGATTGTCTAACCTCGCGATACTCAAATGAATCAAGGTAGGTTTTCAGGGCTATAACAAAAGCCTCAAAAGGGGTAATCTCCTTGATAAGCGTTTCCTTTTCAACTATCTCAATGAGCCTTTTCCTTGATACCTCATGCTCGGTTATTTTTACCGACTCATCCCATAAGTCGTCAAAGTATTTTTCCGCATCCTCAAAGCCAAAATCGCTAATTTCAACATTGAATTCTTCCTGCGTCAATAAGCCTGCTCTGGTTAGATTACTGCTGCCTGTAATAAACAGATTTTTTCTGCCTACCTGCCCCTCTTCCAGCTTAAACAGATATAGTTTTGCATGATTAGGACGAAATGTCTTGCGAATTATTAATTTTTCATCCAATATCAATTGAATAAAAAATCTTACCTGTTCATAAAATTCCTTTGTGTCAAAATTTTCAGTATTCAGGGACTTCTTTACAGACTGGAAAAACTTGTATGTCTTCTCCTCATCAGATAATCGATCATTTTGATCCGCAAATTCAATCATTCTATGATTAGCAGTATCAACATTCAGACCTACTAAAATCTTGATTTTTTGATTCGGATTTTCCTTTAATCCCTTATACAATTCCCTGATTCCGGAAAAATAGAAAAAACCAACCAAAAATTTTAATTTCTCGCTTTTCTTGATAAGTTCGATAAGGCGAACTTTCAAGTCTTTTGCTTTATTATTTGTAATAAAATTACTCATGTATTCTATCCCTCAAGTGTAAATCTCTTTCTAAGAATAATAGATTAGTGAGTTGGCATAAGAAACTTGTTTTCTGTCTCAAAACAACAGCAAATTATTCCAACCTGTGCAAACGGAAACATG
>JAZDHC010000197.1:0-4953 GCA_043806395.1 Candidatus Desantisiibacteriota bacterium | reverse complement strand
ATCTGCACTCAGCCATATCTTTATTTCTTCAATTAGTCCCTCTACTTTCCATCTCTTTTTGTATAGCATCTTAATCTCTTGAACCGGATACTTCTTTGCATCAAGCAGAGAGGTAACTAACCAGAATGTCTCCTTTTCTCTTGACACAAAAACATGCCATTTCTAACTCCTTGCAATTCTTATAGTTATAGGAAAACTTGACATAATTTTCGATATTCATAGTCCATATAACGGCTAAATTCAGCTAATTTTGGCAAATTTTAGCAATTTGGAGGAAATTGTCTCACATATTACATCAAGCATGTCAACAGTTTGCGACATTTGTCAAGTTGGGGTTTTTGCAGGATTTCAGGTCTATTTTTGTTGTAACTCCTTGTTTTTATAGGGATATAGCTTATGCAACGCTCTCCTCAAGCTTCTCAAGTTTCCGCCAATTTTTCACTTGACAAAATAATTAATCATATGCTATAATTCAGAAACTATATACCAACATTCACTTTTCTCTAATAGTGACAGAATATTACACACCTATCTAAAATGGGCAGAAAAGCAAATTCCTATCACTAAGAGATGGAGAGGCTTTTAACTATCATCCAGCGGTTATTTGATGAAAAGTCACAGAGGCATAAAGGCACAGAATCGCAAGATGAGGACACTATTTTTCAGGAGATTATGAATATTTATCTACATATCTCTTCTGAATCGGACAAAAAAGACGGAAAAGACGGAAAAGGCTGGAGAATATTGTTGTTATGGCTTATTGTCCACAAACTGGGCAAAAATGCCACAGAAAGCGTTGAATTGATTGACAGGTGGCAGTTAAGCAAGGGGATTATCCGGGCAATTGAGATGTTTGGTGTCGATTATCAGACAGCATCAAGGGAAATGCTATTGATCAGGATATTGGTTCGAAATTCTGACTGGTTTGATTATTCATCATACACAAAGGCAAAAACAGGAATGAATCAACCTGATGCCAGCAATAATATTGCTCTCAATTTCAAACAACTGTTTGAGCAATCAGAGGTTCGGGACTATCTCCAGATAAACCAATACCAAGGGATCTGGTACATTCACAAGGAAAGCCTTGAGGACATGCTTTACTGGCTGTCTGTTGTTTCTTGCCTACACATTGTAGCAGAGGTAGAAAAACAGGGCATACCCGCATCAGGGATGCTGTCTCAAATACTATCCAAGCTGAATGAGGTAGTAACAGAATATCTCTGCATAGCACAATCTTGTTCGTATCAAATGGAAGAGATGTTCAATAAGCAATTCTCATTATGAAAGAGAAAAAGGGGGGAACAGGAAAAGGTGTGACGAAGGGAAAAGGAAGTAACATAATTACCCCTGTTATTTTATTGTTTCTTGCTTATTTGAGTTATTCTGGGACACCACCCAACAAGTCTTATGTAGAAAAATTAGTTGCTTGATTTGGAGAGAAAATTATAATAAGGTGAGGTTATGACAAAAAAGGAATTAATTGAATATTGGGTCGGTTCATCGGATATAGATTTTAAGACTATGGAAAATTTAGTCAAAAGCACCGATTATTTATGGGCATTATTTATTGGGCATCTGATTATTGAAAAGTTGTTAAAGGCGTATTATGTAAAAACAGTAGATGATAATCCTCCTTGGATACATCAGTTGCTGCGATTGGCAGAAAAAACGGATTTATTATTGACTGAAGAACAAAAAGATACCCTTTTGCGAATAACAACATTTAACATCAATGTCCGATATCCAGATTACAAATATGAATTTTACAAGAAGTGTACAAAGGAGTATTCAGAAACAAATATTGCCAAGATAAAGGAGTTGCGATTATGGCTCAAGGGACAGATACAAAAATAATCATGAGCACTATTAATAAATATCTTAATCTGCTTCGAGAATCTCATATATCGTTTGAGCAGGTGTATCTTTATGGATCTTATGCTAAAGTAAATCAACAAGAAGATAGTGATATAGACTTAGCAATTATTGCTAAAGAGTGGGTGCCTGATGTCTTTGATGCTCAATTCGAACTAATGAGATTAGGGCGAAGGGTTGATACACGGATAGAACCTCATCCCCTTAAAAAATCTGAATTTGACAAAACGAATCCATATGTTCGGGAAATTTTAACAACAGGGAAAGAGATAAAAGTATGAGTGTATCTGATCGTTATCAAGTCTTGGCATTTGGCATAAAGAACTTAAGTTTCCTAAAATGAGATAGTCCGGTAAGCCAGAAGAAAACAAAAAGACCGTAATGTAAAGACTAACAAGGAAAATGAACCTGCCATGGAGCAGGTTATTTTTATGGTTAGGAGGACGAAAGAATGAAAAGAGCCAAACAATCTGACCATCATACGATGGCGATGCCCGCAAAGCGACACACTATTTCCCTAAACCGAAGCTTCTCATCACAGTTCGAAATTCTGGGGACCGAAATTCTGGGGACACAATACTTAATTTTGTTTGATGCTGTAATTTAGTATTGTGTCCCCAGAATTTCCTGTCCCCAGAATTTCCCAGAATTTCTCAGAATTTCATGGTGGGGCACATCGCAACCATGATGAAGCTGCTCAAAAGATTAGAAAAGCGATAAACAAACACTTGAACAAGCTAAAGGTTATAGACATCCCTACCCTGCTGGAGAAGCGATATGAAAAATATCAGAAGATGGGGAGATTTAGTGTTGTGTAGGTGTAAATATTCAAGTTGTTTAGGCTATAGACTATAGGCTATAGGTTGAAAGTCACCAAAAACCTTCTAAACATGGTCACGCATTATTTCCCTCCTACAGCCTATAGCCTATTTGCTGTTTTTTGGTTTTTTTACTTGACTTATATGATATTGTAAGGTATAATACTCTGATATAGGGGCGGTTCACAAACCGCCCCTTCGTGCATATTATGTCCAAAAGAGGAGAAAAGAAAAAGAATGGAAATTAGGAATATCGCTATTATTGCCCATGTTGATCATGGCAAGACTTCTTTGACTGATGCTTTAATGCGTCAAACTGGTATGGTTACTGATGATACGGTGAGTATGGATTCTAATGCTCTGGAGCAGGAAAGGGGCATTACCATTTATTCCAAAAACACCTCGGTTTTCTATAAAGAAACCAAGATTAATATTGTAGACACCCCTGGTCATGTAGACTTTGGTTCAGAGGTAGAACGGGTTTTACGGTGTATTGATTCTGTGCTTTTAGTGGTTGATGCTCAGGAGGGTCCAATGCCCCAAACCAAATTTGTCTTGAAAAAGGCATTAGGCTTGGGATTGAAACCGATTGTGGTCGTCAATAAGATTGATAAATTGGCAGCTCGGCCAGAATGGACACATGAAAGAGTGCTCGAACTTTTTATGGATTTGGGTGCCAACAACGAACAATTGGATTTTACAACTGTTTATGCCATTGCTCGGCAAGGCATTGCTAAAAAGGAATTAAGCGATGAATCTAATGATCTTACCCCGCTTTTAGATACGATTTTGGAAAAAGTTTTGCCAGTACATGTTGATGAAAATTTACCTTTTGCATTACAGGTATTTAATTTAGCCTATGATAATTACCTTGGTCGTCTGGGCATTGGCCGCGTTTATCAAGGATCATTAAAAACCGCAGATAAGGTTTTTATTAAAAAACAATCAGAGGAGAACATCACTGGTAGTATTACTAAATTATTTACCTTTGAAGGCATGCAAAAAAAAGAGGTATCATCCATTGCCTGTGGAGATATTGTCATGATAGCTGGGTTGCCGGGAATCTATATCGGAGATACGGTTTGTGATGATGCAAATCAAGAGCCTCTACCAGCTATTAAAATCGATGAGCCAATCATTTCTTTAAGCTTTTTAGTCAATAGTTCTCCCTTTGCTGGAAAAGACGGAAAGTTTGTCACCAGCCGTCAAATCAGAGAACGATTGGAAAAAGAATTAGAGGTCAATGTGGGCTTAAAAGTAGATTTTTCGGCTATGGATTATTTTAAGGTTTATGGACGGGGTGAGCTGCATGTTGCTATTTTATTAGAGAATATGCGACGGGAGGGCTACGAGGTTCAGGTTTCTCAACCACAGGCAATTCTTAAACAAATAGATGGTGTGAGACATGAACCGTTTGAAAAAATTACTATTGACTCTCCACAAGAATCTGTTGGTATTATCATCGAAAAACTTTCCAAAAGAAAGGGACAAATGTTGGAAATGCAACCAGAACAAAATCATATTCGATTGGTTTTCCAAGTCCCAACTCGCGGTTTTCTGGGTTATCGCAATGAATTTGTTGTGGATACTAAGGGAGAGGGGATTTTATGCAGTGAAACGATTGGTTTTAAGCCGTATGCTGGTGAGATCGAAAAACGCAACACTGGCTCCATGATTTCCGGAGAAACTGGCAAAACAACAGCAAATGCTCTGGCTAATCTTCAGGAGCGAGGTGTTTTGTTTATAGGACCAACCGTAGAGGTTTACAAGGGACAGGTTATTGGCAGTACCTCCAAGGGTCACCATCTGACTGTTAATCCTATTAAAGGCAAGCAACTCACCAACATGCGAGCTTCAAGCTCAGATATAGCCATCCAATTGACTCCACCAATAGAATTAACACTGGAGAGGGGGTTGGAGATTATAACTGAGGATGAGTATTTAGAAGTTACACCCAAAAGCATTCGTCTGCGAAAACAAGTCTTAACCGAAACAGACAGGGTGCGGGTAGCCAGACAAAAAGCAAAGGAAATGGCTGATGAGGTATATGCAAGCCATTAAATAAGTTGACATAAGGGATGTTTGTTTTCCCCTTTTCTGGTTTCAAAGTGCGTTTGTATCGTAACTGCTCAATATCTTGTGGAAAGTGGAAAGGATTAGCCACAAAGGCACAAAGGCACGAAGGAATACACAAAGGAAGATATTCTTAGTGTTTTCTTAGTGTCTTGGTGTCTTAGTGGCAAATCTCTATCTTACACAT
>JAZDHC010000196.1:0-2423 GCA_043806395.1 Candidatus Desantisiibacteriota bacterium | reverse complement strand
CACAAAGCAATTTACCGATGAACAAGAATTATACCTGAAAAAGGTTTTTACCCGGATTGAAGAAGGCGGTTTGCCAAAACAAACCATAAAGGAAACGCTTAAAACACTCAATGAACTTAAACAGGATTTGATGAATCCGTTTAAGGTGCTGGCAACACTCCAAACCAATATACCCGAGCGACTTCTTGAGGAACATTATGCAGGGCATAATCAGCAGACCTCTGGCAAACGAGAGGTTATTTTATCAATGTATCTAACAGGAGGATGATATGGAAACAACTCAAATTGCGGCATGGTTCAAAACTGTTCATCACAAGGTCACAGATAGTACAGAGAATTACAACCCCCTAACCCCCTTTATTAAGGGGGAATTAGGAAAATATACCACCCCAATTTGTTACCCTGTTTTGAACCATGCCCAAATTGCTTTGTTCAAGGGGAGAAAAATAAGGAAAACAATCCATAATAATGAGTGGTGGTTTTCGGTTGTGGATGTTGTGCAAGTATTAACAGATCAGTCTCATGATTTAATGGCAAGAAAATATTGGAATAAACTTTCCCAGAGGTTGCGGGATGAGGGAAGTGAACCGGTGACAAATTGTCACCGGTTGAAATTGCTTGCCCCTGATGGAAAAATGAGAGAAACCGACTGTGCCAACACCGAAGGCATCTTCCGCATCATCCAGTCTATCCCTTCTCCCAAGGCTGAACCTTTCAAACGATGGTTGGCTAAGGTTGGCTATGAACGAATGCAGGAGATTGAAAACCCGGAGCTTGCCACCAAAAGAACGCGAATGCTTTATAAACTCAAAGGGTATCCTGATGACTGGATTGAAAAAAGAATGCGGGGCATTGCCATCCGTGAGGAACTAACCGATGAATGGCAAAATCGCGGGGCAAAAGAACAAAGAGATTATGAAATCCTCACCGCAGAAATATCAAAAGCAACCTTTGGGGTTACACCCTCAGAGTATAAAAATCTCAAGGGATTAAAACGAGAGAATCTGCGAGATCATATGGATGACTTTGAATTGATTTTTACTATGCTCGGCGAACGAGCCACTACCGAAATCCACCGCACAGAAGATTCACAGGGCGTGCCTAAATTGAAATCCGACGCTAAAGCTGGCGGAGATATTGCTGGAAATGCCAGAAAACAGTTGGAAAAAAGATTGGGGAAATCCGTTGTTTCAAAAGATAATTTTCTCAATCAGCCAAAAAGATTACCAGAGGAGTAACTATGGATAAGCAACAAGCACAACAGCTTATTAAAAACACATTTGAAGATACCTTTGATAAAGGCAGATTCATCCTGTTTGCAAAAAATCTTCTCAATCAGATTGAGGAAGATAAATTTACCTATCAGGGGAATTATATTCCAGATGCGTATAAACAACATATCACCGCTCTGGAGCGTATTGGTAAATACACTGATAGTGAACACAAGATAGACATCCTGATTGTCCATCTGAAAAAAGAAACCTCCATTGAGAGTGCCCGCACTATGCAGAGAAATTTTATTGCATGGTATTTGAATGTTAGCCGTGGTGGAGGAAAGGACGCAGCATTAGTAGCCTTTGTTTCGCCTGATGAAGACGACTGGCGATTTTCGTTCTTCAGAAGTCCGCCAGCTCTCCCATAGCTACTGCTTTGTGCCTAACACATTTTTCTATTGACTGCAAGACATAATATTGCTATAATACATAAAATGAGCAGGAAAAGAACCATTGAGAGCATAACACAGACAAGTAGTGTTGCACTTGCTACTGGCTAACAAGAATGATAATTATGTAATTTTTACCAGAAGAGGGTTTGACACAAAAAAATATCCTGCAATTACAAATCACTTAAATAGATTTCGGAAAAAACTTGAACCAAAACCAAATGACTGGAATGAAGATAAAAACGGAAAATGGGAGGGAAGAAAGCCTGGAGACTATACCTGGTATGACTTTCAAGATAACATTGCCTATCATCCAGTTTTTGAAAAAGAAAAATTAGTTTGGTTATCAATCTCTGATAAACCAGCGTTTGCACTTGATACAAAACGAATGTATGTAACAGCACCTGCCTACATAATGACAAGTAACGAAGGACTGAATAAATATTTACTTGCATTGTTAAATTCAAAAACACTGGAGTGGTATTTAGATAAAGTATCCTCATCAACAGGACAAGGAACTAATCAGTGGAGTAAAATATTCGTTGAACAATTACCTATTTGTAGAATTTCTTTTGAGGAGCAAAAGCCGTTTATAGAATTAGTCAACCGCATCCTCCCCCTCACCCAATCCGAGGATTATCCAAGTAATCCGCCGAAGCAGTCGCAGGTAAAGGCATTAGAGCAGGAGATTGACCAGATGGTGTATCAACTTTACAACTTGACCGATGAAGAGATACGGATTGTAAAGGAAGGAGTGTGT
>JAZDHC010000195.1:0-4888 GCA_043806395.1 Candidatus Desantisiibacteriota bacterium | reverse complement strand
TCAATAACACTATATGTGTAGGCACTCTCTCATTTGCCGTCCACAAGTAGCGGAAGGCTTCAGCCTTCCATCCATTGGAGGGCTGAAGCCCTCCTCTACATTATTATCGTAGGACTCGCAAAACACCATTTTCTCATTTTGTGTAAGTCCTAACTATATCATAATCAGGACAAAAAGTCAAGATATTTGGAATTCTCATTCAGAAACACAAAAGTAATTACCAAAAGATTAAAATAATTATTGACAAAAAATAATTATTATGTTATAATAATTATATCATAGAAAAGAATGGAGGAATTATGGAAGAGATTATTGCCAAATTAAAACAAAAGGGTATTGTTCTCACTATTCAGAGGCTGGCTGTGCTGGAATTCTTAGAAAATACCTGTACCCATCCAACGGTGGATGAGATTTATAAGGGATTAAAAGAAAAATACCCTACCATTTCTCAGGCAACGATTTATTCGACCTTAGAATTACTGAAAGGTGCCGGTGAGATTCAGGAGCTTTCTATTCACAGGGACAAGGCTTGCTTTGACCCAAATCCCAAAATGCATCACCATTTTTTCTGCAAGCAATGCGAAAAAATACTTGATGTTAATGTTGAGTGTCCGGTGTCCAAACAAGGCTGGTTTGACGGAAACAAGGTGGAAGAGGTGCAGGCGTACCTTTATGGTGTCTGTGAAGATTGCCTGAAAAAAGCAGGGGGTGATATGAAATGAAGCGAAATATTATCAGGATTGATGAGGAAAAATGTAATGGTTGTAGGCTTTGTGTGTCAGCTTGTGCTGAGAGAGCAATTGAGATTGTGGATGGGAAAGCCCGATTGACAGTTGAGAAATATTGTGATGGGTTGGGTGCTTGCCTTGGAGAATGTCCACAGGGGGCGATTATTATTGAGGAACGGGAGGTTGAGGCATTTGATAAGAAGGCTGCTAATCTCCACCTCCATTCTCAACCTTGTGGTTGTCCTTCGGCAAAAGCAATGAGCTGGAAGGTAGATGTTACGGGTTCATCCCAATCGGTAATCGCGTCCTCAATGCTTTCTCAGTGGCCGGTAAAACTGGCTTTAGTTTCTCCTGGAGCGTCATATTTTGATGGGGCTGATTTGATTGTTACCGCTGATTGTGTTCCCTTTGCCTACGCCAATTTCCATCAGGATTTTCTCAAAGGCAAGGCTGTGGTTATTGGTTGTCCAAAATTGGATGACCAAGTGTTATATCTGCAAAGGCTGACAGGTATATTCAGGCAGTCAAACCTGAGAAGCATTGTGGTTATTCACATGGAGGTACCCTGCTGTTTTGGGTTGCAGCACATGGTAGAAACAGCATTGGCTCAAAGTGGTAAAAACATTCTTTTATCGCAGATTGTAATCGGGATTAATGGAGAAAGGAAGTGATGAAATGGTTAATAATTGTCCTGGTCAAGATAGTCGGTGGCTAACGGCTGCCTTATATAAGTGTCCTCAATGTGGGTATATGGTGGAGATGTTTTCAGATGAGCTTAAGGGTCGCTGCCCTAAGTGTAAAACCATGGTTTATAAGGAAAATGCCCCATCCTGTATTCAATGGTGCAAGTCAGCCAAAGAGTGCTTGGGTGAGGCGAGGTTTAATGAGATGATGGAGCAAATAAAAGGAGGTGAGCATAGATGATCGTTCAGGAATTTGTTGATTATTTGGTGAATCATCTAAATGAGTTTGAATGGAAGGAAGAGGATCGTGAGGGTAAAACTGGATTTCTCGTTGGAAATAAACGATTTGAAACCTTAACCCATTTTACCCCTGAAGTAATCGGTAAGCACAATCTGGAATTTCTCCTTAACCAGACTATCCAAGGCAAGGATGTAGAGCAGATCACTCGGGTAACAGGTTATTTTAGCAAGGTGTCTGGCTGGAACAAGGGGAAACTGCAGGAATTAAAGGATAGGGATAGGGTTCAGGTGGAAACAGATGATGGACATTCTTGTCCGTCTTGTCGGTAGGACAAGCGTCTCGCTTGTCAATTATGGTAAAAGGAGAATAAACATTATGCTTAAAGATGGTGAGAAGGGTGCAATCTTGCAACAGGATGAAAAGACTTATGCGGTGGTTCCACATCTTCCGTGCGGGGTGATAACGCCAGCAATGTTGCGTAAATTAGCTGATGTAGCTGAGAAGTATGATTGTGCAGCAGTAAAGCTTACGAGTGCAACCCGTATAGCTTTGGTTGGTATCAAAGAGGATGATATTGATTTTGTATGGCAGGATTTAGGCATGAAGCCAGGTGCAGCTGTCGGATTTTGTGTGCGAAGTGTAAAGGTATGTCCCGGCACTACATTCTGTAGACTTGGCAAGCAGGATAGCCTTAGCATTGGGATGAAGCTTGACGAGAAATATCATGGTATGGAGTTGCCGGGTAAACTGAAGATGGGTGTCAGCGGCTGTATAAATCAGTGTGCAGAAACATGCATCAAGGATATTGGACTTGTGGGTAAGCCAAAGGGATGGACAGTAATGGCTGGCGGGTCAGGTGGAGTTCGTCCACGCTTGTCAGAAATCGTTGCAGAAAATCTTTGCACAGATGATGCCCTTGAGATGGTGAATAAAATTGTCAATTATTTCCGTGATCATGCGAAACACGGGGAACGCATTGGTCAAACTATTGATAGGGTTGGTATGGAGACATTCCGAGTAGCTTTGAGTTTATAATGACAGAATGAACACGGCACAATTGGTCAGCTCATCAAAATCTACTAATCCACTGGAGATGGCCAATACCATCATGAAACATCCAAAGATACACATGATGGGTCCTGAGCATCACTACATGATTGCTGGTGTGTTGGTAGCTGCATATAAGAATTTGACCGGCAAGGTAGGGGATGATGAAATTCTGGAGACAATTAAACGAGGGAAGACCATTCCCGGGGGATTCTGTGGTCTTTATGGGACAGATGGGGCAGCTATAGCCTGTGGGATAGCTGTATCCGTTATTCTAAAAGCCACCCCACTCTCTGACACAGAGAGAATAATATCCAATATGATGACCTCAAGGGCATTATCGGCTATAGCCAGTTATCGGGGTTCAAGGTGTTGTAAACGAAGCACTTGGGTGGTACTTGAGACGGCTATCCAATACTTCCGTGAGGTGTTGAAGGTGGAACTGGGCTATATCCCGGCTTCGCAAATTCAATGCGAACATAGTCATAGGAATAGTCATTGCAGCAAGACGGACTGTAGATTTTATATTGTCCACAGGTAACTACTCAGGCTATATTCCATGGAGAGATTCAGATGCATTTGCCTCTGGTTTGCTTGAAAATTCTCTTGACAAATGTACGATAGTTGTATACAATAATCATATACAATAAGAGGGATTTTTCATGAAAAAATTTTCACAACTTAAAGGTTTTGAATGGGATGAAGGAAATACGAATAAGAATTGGGAGAAACATAAGGTTGCTCATATTGAATGTGAGGAAATTTTCTTCAAGGAGCCACTTATTGTTCAGCCGGATGAAACGCATTCAATATTTGAAGAACGGTATTTTGCCTTAGGAAAAACAGATAAAGACCGTTTGCTTTTTATTATATTCACCATAAGAGGTGATAAGATAAGGATTATTTCAGCAAGGGATATGAACAAAAAAGAGAAGAGGTGCTATCAATGAATAATTTAAAAAAAATTCCTGAATTTAGAAGTGAAGAAGAAGAATTTGAATTTTGGTCAACGCATGATTCTACCGAATATATTGATTATTCAAAAGGTAAAAAAGTGGTATTTGCAAATTTGAAGCCTTCTGTGAAAACTGTATCCATTAGATTACCTGAATTTCTTATAGCACATTTGAAACTTTTAGCAAATAAACGCGATATACCATATCAATCGCTAATGAAAGTGTTTCTGCTGGAAAGGATAGAAAAGGAATTCCGTGCTGTCAAATAAAATATTTGGCAATAAGTTGTCTGAATACTTGACAAACAAAAATACCTGTCCTCTTGCAGGACAAAGGAGGGAAAAACAAGATGAAAATTATCAACAAAATATTATTCTGGCTGGAGATATTTTTAGGGCTGATGATTATTGCCATTGTTATCTTTGGACTGGTGATGTTTATCGGGTTAATCGCTCAACACCATGTTACCTCATGGGGTGAATTCCACTCAACCTTTGAGATAATCATGAGCAATCTTTTTCTTTTGGTCATAGGTTTAGAGATGGCGGTCATGATGATTCGGCGGAAGATAGAACTTTTGCCTGAGATATTAGCTTTTGTCATTGCCAGAAAACTATTGCTTTCTACCACAGGAATTTACGATATTGCTATTGGTGTGCTTGCCATTGCTGGATTATTTTCTGTTCGTAAATATTTGATCAAATGCGACGGATGCCTTAGTTTTGAGCGATTGGTTGCAGGGGGCGAGGTTAAGACAGAGAGAGGAGAGGAGAAAAGAAAAAGCAATTGACAACCTTAATGAGTTACGGTGTTTTAATGGCATAAGCAAAAATCATGCCAAAACATTCCGAACAGTATTGCGGTTTGTGCCAAAGAAAATCCTTGATTTTTTCATTACTGTGTGGTATGCTTTTTATACTTTGCCATCTCAATTTTAGCCAAAGAGACACCACTTGAATTCATAGGACATTTCGGATTTAAATCGGGTAGGGAAGTAGATAAATTCAAGAGTATAAACTACAAACCCGGGATAACTGGTGTTCCCATAATTTTGGATAATTCCACAGGTTATTTAGAAGCTGAGGTTATTGGTAGTGTCGCGTCAACTTTGACATGTCGCAACAAATATTCTGGATTCCTGCTTTCGCAGGAATGACAACAATCACCGAGTTGTCATTCCTGCGCAGGCAGGAATCTATCTTTATTTATCCGACACTTGAGAGTTGACACTAC
>JAZDHC010000194.1:0-6811 GCA_043806395.1 Candidatus Desantisiibacteriota bacterium | reverse complement strand
TCACTTTCATCGTTTTTCATATGATTCCTTTCGGGCAAGGAGACATCATCTACAGAATACAACCCCCTAACCCCCTTTTCTAAGGGGGAATATTGCACTCTCAACTAACCGCAAGCTTTCAAACAAAGGTGAACCGTCCCCGAAATTGTATTCTTTTCGTGCCTTTCGTGCATTTCGTGGAATAAGTAGTTACCTTAATAATTACCCCTTTGATTCCGAATGCGTCGAAATGCTCTCTCCCACTGCTCGAAAACTGCCCCTACAAAATAATTAATCCAGGGTGTCAAGTCTTCTTGTGAAGAGTGCCAGTATCGTTGAGAGGTATTAAGTGCTTCATAATAATTTGCACGACTGTCTAAAACTATTTGATCAAGCGGATATACACGAGCAAAATGATAACCTCCCTTCTCAAGCAGATATGTTGAAAGAAGGCGAGCCAGCCGACCATTGCCATCTAAAAATGGATGAATTGCAAGAAAATCACATGCAAACTCAGCGGTTGCCAACAACATTGAGGCTTCTGCAAATTCTTGTGCAACCCTGAACGACTTGACAGTTCTGTTGCAAAGAGCACGAAGAAACTCTTCTGCCCGCTCGGCTGAAACAGTCGGTACATCAACCATGATACCATCCCGTCGGTGCCAATGTATTCGAACCTCTTTATCCTTGATGCGTCCAGCTGCTTGCCCCTTAGCATTGTGAAACATTCGACGGTGAGCCTCAAGCACAAAGTCATATGTTAAAACTTGGCTCATGTCGTGAATTGAGAGAGCCCAGAAGTATGTATCATAGATGTCCCTATGTATTTGAATCCGCTCCCGAAGTTCAGCATCAACCATCTCGCCTGGCTCAGTATGTGCTGTAACAAAAGCCTCGATATAATCAGCAGAAATACCTTCTCCCTCAATCTCACTACTTGCAAAAACGCTAAGGGCAATAGCTCGGCTGGTATCCTCATCCTTTTTATCAAACCTTGCCGGATCAAAAGCTGGAGCTGTATCTGTTGCAATAAACCTCGCCTTCGATAGTCGTTCCATGTGTCCTATTGTCTGCATACTAAGACTATATCGCGGGTCCATTCGCAATGGATTAGCTGCCGCAGAGTTAAGGTCAAATTCATTGTTTTGTAAAGCAGGACGATTTTCTAAGTCACCTTTGCGAATTCTAATAGTTGGATGAACTTTCTCTGTAAGCATCATCTTTTCCTCCATACTTCTTCTGTCTCCTGCTCTTCTTCCTCCCTATCTTCCCAACCAGTCCCTGCCTTCATACTGATTAAATACCGAATTATACCAGAGCATACCCCGATAAAATCCTGAATATTCCCCATCCCCTTCGCCAAGCCTTGAACTTGAGGTATACAAGGAGCTATCCTCAGTTTTAATATATCTATGAGTATATGGGTTGGGAGAAGAGTAAAATTCGGTTGAGATTAATCTATTTGCAGGCATCATTGTATTTATATCAATCAAGGCAGAAGATTTCTGCTTAAATACAACAAAGGTATTCCTTGTCTGTGGTTGCAGCTCATGATTATTTCCAAGGCAAAGTACAACCAACATCATTAACATCCATAAAAATGCTACCCCGCCAAGGATAAGGTATTTATGATTTTCACTCATCATCTTACTTTCCCCATTTATCAGAGGATCTCTTGTAGAGTTTTCTATCAATTGCTCGTAGGGCAGCCAAACAGGCAATCTGGACATCTTCCACTGTGTCATCAATTCCATGAAGTAGGTGTTCTATGGCATTTGGATCGCCAAGATTTCCAAGGGCAGTAGCAATGCTTGCCCGCACGGTTGAATCAGAGTCTGAAAATTTAGCAACCAATGGCTCTACTGCCTTAAAATTACCAAGTTTGCCAAGGGCATCAATTGATGCCTTTCTTACTCGCCAGTCCAGATCATCCAACCCCTGCAGCAAGGCATCAAAGGCATTTTGACCACCCATATTTCCCAGGGCATTAGCCGCAGCCTCACGGACACGCCAATCAGGGTCATTTAATCCTGCCAGTAGTGGTGCCAATGTTCGCGGATCACCAAAACCACTCAAGGCATTAGCAGCAGCCTCCCTCACCCACCAATCTGAATCATTGAGCTTATCTAAAAGTGGTTCAATGGCTTTTTTAATCCCAAGCAGACCAAGTGCTTTTGCCACAGCCTTTCTCACATCAGAATCAGAATCAGAAAGCATTTCAAGAAGCGGATCAAGTGATCTTGCCCCGCCAACCTTACTTAAGGCAGTTGCCACAGCATCCCTTACCCGCCAGTCAGGATCACCTGCTTTTGATATAATAGAATCAAAAGACTCTATATTTCCAAGGTTTCCAAGGGCAATAACAGCTGCCTCCCGAACATCAGAATCAGAATCATTCAGTCTTCGCTGCAATGGCTTAAATGCCTTGACATCACCAATATCACCAAGGGCAATAGCTACTGCCCGTCTGACCTCATTTTCATGGTCATTGAGTCTGGCAAGCAATGAATCTATAGCCTCCGGGTCTTTCAGCATCCCCAAGGCTGATGCTGATGCCTTTCGTATTCGCCAATCAGGGTCATCAAGTCTGGTTAAAAAAGCCTTAAATGCTCTGGCATCACCAATCTTACCCAAGGCAATCCCTATTGCCCGAGCAACGCGCCAATCAATATCATTTAAGTGTGCCAGCAAGGCATCTGTTGCCCTATTATCCTTTATCCTGCCCAAAAGTTCAGCTGTTTTTTCACGGATAAGAGGGTTTGGATCTTCAAGTCGACACATAAGATGTCCCACAATTCGACTGCCATCCTTATCCATCATCTCCACAATGGTTTGTAATCCTTCAACGCTAACCTGCTGAATCATCTCTGTAATAATGGCAATAACTATTTCCCTTGGAATATTTATTGCCCAATACCATGCAGGAAAAGAAAATTTCAAGGAGCTTCGCAGTAGCAGTTCAAATGCTTCCTGCTCAATAGAAATATCTTCTCGATAAAGATAAGTTTTGCCAAATCTGGGAATATTCATCAACCAGCGGTGTTGCTTCCAATCCTCAAAGGCAACATAAATATTCTCCATAGTTGTTTTTATTTCCATATCCTTGTCTGTCAGCCATTTCTCTGTAACGCTCTTTGCCAGATAGTCTGAGGTCAATTCATACGACTTGCCACGAATTCGTCTGAGAAGTCTGTGTTCAACCATGGCAGATAATATTTCCTCTAAGATATCCGGATCAATCTTCAGGGTCATAAGAATATCCTCGGATGTGACTAATGTTTTAATCTCATAGGATGTTGTCATCATCTTTAAGATATCCCGGGCATATTCTTTTTTGCCAGCTGGAAACTCTTCCAGCGATGTCTCTAAATAATCAGAGATTATCCCTTGAGCACCACCGAGTTCCTTATATGTCTGGTACGAAATCCTCTGCGGCAATCTATCCTTTAAGGCTGACTTGTCTAATGTTTCTACCAGACGATTGCATAGAATCTGAACATGAATAGGGTGAATGAGATTGCTTTCCTCAGTGATGTCCTTAACCAATTCATCCAATAATTCCGGATCATAATCAATATTAAATAATTTAGCCGGACCGCTTATCGACTGCCTTGCCTCAATCTCTGTCAACTTTAACAGCTCCCATGCAGAGCTGAATAACTCCGGAAGCTCTTCTCGATAGCTGCCTAATTCCACAAAGAAATCCCGACGGATACCTATGACAAACCTTGCATCTACCGTAGAGGTACAAACACATTCCATTAATTCATTGATGAATTGATCCTTTATCTTTCGTTCAGATCTTTTGAAAAATTCCTCAAATTGATCGATGAATATCATACATTTTTTGGTTTCAGTATGCTTAAAGACTTCAAGTAAAGTGGCCTCTGGATTATCCAGTGATAGCTTGCAGCAGTCAATAATTGCATTTTTAACTGCTGCACATGGATTATCCGTACATCTGATGTAGATAGGGATAATCGTTGGCTCTAATCTGGGAATCAGTCCTGCCTTCATTAAGGATGTTTTTCCTACCCCGGATTCTCCATATATTACTAAGAGCTTATTATTTAATATATGCCCTAAGAACCGTGAGATATTTTTTTTTCTACCAAAATAGATATCTGTGTCATTAATTTCATAATAATCAAGGAATTTATAAGGGGTAGGGGGAAGGGAAAGGGAAGAGGTTTCTTTTTTCATCATAGGTGGGATAAGCGGGCGTTTTGATTTATCCACAACCTTCATCTCTACTGTTATTTCCTGATAACCAAGGTACTGAGCCTTAAAGATGGCTTTTACCAGATCAAACTCTTTATTTATTCTCATTCCTATCTTTTCATATATCTTTTCAGCCAATACCGTGCCAAACAACTCAGGATTAGGGGTAAGGCTGACATCTATTGTCCAATAAACAGAATCAATATTTACCTCATAGGTAAACTTATCCCTTAGAAGTGTTGCTGCAACATCTTCCTCTGTTGTTTTCCATGGGGCAAGCATCTCTTGTGGTATGCCCCAATACCCCAGATCAAGCCAGTCTGATAACCTTAGAAGGCAGGCTAAAAACCGTAATCGGATGGTCTCATCCCCAATCTGATATTCATCCTCTATTTTTGGAAATTCAGCAATTGTTCCACAGCATATCTGCTTTATAACATAAGCAAACGACTCGTCTAATGACCAATCCCCATAAGACTTAAGATATTCATAATGGTGATCCTTGGGACGGGTTTTTTTCTTAAAAACAGGGGAAATATCATGAAACCAGATTGCAGATAACAGGCAAAAGCATTCTGCAGCAGACATACCTCTTTTGGTAATATTTGGAATTATACGGTTAAGTATGTTTTCTACCAATTCACAGTGTTTTGATCCTCTATCGCATTGATAGATCATATCCTCATGAGAAATTTTTTCATACTCTACCAGCAAAGAGAAAAATCGAAGGTATAACTTCTCTGACTTATACCTTAATGCCCACCTGAGTGTATTTTTGGAATCAAGCTCAATTAACATTTTATTACCTCACAATTTAGGCTGAAGGGCTTGAGAAAAAATAAGTTGTACACCAAGAGCCACTGAGACGCTTGGCTGGCAAGGCGTGAGAAGCGAGCATACTACTGTATGATTGCTCCGAACAACGAAGCCAGTCAAGATGTATCGGTGGCACGACTGTACAAGTTATTTTTTCTCAAGCCCTAAAGGGAGGAAGGCTGAAGACTGAAGGTTCAGAGAAGAGATAGCACAAGCCTTCAGCCTTCATTATTATACTTGATAATCAATGAAATGTCAAGGAGAAAAATCATTTCCTGCAAATTACCATCCCATCTCCATAGGCACCACCACCTCCGGTATCTCTGTCACAATCTCCACCTTTTCCTGTCCGGATTTATAGGCATTATCAGCAACATCCGTCACTCTCAGCAGGCATTTATAACCCCCATCCGGCATGACCTTATTATTCTCATCTCGTCCCTCCCAGTTAATGGAAGATGGCGGTTCACCTTTGCCCTCGTATGTTTTAACCGTAGCACCTGTTTTATCCTTGATGGTTAGATCCCATTTCTTTACCTTATCTTTTTGCTTAATATCCATCTTAACGGTTGTCCAGTTATACTTACCCAGTGGGGAGAATGCCTTTGGAGACACCTGAATCTTTACTGCAAAGGTTTCAAACATATAGGTAAAGGAAATGCGGTGAGCATAGCCTAAGTCTTGATGGCTGAGGCTGTAGTCTATAATATACTTCTCAAAATCCATGCCCACCCCAGAGGTTAGCTCCGTGTTATCCAACCCCATTCTCAGGGCGCAAGACCTGTGTCTAAGCCAGTACTCTGCCCCAAGATGCGTTTTATATGCTTGAGAGGGGAGTTTCTCCACATCAAGGCCAAGAAGAAAATTATTATTGAGAGCCTTTAAGGCACTACCCACCCTGAGGGTAAGCGGAAATGTCTCATTCTTATTCATGAGTTTCAGATTTGGCGGTACTATATTCTGGATGTTTAACCCAACAGACAGGTAATCCTTTAACTCCAAAAGCATTGCCCCGTCCAGCCCTATCTTAGTATCACTGTAGGAGGCAATATTCTGCGAGAATATCTTTATATTTGCACCAAGGGACAACCTGCGGGAAACCTTACGGCCATGTGAAAGGATGATACATCGCTCGAGTTCTGTAAGCTCACCGGTTGACTGTGCCCTATTGTTTCTTCCATCAAAATTGCCTGAACTTAAAAGTGCCATGCCAATCCCAAATGCCCCAAACTCTTCTGTCGGATGGACAAAGCTGAGGAAGGAATAATTAGTATCCTCAAATAAAGGGGCAAAAAGCCCTGTAAATTCAGCACCCTGAATCCGGGTCAATCCTGCTGGATTCCAATAAACAGAGGTAGCATCGTCAGCAATAGCCACAAATGCCTTGCCCATAGATAGATCCCTTGCCCCAGCACCAAATCGCAGATATGCCCCTGGCAATCCCTCATATCTGGTAGATGCCTCTGCCTGTACTATGGATAATATTAACAATGTAATTGTTAAATAAAAAACCTTGAACATAATGCTCTCCTATTCGAATATCACTCAATGACGAATTGGCATGGCTCAAATCAGGGTAACACTTTTTCCAATCGTTTAACCACGAATAAGACACGGTGGTTATCATTTTGAACCATGCCCATTTTCGCAAATTGTGGGACGGTTCACCTTTGTTTGAAAGCTTGCGGTTAGTTGAGAGTGCAATATTCCCCCTTAGAAAAGGGGGTTAGGGGGTTGTATTCTGTAGATGATGTCTCCTTGCCCGAAAGGAATCATATGAAAAACGATGAAAGTG
>JAZDHC010000193.1:0-3122 GCA_043806395.1 Candidatus Desantisiibacteriota bacterium | reverse complement strand
ATGTGTAAGATAGAGATTTGCCACTAAGACACCAAGACACTAAGAAAACACTAAGAATATCTTCCTTTGTGTATTCCTTCGTGCCTTTGTGCCTTTGTGGCTAATCCTTTCCACTTTCCACAAGATATTGAGCAGTTACCTAATTACTCACGATAAAAACAGTTGCAAAAACAGATTAAGTATGGTATTATATTTACAGGTTATAATTTTTTTCGAGGAGGAGAATTAAGTATGTTGAAAAATAAGGGTATGCTGGTTATGTTAGGATTGGTAATGTTATGCTTGCTTCTTTTTGGGGATGGCATAAGGCTTTTCGTAAACTGGCTATGGTTTCAGGAAATCGGGTTGGAACAGGTATTTACCACCACCCTTTTAGCCAAATTTCAGATAGGGCTGATAACAGGTGGTTTATTTTTTATCCTTCTCTTTGTAAACCTATTGATTGCAAAATGCGTGGCAGCTAAAGAAGGTCCAAGGATTGTTGATGATAACCTCTTTGAAATCCCTAAGATAGATGAGCTTGCACCAAAGATTAATAAAATCATGTTTTGGTGTGCAGGCATATTCTCCTTTTTGCTTGGACTTGGCTCTATTTATAAATGGGATGAATTCCTTAAGTTTTTACATCCCATCCCGTTTGGTATCTCTGACCCACTTTTTTCCATGGATATTGGATTTTTCGTTTTTCAATTGCCCTTTTTGCAATATCTTCACTCTATCCTTACCTCTGCTGTATTCTTTTCATTCATTCTGGTATTAGTCCTCTATGTGCTTGAAAGGGCTGTTTGGGTAAGAAAGACAGGCATCTCATTTTTACCCGGGGTACGAATTCATTTTATTGGATTGGGGATACTTGTTGCTTCCTTAGTTGCCTGTGGATTCTGGTTAAAGCAATATTCTTTGCTTTTTTCTACCAGAGGGGTTGTTCTTGGGGCAAGTTATACAGATATTCATGCGATTTTACCTGTGTTGAATATTCTTATCATGTTGGCTGGCTTACTGATATTTGTCCTTGTATTGAGTATTTTTACCCATGCGTGGAAGCCTATTGCCATGTCAGTGGGTTTAATGATTCTCACAGGTGTCATTGGTTTGGGATTTTATCCTCAAATTATTCAAAAACTTCATGTAGCACCCAATGAAATTGCAGTGGAGGATCCATACATTAAACTGAATATCAGCCTTACAAGAAAGGCATACGATATAGACAAGATAGAGGTAAAGAAATTTCCTTTGGCAAATAATCTTACATTAGCAGATATAAGGGAAAATGAGGGTACTATCAAAAATATCAGATTATGGGAGCATAAACCGTTGCTTGATACCTATGCTCAACTTCAGGAGATAAGAACCTATTATAAGTTTAATGATGTAGATAATGACCGCTACATAATAGATGGTCAATATCAACAGGTAATGCTTTCGCCAAGGGAACTTTCTTCTGCCAATCTGCCCAGCAAAATCTGGCTCAATGAACACCTTACCTATACACATGGTTATGGACTTTGTCTTGGACCTGTAAATAAGGTTGCTGAAGGGGGATTGCCAGAGTTTATGATAAAGGATATTCCGCCTGTGTCTACTGTTGATTTGAAGGTTTCCAGACCAGAGATATACTATGGAGAATTAGGTAATGATTATTGTTTTGTCAATACAAAGGCAAAAGAGTTTGATTATCCTGTGGGGGATACAAATAAGTATTCTGTCTATCAGGGCTCAGGTGGTGCAAGGCTTGAATCTTTCTGGAAAAAACTTCTTTTCTCTATCCATTTTGCAGAGCCGAAGATATTATTCTCTACAGATATTGTTCCTCAAAGCAAAATAATGTATTATCGGGATATTCAAAAACGATTGGATATGTCCTCCCCATTTATCAGCTATGATAGTGATGCCTATCTTGTTATCTCTAAAGAGGGCAAGTTGTTCTGGATATGTGACGGCTATACCATGAGCAATTCGTACCCATATTCTGAGCCAATAAGCAAGATAAATTATATCCGAAACTCTGTTAAAACGGTAATAGATGCCTATAATGGAAGTATGAGATTCTTCGTTAGCGATCCAGATGACCCAATTATCAAGTGTTATGAGCAGATATTCCCGGGTATGTTTCAACCCTTAAATAACATGCCTGAGGATTTACGCCAACATCTACGGTATCCAGAGACCCTGTTGAATATACAGGCTCAGATGTATTGTTCCTATCACATGCAGAATCCACAAGTTTTCTATAACAAGGAAGACTTATGGAATATAGCCAAATCATCAGATGATGCAGTGATGAGTCCATATTATACGATGATGAAATTGGATAAAAAGGATGAATTTCTCCTGATGATGCCATTTACCCCGTCAAAAAAGGATAATCTTATTGCCTGGATAGCGGCCAGGTGTGATGAGCCAAACTATGGAAAATTAATGGTTTATACCTTTCCAAAGCAAATTCAGGTTTATGGTCCGGCTCAAATCAAGGCTCGTATCAATCAGGATACTGTTATCTCTAAGGAATTATCTCTATGGAATCAAATGGGTTCCCGGGTTATTCCTGGAAATCTATTGGTAATACCTATTAAGAATTCACTCCTCTATGTTGAACCCTTGTATCTATCTGCAGAAAAAAGTAAGATTCCAGAACTGAAACGAGTAGTTGTAGTCTTTGGAAATCAAATAGTTATGGAAGAAACTATGGAAAAGGCACTCATGAGAATATTTGGTAGCGGTATGGCAAACAGTGAGGTTACTACACAACCAAAAGAGGAAGAAAAAATATCTCAGGGTGTGTCTAAAAATGACTTGATCCAACAGGCAGCAGGGTATTTCAAACAGTCTGAGAATTGCCTGAAAAATGGTGATTGGGCAGGGTATGGGGAGCAGTGGAATAGGCTTAAACAGGCGTTGAATGATCTGGCGGAGAAGTAAGGGAGGTCAGCTTAAGGAGTTGAGAGCTAATATCTCCATACTTGGTCATATAAACAAAATCAGGGGACGGTTCACCTTTGTTTGAAAGCTTGCGGTTAGTTGAGAGTGCAATATTCCCCCTTAGAAAAGGGGGTTAGGGGGTTGTATTCTGTAGATGATGTCTCCTTGCCCGAAAGGAATCATATGAAAAACGATGAAAGTGA
>JAZDHC010000192.1:0-4945 GCA_043806395.1 Candidatus Desantisiibacteriota bacterium | reverse complement strand
CACTTTCATCGTTTTTCATATGATTCCTTTCGGGCAAGGGGACATCATCTACAGAATACAACCCCCTAACCCCCTTTTCTAAGGGGGAATATTGCACTCTCAACTAACCGCAAGCTTTCAAACAAAGGTGAACCGTCCCAGATATTCTTTGTCCCCGATTACTGAGGCTACATGGCCTGCTTGCACAGATGTCTGGAATGAGCCAAAACCTGCTACGGCTGGCAGCCTTCAAAAATTCATTGCGGTATTACTACCGCTCAATTCCCTGACCCGCCAACTAACCTGACTGTTGTTAACGAAGACAGCCAGCTCATTTTAGACTGGGATGCAAGTACTATCCCTGATCTGGGTGGTTATCTGATCTATTACGGTACGGTCTCCTGTGACGGGACTACCAATAAACAGGCATATTACCAGCCGGTTGATGTGGGTAATGTATGCCAATATACCCTCACCGGGCTTGAGAATGAGATTACCTATTACCTTGCTATCCGGGCATATAACACCAATCATTATCCAGGTGAGTACGGGATAGAGATACCCGGCGAACCGCTTGGCATGGGCTATCAATTCTTGCCGCAGAGTGTCATTATCCCCATGGGGGGGGACAACAAGCTGATCCTCCTACCTCACCACTTGAGCTTGACCAATTAAGGAATGCCTACAAGGCTGTGTTTGCTCATGTGAAGAATGGTGGAGCCGTTGCATGGACAGCAGGCAATGCCTTGCCATATGACGGCAAAAATTACCTGCGGGGCACATTCATCTCGGAGTTTTCCACCGGAAGCGGAACAACCATGTCTACCGCAACTGCCTTGGGCACACTTACCGTCGTGGATGACCATTACCAAAGATGTCCTGCTTAATAGTTCTTCTCCTGATATCCCCGGGGATCTGGAATTTCTCTTAATGCAGCAGGATTATCCAAGCATCTGGGAAACAAGCAAGGGGGAATGCCGGTTAAGACACAACAACTGAAGCTTGTGCCTGGTTGGAATCTGATAGGCCTGTCAGCAGGAACCACGAGTGGAAGGCTACTTGGTAGCGATATTCTTTATCAGGATGGCACATGTACCACCATTCAATCATGGCAGAATGGGGCTTGGAAGACATTCAGGTTTGACCTTGGGTTTGGTGATAAGTTTGATATTGAGTCTGGCAGGGGATACTTTGCGTATTGCAATGAGGGAAGCATATATTCCCCAAATCGCATCACACTTTCCAATGTTGGCAGCAGTACCGCTGCTATCTCCTATGTTACCTGGGATACAACAAGCAGCTGGCTAAAATATGGCACTGCCTCGCTTTCTTCCCTTGCCTATGATGTGCGAGGTGAAAATCAATTGACCACAAAACACTATATCTCGCTTACTAACTTAGCAGCAAGTACCACCTACTACTATGACATTATTACCAGCGGTTTAACCGATGATAATAATGGTGAGCATTATAGCTTTAAGACAGGTGCGGCAATTACCTCTGTGACTGCAGTCCCGGTAAGCGGCAGGGTATCCAAGAAGGGTGGAAGTCAGGCTGAGGACGCAATAGTCTATGTCAGGCTGAAGGATACAAACGCAACCGGCGATCTTGGCACATCCGGCTGGATCTCTACCCGAACAAACTCAAGCGGTGTTTGGAGCATTGACATTAATATCATCCGAAGGCTTGATGGGATTGGACTCTTCAGATATTCCTCATCTGGTGGTGATACCATTGAGGTATGGGTAGATGGCTCTGAGGATGGCCGGGGCAAGGCATCATTTGACACATCAAAGAGTAATATATTGGATGTGACTCTGGAATAACTATGGTAATATGGTAATTACCGATTACCATATTACCTGTATTACCATTTTTAACCCATACCCATCATATCTCCCCCCAATTTTTCCCATAATTAATATCCACCTTCAATGGCACGGAAAACTCGGCTGCGTTTTCCATACATTCCTTGACTAAGTTACTTGTTTCTTCAATAATATCTTGTTTTACCTCAAATACCAGCTCATCATGTACCTGCAATAGCAGTTTAACCCTTTTATTATCAATCTGCTTTGAGATATTGATCATGGCTGATTTTATCAAATCAGCGGCACTGCCCTGAATGGGCATATTAATCGCTGCCCGTTGTCCAAATTCACGAATGTTTTTGTTGCCGCTTTTTAACTCAGGGATATACCTCTTTCGTCCCCAAAGGGTGGTAACAAACCCATCCCTTGTAGCCTGTTCTATCGTTGAATTAATATACGACTTCACACCACTGTGGGTGTTAAAATATTTATCGATCATCTCTTGTGCTTTTTTGGGTGGGATTTTTAGCTCCTGGCTCAATCCATAGGCACTCATGCCATAGATAATGCCAAAGTTAACCACCTTGGCTACTCTTCGCATATCTTGCGTAACCATAGGCATATCGCAATCATATATCCTTGCAGCGGTTTGGCTATGAATGTCTATATCATGGATAAAGGCATCCAATAGATTAGCGTCCCGACTAATATGGGCTAATATCCGCAATTCTATCTGGGAATAATCGGCTGAAAGTAACAGATACCCCTCTTCAGGGATAAATGCCCCTCTGATGCTTTTACCCAACTCGGTACGAATAGGGATGTTTTGTAAATTAGGATTGCTTGAGGATAATCTGCCGGTTGTGGTAACTGCCTGATTATAGGTCGTATGAACTCGTTTGGTTATTGGGTTGATCAGCTCAAAAAGGTTATCAATATAGGTTGATTTTAGTTTGGCTATCCCTCGATATTCTAAGATCAAGGCAGGCAGGGGATGGTAAGGACCTAACTCGTTTAAGGTATCCTCATCCGTGGCATATCCAGTCTTGGTCTTTTTTATTACCGGAAGCTGCATCTTTTCAAATAAAATAACCCCCAGCTGTTTTGGAGAATTGATGTTAAATGTGGAGTCCGCAAGATGATATATCTCTTTTTCCAATTCCTTAATCCTTGCTCCCAATTCTAAGGAAAGTTTTCCAAGATAGGATGGATTAACCCGTATCCCATTTGCCTCCATCAGGGTAAGAACGAGTGCAGACGGCATTTCAATATCTAAAAACAAGCTACTAAGCCCATTTTCCTCTAATTTTCCAGTAAGAACGGTGATTAGTCGATAGATTACATCAGCATCAAAGCAGGCATGTTCACCAAGGGATTCCCCCTTAGAAAAGGGGGGCAGGGAGGTTGTAATCCCCAGATAGTTAAAGGCAATGGATTCAAGGTTGTGTTTTGTTGAGGAATTAAGCAGATAAGAGGCAAGCATGGTGTCAAACTCTATGCCTGCCAGATTAATGCCATATTGTTGCAAGACCATAAGCATTGATTTAACATCATGGCAATATTTCTTGATAGAGGCATCCTCTAAGATGGGACGCAAACTGTTCAATACCTCTTGGGAGTTGAAAGTTGAAAGTTGAAAGTTGAAAGTTGGGAATTCGACATCCGAAATAAGAGGGATGTAAAATGCAGTCATAGGTTCATAGCTAAGGGCAATTCCCATGAGTTTGTCGGTCTGGCTGGTTTGGATACTAATGGCGATAGATTGCTGATGGTGCAAGGCATCCACAAGCTGAACGAGCAGCTCTGAAGAGGTGATCATCTGATAATTTGTGTCCTCTTTCTTTCTTAGCCCCAACTCCTCAAGGATACTCTTAAATTCCAATTCCGAGAACAGGGCAAATAATTTCTCCTTGTCCATATCAAGCAATCTGTAGCTATCAAGCGTTACGGCCATTGGCACATCAGTTTTCAGCAAAGCAAGCTGTTTGGATAAAAAGGCAATATCCCTTGCCCCTTCAAGTTTATTCCTTGCTTTCTCCGGGATATGGTCAAGATTATTAAATATTTCCTCCACATGCCCAAATTTCTGAATAAGGGCTTGAGCTGTTTTTTCACCAACACCTGGAACACCAGGGATATTATCAACAGTATCACCGCTAAGTCCCAACAAATCGGCAACATATTCAGGCAGAACACCGAGCTTTTTCTCAACATCTTCCCGTCGATAGACAACAACATCAGTCGTGCCTTTGCCAGAGGTTTGAACAACTATTTTCTCATTCACCATCTGAAGAATATCCTTGTCCGCACTAACAATAACAACCTCATCAACTATATCCTGACACCTTACTGCTATGGTTGCCATAATATCATCAGCCTCATAGCCCTCCAAGGTAATAACAGGGATATTAAAGCCAGATATTACCTGTTTAATCAATTCCATTTGTGGACGCATATCCTCAGGCATGGGTTTTCTGGTGGCTTTATATTCAGGGTATTGTTTATGCCTGAAGGTAGGGGCAGGGGTATCAAAAACAACTACCATATGGTTTTTTTTATTTACCAGAGGGCAGACACATAGGTCTGCCCCTACCTCCCGAAGCAGTTTCAGGAGCATGTGTGTAAATCCATAAACAGCATTGGTTGAGATACCTTTGGAAGTGGATAATGCCTTAACAGCATAGTATGCTCGATATGCCATGTTGTGACCATCAATTATAAAAAGACGATTCATGAATACCTCCCCTGGCTGTGCCTTTATGCCACAGCTGTTGTTTTCTTCTGGTAAGCGTTCAGCTATCAGCCGTCAGCTGTCAGTTTCAAAGGGATTATACCACAAAATGGAGAAGGTGTAAAATTGTGGAGTTTGATTTTTCCTTGATTTTCCTGATTTTGGCTGAATGTTGAAAGCTGACGGCTGAACGCTTAAAGACTATTATACCCTAAATGGCTATAATAGTCAACTATCTTTTTTTGGTCACAAATTACTTGCTTTTTTTCCTTTGCTGCGATGTTATTGTGTTGGTTCATTGGGAATCGTAATTTTTCATTCAATAATTTAGCGACTTTTCCGTATTCGTGAGGCGGTATCTCCACCCCAGATACAGAGGTTTTTTTAGGCATAAAAGGCAACTCAAGATTATCCTACTTAATCA
>JAZDHC010000191.1:0-4221 GCA_043806395.1 Candidatus Desantisiibacteriota bacterium | reverse complement strand
AGGTTTATCGCTTTAACCACTCCAAAGTATACATTTAACCCCCGCACATGGAAGTAGAAATACCTCCAGATGACATACTCTGGTGTGGAATGAAAGCGATAAACCTATCTCTTATTTACCCACACAAATCGTGATAGAACCCATAAATTGTGTTTTTCGCTGGTCTTAATCAACGATAGCTGCGTTGTTCAGGTTCGTAGGGGCGAACCTATGTGTTCGCCTATTTATTCGGGTAGACACACAGGTCTACCCCTACGGTTCACCTCACGCGCCCTTGCTCTCCTTGATTAATCCTCACCGAAAATTCACAATTTATGCCATCGCTGAGTATAGTCTGTGTAGTGTTATAAGTTTATAGCATCTACCAAGCCATTTTAGCGACTGGATTTGTGGGTAAGGACAAACTCATACATCCTTTCCACCTGATACCCACAATCCTCTGCCAGATGAAGATATTCCTTTACTGTTTTCTCTAATCCGGCTAATATTGCTGGTATGTTCTGTTCCATTCCCTCTGTCACAATCTGTATGCGTGCGACAACAGACAACCAATAAAGCATATCCTCAAGGCTTTCTTGGTGAAGATAATCAATGCCTTCGTATTGATTTATTTGAAGATAATCCTGAACCAAGGGTTGTTCAAGCAGTTGCTTGAGATTAAGGGAGGCAGCACCTTTGGCAAGGGATACATGGTCAAACCATTGATGATTTCGAACCAATAGCTTGATCAATAACAATTCGCGGGATGCTGTTTGATGATCAACACCAAGCATCTCAATGCTCTTGATAATGCCCTCATTTAATCGCCATTTATCAATCAATTCAATACTTTCCTGTTCATCTTTACCCAGCTTGTGAACAATGAGCCAGAACAATAATATTCTCCAGCCTTTTTCATCCGCTTCAGCCTGTCGAAGGATAGTGTCCTTCTGTTGTGCCCCTGCATCTTCAAATAACCGTTGGATAGCAGACAAAATGCGTTCCAACTCCATAACGATATCTGCCTCATTCCCATAGCCATACCCACATTCTCGTATCTCCTCAAGTAAGGCATACATCCCCTGACTAAAAATATCCGCATGAGACAACATATCCCTTAGCATTTGCGGTCTTGTCATCTCAAAAAACCGCTCCTGTATTCCCTTCACAGCTATCTCATGGTGAATATCTTCAATGTTTGAAATACCCCGACCGTTTAGAAAATCAGTCAGTCTGGCATATGTCCCCTTATGGTCATCCTGTATCTCCTTGAAAGCAAGAAACACCTGATACTTAAACCCTTCTATCTCAACGAAAAGTCCATTTTGAGCAAGCTCTTTTCCATGCCGAATATATTCCAAACACGAGATATTGTCCTTGAACGAATAGTAGCAATTTTCGTTTATTGCCAGTGCTTGTGCCAGACTCTTTTGCACAAGGTGTCCATTTTCATTCATGGCAACAGAGGTATGGATCCAGCCGCAGGTTGACTCATACTTATTATTATAAATAACCAATGCCCTTTCTGTCCCACAGCAGTTGGAGTAAGCAAACACATTTTCATTGACACCGCCAGAGGGTGTATAAAAGTCATACAGCACAAAATGTTCCACATCACTGAACAAGTATCGTTTCTTCAGCAGGGGGAAAATTTCCCGTCTGTGTCGTTCAACCAACCATTCATCGACTTGTTCATCCCAGTAGGATCTCTTATATTCCATGCCATACTTCTCGGTAAAGCCTTCTACTTGTCCGTGTCCAAACATAGGCAGTCCGGGAAGGGTTGCTAACAAGATGCACACACCAAAGTATCTATCATCCCGTCCAAATTGGGCAACAGCTGTATCCTCATCTGGATTATTCATGAAATTGACAAACCGTTTCAATATTTGCGGATTAAACTCCAGAACATTTTTTAAGACATTCCGATATTTTTGGTTTTCTTCAGCCTTAAGCATGTGCATAAAGGCACTATTATAAACCCGATGCATACCCAGAGTCCGGACAAAATAGCCTTCCATGAGCCAGAATGCCTCAGCAAGAAGCAAGGTATCTGGCACTTCTTTGGCTATTCTATCCACAACCTCTCTCCAGAATTCCTCATTAAATACCTCATCAAATTGTGGTCTTGTCATGCCATGCTCTGCCCGTGAGGGAATATCGCCACCGCTTCCTGGTTGTGGGTACCAGAGTCGTTGAAAATGCTTTTTTGCCAATGTCATGGCTGCGTCAAAGCGAATAATAGAGAATTTTCTGGCAACGAGAAGTATTAACTGAATAACTGCCTCTCGCACAACTGGTTTCAAAAAGTCCAATTGTGCGGTATCATTCCACGGCATATGAGTACCATCATTACCATGATAGATATATTGTGTCTCTCCAGTCTGCCAGTCAATCCTCTTAAAAACAACTGCCGCATCATTTTTGTTCCAATAACCATCCTCAAGAAAGATACCAATCCTTCCATCCCATGAAAGGTTTGGACCGTTGAATTGATACACATGAAAGGGGCTATAATCTGTTTGAATAAAATAATCCGGGTGTTCGACCACCCATCTGGAAAATATTCCCATATGATTTGGCACCATATCACCTGCCAGACGAATCCCTTTTTGCCATGCACGGGACTTAAGATTCTCAAAGGCAGCCTCTCCGCCAAGATCCTCAGAAATAGTATAGTCATGGATAGAGTATGCGGAGGAAACTGCATCAAGATTGCCACATATCTGTTTAATCCTCTGAGACGCTGGGGAGCGTTCCCAAATACCTATAAGCCAGAGGGATGTAAAACCCCACCTTGACAATGTATCTAATTCTTCATCAGGAATATGATCCAATCGGGTAATTTCTCGTTGATATTTTACGCTTAATTGATGCAGCCAGACATATGTATTTTTTGCCAGAAGTACGACGGTTGGCATCCAATCAAGATCCCTACTAAACCTTTCATGTTCTTCATAAACCCCTGATCCTTCCCCAAACTCAGGAACCAATAAGGTAGGGGGGGTATCCTTATTGACTCCGGCTGCAAAAAAGAGTTTTTCATCCTCTTTGATAACATCTTCCATGCGTAATATCAAGGAAATCAAGGATTCAGGAAGCATGTCCATCCAGTTATTCCGAATATATTCAAGCTGCCCAAGTAAGGAATAAGGTGCAGCCACAATCGGTGACCGAAGCATCTCAAGCAAGGGTTGGTCGTTTGGTCCAAAGACAGGCTGCGCCAGAAAGAAATCATTCATAGATGACATAATCCTTTGATATGCAGTTTTATTGGATAGTTGAGTATCATCAAATAATTCAATGAATGAGGAAAAGGCTGGGTTTGTATTGGCTAAATGGAGAAGAAGCATCTCCTCCATGACGATGTAGGTATTGGGAATGTTATTTATCGTACTCGTCATATATTCTTTCGTAGACTGCTTGCCCTGATATACAGCCACAGTTGGAAATTGAGACACAAACTCATTCAAGGTTATCCGCACAGACTCCTCCCCAACCTCATTTACTAACCATGAATATCCCTTTTCCCATGCTGCCTGATTCCTTTTGGTACGATACTGGTTGCAAACAAAATGAAGTATCTCATCAATTAACCCCATAGCACCAATATCGCCAGGCATAACTTGAGTTCGAGGTATTACCTTGCTGCCCTCTGGCTGAGTTTGCAAATCCATCTGAGCATTGATCTTTTCAGCAAATAGCCTGACTGCCTTAAAATTGGCAAAGATAACATTACCAATCATGCTGAAAATGGTTTCATCAAACTGATATTTGTCCCTTGATGCCTTAGATATATGAAATTCAAAATGCAGAGGCACAGAGCAGGAATCTTTTATTTTCATAATTTTCACACTTCCTTGTAGAATAAGTGATTTCGACCTAATGTTGCGTCAATCTTGCAATGTTATTTGTGACATTAGAAGGTATTGTAGCAGAATTGAGGTATGTTGTCAACAAGAAAGTGGTGGGGCACAGCAATTCTCATTATGAACCGCAGAGTCGCAGAGTCGCAGAGAATGCATAGAAATGTGTAAAAAGTGGATATGGAGATGATAGAGATATATGGATTTTTACTGCAAACTATATATAAAACGCTTCGTAACTACTCAGCTATTGTTATTTCATACATATTTTGAATCAACAAAAAATTCCTGAAAATGAAATTAGTGCTTGCATTTTAAGGTAAAATGTGATATATTGCTATGCATGGGAGATAAGCTATTCACACAAAAAGACATC
>JAZDHC010000190.1:0-10307 GCA_043806395.1 Candidatus Desantisiibacteriota bacterium | reverse complement strand
TATGCCTTAAAGCCAATCAAGATTGCCCTATTCTACAGCGATGTTAAGGATACTTATGGCCAGCCTATTACATGGGAAGAGGGATACTTTGAAAGGCTTTTCCGAATGTATCTCTGGGATGCCCAGGAGTTTACAGTCATTAGTGAGGCAGGGATAAAGGCTGGGGCACTCAGCAATTATGATATGGTTATTTTCCCGGCAGTGAAAAAGGAATACATGAATGCCATCAAGGGCAGCTTGACAACCACAGGGCTGACAAATATCAGGACATTTGTTGAAAACGGTGGGTTTTTATACAGTCAGGGTGAGTCAAACTATATTGCCGAGATGGCCGGGTTGGTTGGGACAGGAACGGTTGACCTGAACAATCGGATAAGCATCTCAGACAGTATCGGACAGCTCAGGGTAGAGGATGAAGGCTCACCGGTTGTCTTTGCCAGATTGAGTGATAATATGTATGTTCTGGATGACCCCATGCTTGTGGAAAAGCCCGGACAGACAACCGTAGCCATATATACTAATGCTGGTAACTCACCGGCGATTATCACCGCTGAACGCGGGCATGGCAAGGTCATCCTCATGGGAGGCCACCCGGCAGACAAGCGGGAATATTATCCATTGGCATTGGGTCCAGTACTCTGGGCAATGAGCCAAAAGGCGGCTCTTGCCTGTGATGGTGAGCAGAAGTTCAATAAAGATGTGGAAAAGGATGTTATCCCGGGATTAGAGGCAGATGTGCCGGTTCATGTGACCATGAGCTTTTCCAACTTTTGGGATACATCACTTCAGAATGTTGAGGTTACATCAATCGTGCAAAAGGGGTTCAAGGTGGATGAGGCAAGCATTAGTCCAACCGCTACATCAATGGTGTTGGGTACGGATGGCACGACTATCCTCAAGTGGACATTTGACAAGGTCTCTCAGGGCAGGCTCTCATTCTGCTACACCGTGCTTACAGAGGCAAATGCCCTGAAAAAGGGTGAGGCAATCGTGTGTCAGACAATGGCTGTTTATACGGATGAGGCAGGCAATACCGCGACTATTCACGCTTTGCCGGTAAAAATGCGGGCACAGATGGCAGCCAGGCTTGTTGGTGACCGTGCCCTTGAAAGGCAATCTGTCTACGGTGTTTCTGGGGCTGGTGTTCATTTTGATGTGAAGTTTCCCATTGAAAATAAGGAGGATACAGAGGCAAGAAAGGTGTATATTCAGGACTTAGTGGCACTTGTCTCACCAGCCATTGATCCGACCAATTATCGCCGCATCCCTTCTGCGGTCTGGAATACCAATAATGGCAATAACCACTCTATCTGGGTGACAAATGAGGCATATCTTTTTCAGGATAATAAATACCCTCTTCCAGATGAGGCACAGGGGAATATAACCATGCGGTTTAATATCAACAATTGGGATGGAAAAACAACCTATGTCTTTGAGCAACCAGAAGGGAATGATGCTGATATTGTTGTCCCGGAAAAATATAAAGCACCAGAATGGGGACCGAATCATAATGTTCCCCTTATTCAAAAAACAGAGACAGGCGATCTAATCCTGCCTGCCTTTAAGCTTACATGGACAAAGCTTAGCAATGGCACTGGCACTGATCAAAATATTATTCAAGGCTATGACTACCGTGAGCCAGCTATAAGATATGGCATTCGTGCGATTGAACTTCCACCAGATGGTGTAGACTACCCACGAACCATACTCATGAAGACACTGCCCAATATTCCGGATAGTTATGTGATCAATGGTAAGGTGATCATGGATGCTCCGGCACTCGGATTTATGATCCTGCTTGGCGGGGATCCAATACCATATCGTGAGCTATTGGCATCCTCCGGGGCATATGCCCCAAGGGTAACGGATCCGGCAGATTTTCCCATGCTTACCTATCAGGATATCTGGAACAGACCACATACTGCTACTCTGCGGACAATGGATCCACAAATGGCAAAGGTATCAGACTTCTTCCCAACAGTCAAGCTTCACCCAGAGGTTAATGATACCTTTGAGCTGTTTGAGGATAAGAATAACAATCATGTTCGGGATTTGGGTGAAAGGCTATTCCTTGAGTATGACATTACCAAAAAGGCAAAGCTGCATCTGATTATCAAGACAGGCAATATATCAACTCAATTTCCGGATGTGGTTAAGCCAAAGGACATCTATAACCTTAATCGGGATCAAAATGTGATCACTTGCTCGGTTTTCAAGGGGCTTGGGTATAACCTTGAGTATGGGCACTATAAGTGTGATGACCTGCAGGGGATTGGTAACCCTACCCAGCTTGTCCGTGAGTTTGATACAGACATGTTCCATGTGCTTCAGTTTCAACAACGATTAGATGCTGGCAAGCGGGAGCAGATTAATGTCTATGCCACCATGACCACATACCCTGATGTCCACAAGGAAGGGTTTATGAAGGTAAACGATGGCACTGAATATGTCTATCATACACCAGATAAGTCCGGACCAAATCAGTACCAGATATTCAATGCCCATGTTCAGGGTATCTTTGGTATAGGTAATAATGTTGAGGTTACCAAAAAGGTGGCACCAGTGAATATTGGCAACTATGGTGATACCATCTACCACATCATCAAGGTTGAGGATCCATATGAGCCACGCCAGTTTGAGATGGATCCATATTTGCGCAGCTATGGCTTTGGCGGGCTGGCATCAACCATATTTGTGGGTGGCAGGGAGAATGATATGCTCTATAATTCAAGAATACACTCAGGTGAGAGTACGATTGTGCGAATAGAGGTGTGCAATAACTTGGGGGACTTTAATGGTAAGGCATATCACCTGACAGATGTGAAGATAGAGCCGGATGCCTCTACCGTTCCAACATGGATGCACATTACCCAGGATGTGGCGATGAATACCATCCCACCCATACACGGTGACTTAGTGTATCTTCTTGCCTCACAAACAGAAAACCCAGCCATTTATGAGTCGTGGAAAGGGGTTATCTATTTCAAGGTGAAAACTGATAATACTATTCCACCCGAGGCTAAGGGCAAGGTGTGGCCGATAAAGTTCAAGCTTACTTGCACAGATATGGGGGATAAACTTGCCGAGTTCTGTGCCCTTGATGAAAATACCACTAAGAGCATCATCCCTGAGGCATGGATAGGGGTATACGATGATCAGGGCAAGATAAATACCACCTATGGCACGGCAAAGATTGTAACACTCAAGGATGGCTTTCCGAATTTTATTACGGTTGAAAAGGCAAAGTTGATGACAGAGGAAGAGAAGGAGACATTTATTGGCAAGATGGGCTGGGATGTGGATCAGTATCCGAGGGGGACAAGTTCAACTGCGTACTTTGATACTCTGGGGACAGGCAGGGATATTGCATTTACTCAAGTCAACCCAACCGTGGTATTTAATATGTCCAGCATCACTGACCCAAAGGTCAAAGCAACCACTGTGCCCTGGAAATATGATGGCACAGAGACCAAGACATTTTTTGTGGTGGTAAAATCTGATACAGTCATGGGTACCAGTGGAATCAAGCTGGTTAATAGTGGGGCAAATATTGAGTACAAGGATCACTTCAGTAACACTGGTACGGCTGCCAGCACAGCACAAAGCGTGGTTGTCCATGGACCAAGGATTGAGCTGGGCTACATCCTTGATGGCGTGCGACGGGGGTTCAATCAGGTGTTGACAAAGGAACTGATTATGGGTGAGAAAAACGATGTTGAGATCAGAATCACCCTTTCCAATGAGGGTGACAATATTGCTCAAGCTGCGAAAGGCTCTGTTACCCTTGGGACAGGTGTAACCTTTTCAACCTCTTCAGTGTCCAGTCGTAGGGATGGGAATACGGTTATTTGGGATAACCTTGGGGATATTGCTCCCGGTGCGGTCAAAGAGATAAAGATGACCGTAGCCATCACCCCAGCAGCAGGGACTTCGTCAGGTGCTCCCAAATTAAAGGCAGCTCCAAAGAAGGCAGTCCCTTCGAGGGCAGCAGCACCCACACAACAATATACCCTGATAAACACGACTGGTATCAAGTTTAAGGATGCCTTTACTGGTGTAGACGTTATCCCTCCACCCATTGGCAGTCTGACCATTATGGCTGCACCACCGCTACTTACTGCACCAGTAAACCTTAAGGCTGTTGGTCATCCAGGCTCTATCACCTTGAGTTGGGATAAGATTACCGCGGCAAAGGGGTATAATGTGTATCGAAGCGATAACCTTAGTGCCGGGACATTTACAAATGTGGCTATGCTTGGGACTCTGACAAGCTACGATGATAAAACCATGGATGAGGATATTCCATATTATTATGTGATTACAGCTACTGATGGAGCAGACGAAAGCCAGGCATCTGGCACAGCCTCAGCCACACCAGGCGACATCTGGGCACCAAATATTGTAACACTTAAGCTTACAACAAAGACAGAGAACTCTGTAATCTTAGAATGGACATCCCCTGGTGATAATGGCGACAAGGGTACAGCAACAGCCTATGACCTACGCCGGGCTGTTTCATCTGCGACTCTATTTGATGCCTATTCCTTGTGTGATGGCGAGCCATTGCCTATGAAGGCAGGTACTCCTCAGGGCATAACGGTTACTGGTTTGCAGCCCAATACAATCTATTACTTTTATCTGAAGTCGAAGGATGAGGCAGGCAACTGGTCTGCCATGTCAAATAAACTTAGCGTAACAACCAATGCTGCCCCAACAGTATCAACGACTACTCAGTTCTTTTCAGGCTGGAACCTGTATGCCTTGCCGCTGAAGCCATCAACCAGCTATACATCCCAAACACTTGGCAAGGCTATCAATGATCAGGGCGGTAAGTGTACCATTGTTCAATCATGGCGTGGTGGGGCATGGAAGACCAGAAATGTCAAACTCGCAAATGGAAACGGTATCGGCGATCTGTTTAATATTGAGATTGGCAAAGGATATTTCGTATATTGTGAAAACCCAAGCAAGTTTACAGTTACTGGAGTGCCGGTTAAGACGCAACAATTAAGGCTTGTGCCTGGCTGGAACCTGATTGGCCTGCCAGTAGGAACCATGAGTGGAAGATTGCTGGGTCTGTCGCCAATAGGCACCATAAGCGGAAAGCTGCTTGGTAGCGATATTCTTTCCCAGAATGGTACTTGTACTACCATTCAATCATGGCAGGGTGGGGCATGGAAAACATTAAGGCTTGACATTGGGATTGGTGATGAATTTGATATTGAGCCTGGCAAGGGATACTTTGCATATTGCAATGAGGGAAGCATCTATTCCCCAAATCGCATCACCCTTTCCAATGTCGGCAGCACTACCGCTGTTATTTCTTATGCGACATGGGATAAGGTAATAAGTGGGCTAAGGTATGGTACGGCCTCGATTTCCTCCATTGCTTCCGATATAAGAGGAGATGGTTCTGAGACCACAAAACACTATATCTCGCTGACGGGCTTAGCAGCAAATACCACCTACTACTATGATATTGTTACCAGTGGCTCAACCGATGATAATAATGGCGAACACTACAGCTTCAAGACAGGTGCGGTAATAAGCTCTGCGATTACATCACGCATGGTGAGTGGCAGTGTGTTTAAGAAAGGTGGCGTGATAGCGGCTGATGACGCAATAGTCTATGTCAGGCTGAAGGATACAAATGCCACTGGTGATTCTGGCACATCCGGTTGGATCTCTACCCGAACAAACTCAAGCGGTAACTTTAGCATTGACATTAATACCATCCGCAGGCTTGATGGGATTGGACTCTTCAGCTATTCCTCATCTGGTGATACTATTGAGGTAGTTGTAGATGGCAGTGGGGATGGCCGGGGCAAGGCATCATTTGACACCTCAACGAGTACTTGCCTGGATGTGGTGATAGAGTAGGGGCAGACCTATGTGTCTGCCCTCTGGTAGGGATAGTCAGGGCAAAGCAACATTTGATACATCGAAGGATATTGGGTTGGATGTAGTGATAATGCTGTTCATGCTAAGTTGCTAATCCCAAAATAAGGGGGAAATCTAAATGAAAAAAGCAAAGATTATTTGTACTATCGGACAGACAACCAATCAGCAATTGATACTCAAAGAAATGGTTGATGCCGGGATGGATATGGTGAAGTTAAACCTTTCCGAGGGCAGTTATAGTGAACGACAAGAAATTATTAAAAATATTCGGGATATATCTAAAGAGACAGGAAAGCATATTGGCATCATTCAAGAGATTAGTGGTCCAAGGGTCAGGGTGGGGCAGCTGCCATCCCCTGTTACCCTGAAAGAGGATTTTGTCTTTACTCTGACCACAGATGAAAAGGCTACAGGGGATAACATTATCCCGATTACCTACCCAAACCTGCCCAAGGAAATGCATCCAGGGGAGCTTATTTATTTCAATGAGGGACAGGTAAGTCTGAAAGTTATCCGTACTGCCCTGTCTGAGATTATATGCAAGGTGATCCGTGGTGGAGAGATTCAATCAAATGAGGCTATGAACCTTCCCATGACTAAGTTGAAACTACCTTCTCTTACCGATAAGGACGAAGAGGACATTATCTTTGGGATAAAAACAGGGGTGGATATGATTAGCCTCGGCTCTATCCGCAGTGCAAAGGATATTCATGCTATCAGGCTATTCTTAAAAAAGAATAGGGCTGATATTCCCTTGATTGCCAGAATAGAAAGGGCAGAGGCAATTAATCACCTTGATGAGATTATAAAAGCCTCTGATGGGATAATGATTGTTCGTCAAGAGTTGGCAATTGAGATACCTTTAGAAAAACTTCCATTGGTTCAAAAAGGGATTATTGCTCAGGCAAGCCTGTTGGGTAAACCAGTAATTATAGCTAATGGAACATTAAACTCCATGCTTGAAAATCCTCATCCCTCTATGGTCGAAGTAACCGATATTGCCAATGCTGTTTTTGACTTGACAGATGCCTTTATGCTTTCTGAAGAAACGGCCATAGGCAAGTATCCAATAGAGTGTATTAAAACAATAATTAAGATTATTAAAGAGGCAGAAGCATCCATGGAATATGAGGGTATCCTGCGGGACAGGTCAGAGCTAAGAAAGACAAGTAGCCATGATGCTCTATCTTATGCTGTCTGCCAGATAGCCACAGACTTACATGTTGCCGCTATTATTTCGTATACTCAGACAGGAGCAGGTGTCCAACAGATTATCAAGTATAGACCCAAAGCACCTATTATTGCCCTTAGCCCAAACCAGTCCGTACTGAGACAAATGGCTCTTTATTGGGATGTTTTGGCAATGGAGTCAGATGAATTAAAAAACATGGATGAGATTATGAATAAGGGAATAGAAACCGCTAAAAAATCAGGGCTTTTTAGATCTGGTGATAGGGTAATTGTGGCTGGCAGCCTTCCTGTTAATTCAATAGAATCAACTAACTTCTTGCAAGTAGTTATGGTGTGATGCCAGAAAGTTCTTGACAAAAACTGAAAAATGTAGTACTATTATCTTACAATGAAAAAAATACCGTGGAGATCACACTTAAAAGCATATTTTGTTACAGGTTTTTTAACTATTTTACCGGTTATGGCTACTGCTTTTCTGGTGATGATAGTTGTAAAACTCCTGTACAAACTACTTGGCAGCCCATTTCTTTTTCTGCTGGAGACAATTTTTCATACTAAAATCTCCGGGATTTGGCTGATATTGTTTGATACGCTGGGTGTTGTTTGTGGATTAATTTGTGTTTTAGTATTTCTTACCTTGTTTGGTATTTTAACTGCCAGTATTATTGGCAGAACGCTATTTGTCTGGTTTGAAAACCTTTTAATCAAGGTCCCTTTGGTTAGTAATTTTTATGGAGCATTAAAACAGTTTATTAAAATACTTTTTTCCACAGGTAAAAGTTCCTTTGCCAGGGTAGTGTTAGTAGAATATCCAAGAAAAGGGATATATTCTGTAGGGTTCATTACGGCAGAAAATAACCCATGTATTGCCGCTATTACTGGTGAAAAGATGGTTAATATCTACTTGCCAACAGCCTTAAATATTGCCTCTGGCTTTATGATTGTTGCTCCGGCAAAGGAAATTATTCCATTAGATATCAGTATTGAGGATGGCTTGAAATTAGTTATCTCTGGTGGATTTATTTCTCCAACCATAAATAATGGAGAGGGAAAGAAAGACAATGAATAAGAATGAGTTGAGTAGTGTAGTGGCGAATAAAACAGGGCTTTTAGCTAAGGACGCCTTGGTTATTATAGATTTGATCCTCACTACCATGAAAAATGGGTTGTGTCAGGAAGGAAGGATAGAGTTAAGAGGACTTGGCAGCTTTGAGGTTAAGAAAAGGGCACCACGGAAGGGAAGGATACTTGCTACCGGAGAGATAATTGATATTTCTATCTGTAACACCGTTGTCTTTGTTTCGGGTAAGCCCCTGAAAAAATTGGTAAACGAGCGGCTGTAATTCAGTGGTAGAATGCCAGCTTCCCAAGCTGGACGTCGTGGGTTCGAGTCCCATCGGCCGCTCCATATTAAGGAATTATCATGAACATAACCCAGGAAACCGTAGAATATATTGCTCAATTAGCAAGGTTAGAGCTAACCAACCCAGAAAAAGAAATGTATGCTTGTCAGCTAACAGATATTCTGACCTATGTGTCAAAAATGAGCCAATTAGATACAGCCAACATCTTGCCCACTTCTCATCCCATACCCATGGAAAATATATTTCGTGAAGATGTGATTATTCCTTCCATATCAGTGAAGGATGCCTTAGCCAATGCCCCGCAGCAAAGGGATGGCTATTTTGTTGTCCCGGGTGTGTTGGATTAAGAAGTTAGGAGTTTCCACCCCCTACCCTCGTCAGCGGGGGACAAATTTGGCAATCGCTTAAACCAAGGAGTTCACCCATGGAATTATATAAACTTCCTGCACATCAAATCCAAAAACTGCTCAAATCCAAACAGGTCAGCTGCATAGAAGTAACTAAGAGCGTGATTGCCCAAATTGAGGAGGTAGAGCCAAGGATACATGCCTTCGTGTCAACTACCTTTGAAGAGGCAATGGAACAAGCCAACCGTGTAGATAAAAAAATATCCCAAGGTGAGGAATTGCGATTGTTAGCCGGCATTCCTATTGCCATCAAGGATAATATCTGCACTCATGGAATAAAAACTACCTGCTCATCCAAAATTCTTTACAATTTCATTCCGCCCTACGATGCCACGGTAATTAAAAAATTAAAAGAAGCAGATGCTGTTATTATTGGTAAAACCAATATGGATGAGTTTGCCATGGGATCATCTACAGAGACCTCATGCTTTGGGGTTACTCGAAATCCGTGGGATACAGAAACCGTTCCCGGTGGCTCAAGTGGAGGCTCTGCCGCTGCTGTGGCGGCTAATGAGGCTATTTTGGCACTTGGCTCTGATACCGGTGGTTCTATAAGACAACCTGCTTCTTTTTGTGGCGTTGTGGGTCTAAAACCTACTTATGGTCGAGTCTCAAGGTATGGTCTTATTGCCTATGCCTCTTCTTTCGATCAAATTGGATCAATAACCAGAGATGTTACTGATGCTGCATTGTTGATGAAGGTAATCAGTGGATATGACCCGGCAGATTCTACCTCTGTAAAGATTGCCGTTCCAAACTATTTAAGCTGCTTGGAAAAAGACTTAAAAGGGATTAAAATTGGAGTCCCTACAGAATACTTTGCTCAAGGGATTGACCCGGAGGTGAAATCCACGGTTCTTGATGCTATCAATCTTATTTCAAAAAATGGTGCTCAATGTGAGAATGTTTCTATGCCTCATACTGAATATGCCATTTCTTGCTATTATATCTTAGTCACATCTGAAGCCAGTTCAAATCTGGCAAGGTATGATGGGGTGCAATATGGGTATCGGGATGCCTCTGATCAAAATCTTATCGAGATGTATAAAAAGACCAGAACTGAGGGGTTTGGCAGTGAGGTAAAACGACGGATCATGCTTGGTACCTATGCCTTATCTGCTGGATATTATGATGCTTATTATTTGAAGGCACAAAAGGTACGAACGATGATAAAACAGGATTTTGACAAAGCCTTTGAAAAATATGATGCCCTGATTACCCCTGTTTCTCCTTTTCCGGCTTTTAAGATTGGTGAAAAGGTAGATGATCCCTTACAAATGTATTTAGCTGATATTTATACTGTGACTGTTAATCTTGCCGGCCTGCCTGCCATAAGTATTCCCTGTGGTTTCTCAAAAAGCGGTCTTCCAATTGGGCTTCAGATAATCTGTAAGGCATTTGATGAGGAGATGCTTTTGAGGATTGGGTTTGCGATGGAAAAAGC
>JAZDHC010000189.1:0-2664 GCA_043806395.1 Candidatus Desantisiibacteriota bacterium | reverse complement strand
AAGGAGTTCAGGAATTACTGGTTTGAGACAGGCAGTCCTACTTTTTTGTTAAAACTATTGAAAGAGAGAAAGTATTACATGCCTGATCTTGAGGAGATAAGAGCAGGGGAGGAATTGATAGGTGCATTTGATGTAGGCTTTATAGAACCTGTGGCACTATTATTTCAGACAGGGTATCTTACGATAAAAGATAAGAGGCAGACAGGTGCAAGGATAGAATATGGATTAACCTATCCAAATTTAGAGGTCAAAAGTTCCTTAAATAATTATCTACTGTTTTACCTGAATAAAGATGCCCAAACTAAAGAGAATACCCAATCAAAGGTCTACAAGTCAATAGAGGGCTTAGATTTTGAGTTATTAAAAGATACATTCTTCAGGCTCTTTGCCGCCATACCCTATGAATGGTACATAAAGAATGAATTAGACAAATATGAAGGCTATTATGCGTCCATATTTTATGCGGTCTTTGCCTCACTTGGATACTCTCTAAGGGTAGAGGATTCCACCAATCATGGCAGGATAGATATGGCGGTGATAACTGATAAGGCAGTAATAATATTTGAGTTTAAGGTGGTAGATGGTAAAAATGAACAAAACACGGCATTAGAACAGATAAAGAATAAAAGGTATTATGAGAAATACTTGAATTCAGATAGAGGGATATATTTAGCAGGCATAGAGTTTTCCAAGGCAGAGAGAAATATTGTCAGGTTCGATTGGGAGAAGGTGGATGATAAAGGGATAGAAAGGTAGTGTTTTGTCAACCGTGCAATATTGTAAATAATATGTCACTCAAATAAAGGAGATCTTAAAAAATGCAAAAGCATATATTCTTATGGATAATTGGTGCGGTTTTATTGTTTGGTACATCAACAGTAAGCTATGCCACCCTGATAGGGACAAGCGGAACAACAGCAGGTTGGAAGATTGTCAGTGGAGGGGATGCTGGTATTGCTGGTATCACAGATAGGGCTGGTGATGTTGTGGCAACATATAGGTTTGACGGAAGCGGAACAAAGAATACAACATGTAGTATGGCTACGATTACTATAGGACAGATATATGGTGGTAAGTGGGGAACATTACCCAATGATCAGAATGGCTTGCCAGGAACAACAGTAGATTATAACTACCAACTTTACAACCTTGGGAATGCTACAGATGTTTTTAGTCTGTCTCTTAATACCGCAGGGCTACCCACAGGATGGAAGGCAACACTACCAACCACTACCCTGACTGTGGCTGAGGATGCCATGGCAAGCTTTACGGTGCAGGTATTTATCCCTGATGGAGCAGATGCCAATGAAAAGGGAGTAATTATGGTTATCGCCTCGAGTGGTAACGAGGATGGACATGCATATGTGGTGGATACATGGCAATATGGTGGTATGGACACATTAATCGCTGGTGCTACCACTACCTGTGCATCAGCTATGATTATCCTAACTAAGACTTACGAGGTGCAAACACCAGGGAGTTATACCGGAACCAGTACCAATGTGCCTGGTTCAATTGCAACCTATTGCCTTGAATATAACAATACCGGTAATATGATCGCTAATAATGTTACTACAACCGACATGATTCCGAGATATACTACCTATGTTACTGGAAGTATGAGGTTAGGCATATCAGGCAGCACATATGATACAGCTCTCTACAATGATGACAATGCATCTGATAGTGCCACAGAGCCATGTGCTAACTGGAATGCAGAAACCAGAGTAATAACATTTATTTTAAGGAATGTCCTCGCCGGAAAAGGTGGAAGATTATATTATCGGGTGAGGATTGACTAAATCTTTCTGTGAATGGTAAACCTGTCCCTACATTAGGAGGCATAATTATGAAGAAACTACCAATAGGTATTCAGACATTCAGTGAAATAATACTTGAGAATTATTGCTATGCAGATAAGACTAAGCTAATCTATGAACTTGTCAATCAGGGCAAATATTTCTTCCTATCCCGTCCAAGAAGATTTGGCAAATCATTATTAATAGACACGATAAAGGAATTGTTTGAAGGCAGGGAAGAGCTTTTCAAGGGTTTGTGGATAGAAGACAAATGGGATTTTAGCAAGAAATATCCGGTGATAAAGATAGATTTTGGAGCAGGTGTATTTAAGAAAAGGGAAGAGTTAAGAGAAAGAATATTTTTTGTGTTAAAAGAAAATCAAAAAAGATTAACCGTAGATTGTATCAACCAAACACTAACAAGTAATTATTTTGAAGAGCTAATCACAAAGGCAAAAGAGAGGTATGGCGAAAGGGTAGTAGTTTTAATAGACGAGTATGATAAACCAATCTTAGATAATATAGAAACACCAGAGATTGCACAGGAGATGCGAGAAGAGCTTAAAAATCTATATTCTGTTCTCAAGTCAACGGATGCCTGTATCAAATTTGTCATGCTGACAGGGGTATCTAAGTTTTCTAAGGTATCGTTATTTTCAGGATTAAATAATCTATGGGATATAACATTGGAGTCAAACTTTAGCACCATTTGTGGTTATACCCAGAATGATTTAGAAACAGTGTTTGTGGAACATTTTGCAGATGTAGATTTAGAAAAGGTAAAACTGTGGTATAATGGATATTCATGGCTTGGAGAGAGTGTATATAATCCCTTTGATGTTTTACTATTCCTAAAGAGTAAGGA
>JAZDHC010000188.1:0-13109 GCA_043806395.1 Candidatus Desantisiibacteriota bacterium | reverse complement strand
TCTCTGTCAACTTGTTGACACTACACATATTGAAATTATTCGGAAACTTCAAAGGGTGTAATGGATTAGGGAAGGGGGGTTTTAATTGCGATTAATTGACAGCCTGACAATAGTGTTGCACTTGCTACTGGCTAACAAGGTTGGCATAACTGCTGCAAGTTATTTTTTCACGAGTCCTAATTTCATAATTTTCGCCCCTCCCTACTTCCCATGACACTTCTTATACTTCTGCCCACTTCCGCAAGGGCACGGATCATTTCTGCCAATCTTGTGTTTTTCATCCACAGCTGCTGCTTTTTTGGCTACCTGTTTGGATAAGACTGATTGCAACTGGTGAATATCTTTTTTAGTTTGTTGGGAATCAGAAACAATTTCTTGCCGTACAACTGGTTGAGCAGCTGCCACTAATTGTACCTTAAAGACATATTCCATCATCTCTGACTTCATCCTGTTTACCATGTGTTCAAACATTCCAAAGCTCTCATGCTTATATTCTATTAATGGATCCTTTTGTGCATATGCCCTTAAATGAATCCCTTCCTTCAGATAGTCCATATTATGCAGGTGTTCTTTCCACATGGTATCAAGCACATGCAACATGATTTCACGACAAAATTGATTCATATTATCTTTGCTTAACAGATCTATTCTCTTTTGAAAGGCATCGTTTACCTCGCTCAACAACTCTTCAGATAAATCTGCTACATTTTTATATTCATCCAAGGGTTTACACGAAATACCAAAGACCTGTAATATCTGACCCTTTAAGCCAGCAATATCCCATTCATCTGGATAGCTCTTTGCCGGAACACTATCATCTATCATTAATTGTAGAACCTCTCCCATTATTTCCTGAGCATGGATTGTCAAATCCTCATCTTCAAGGATCCTATCCCTTTCAGCATAGATAATGGTTCGCTGTTGATTCATAATATCATCGTATTCAAGCAATCTTTTTCTGACATCAAAATTATGTGCCTCAACCTGTTTTTGGGCGCGTTCGATTGCCTTTGTAATCCATGGATGCTCTATAACCTGATCATCTTCCAGCCCAAGTCTTTCCATGAGTCCTGATATTCTATCTGAGCCAAAGATACGCATCAAATCATCCTCCAAGGAAAGATAAAATCGAGAAGACCCCATATCTCCCTGTCTTCCTGCCCTGCCCCGCAACTGATTGTCAATGCGTCTGGATTCATGCCGCTCTGTCCCCAGGATATGAAGCCCCCCTGCATCAGCTACACCCTCACCTAAGACAATATCTGTTCCCCTGCCAGCCATGTTGGTGGCAACGGTTACTGCCTTGCGTTGTCCAGCTCCAGCAATTATTTGTGCCTCCATCTCATGGTATTTGGCATTTAACACCTGATGGGGAATACCTTTTTCCTTGAGCATTACTGAGAGTTTCTCTGATTTTTCTACAGATATGGTTCCAATCAGGCATGGCTTGCCCTTTTCATACAGCTCATAGATTTCCTGAATAATTGCCTTATATTTTTCCTTTTGGGTCTTATAGATAACATCAGGGTTATCATTACGAACCATCTCCCTGTTTGAGGGTATAACAACTACCTCCAGATGATAAATCTTGTCAAACTCCTCTGCCTCAGTATCAGCTGTACCAGTCATTCCGGCTAATTTATCATACATTCTGAAATAGTTCTGGAAGGTAACGCTGGCTAAGGTTTGATTTTCCTGACGGATTGTTACCCCTTCCTTTGCCTCTAATGCCTGATGCAATCCATCTGAAAATCGCCGACCCTCCATCATTCTTCCGGTAAACTCATCAACAATCACTATCTGTCTATCCTTGACCATGTAATCTACATCACGATGAAACATGAAATGTGCCCTTAATGCCTGATTTATATGATGTACCAGATCCATATTTTGTGGTGAATAAAGATTTGGTATTTTTAACAACTTTTCAGCCTGCTTCACCCCGTCCTCAGTCATGGAAATATTGCGTAATTTTTCCTCTATCTGATAATCCTTCTCCTTCTGCAGAAAGGGAATAATCTTATCTACCCGAGAATATTTATCTGTAGATTCCTCCGTTGGTCCAGAGATAATAAGCGGTGTTCTCGCCTCATCAATAAGTATGGAATCTACCTCATCAACAATGGCAAAATAATGCCCCCTTTGCACCTTCATCAGTTTATGCGGGGACATGTTATCCCTTAAATAATCAAAACCAAACTCATTGTTTGTGCCATAGGTTATATCGCAGGCATATGCCTGCTGGCGCTGGGGCGGGGTCATATCATGTTGAATGGCACCAACTGTAAGCCCAAGAAATTCATGGATAGGACCCATCCAGTTTCTATCCCTTTTTGCTAAATAATCGTTTATTGTAACTAAGTGGACCCCTTTGCCAGCAATGGCATTGAGGTAAGCAGGCAGGGTAGCCACTAAGGTCTTACCCTCACCAGTCTTCATCTCAGAGATATTGCCCTCATGCAAAACCACTCCACCCATTAGCTGAACATCAAAATGCCGCATATTAACAACCCGTTTCCCTGCCTCACGGACAGTTGCAAATGTCTCTGGCAGAAGATCCTCAAGGGTTTCTCCATCAGCAAACCGCTTTTTGAACTCCTCTGTCTTCAGCCGAAGCCCTTCATCGCTCAAGCTGCTTATCTGCGGCTCAAAACTGTTTATCTCTTCTACAATGGGGATTAGCCGTTTCACATCCCGGTCACGCTTTGTACCAAATAATTTTTTCAATAATGAATCAAACATTTATTACTCCTTTTTATTACCACTAAGGCACTAAGACACTAAGTTTTTTCTTCTTTGTGTCTTAGTGTCTTAGTGGTTAATTTCCTTTATTCTTACCCCGATACGATACCGTCATATCGTACCTCGCCTCACCCTTTGCATCCTTACCAGCACCAAAAACAACCTCTGCCCCATTTTCAAATATTTCCTTAAACCCGACTGCCCATCCTTCAACCATATCAGCCTCGAGCATCAAATTATACACCCCAACAACAATGGGTATCTCTATCCCGCCAAATCCCCTGTAGCCCTTTTCAGAATAATACCCACCCCCAAGGCAGACATCCCCCTCAAAAAACCTTGATTTTAATGGATAACCAGTCACCAAAGAAACCCCATACTGTGTTATTTTTTCCTTTTTTCGGGCATCATAAAAGTTGGAATAAATATCCATACTTGTATTTTTGGTAAGCCGATGCTTTAACCCAATGCCAAGCCCGGCTATCCGTATCTCCATCCCTTCAACTGGCAAACCGAGCTTAAGAATAAACAATTCCGGGTATCTTGCAGCCAAAAAACATTCCCCAGATAAAACCATGTTATTGGTTTGGATAGACAAAAGCTCCAGAGAGGGTAAGGGCGACTTTCGAGGGGCAATTGTTTCTCTTAAGGCAAGATTAACTTTTGCTTGCTGGCCACTCTCGACAATAATTCCCTTTCTTTTTGTGCCAAACCCAGATTTAGCTACCTTAAGTGAATATCTCTGTGGAGTCAAATCTGCAACCAACAGGGGCGTTATCCCTTTTAATACCCCATCAAGATAAACAAAGGCTGAAGATGGCTGGGATGTTATCAAGATTGTGCCTGAAACAGGTATTTCTTTTGGTTTTTCCTGAAGGGATATGAGCATTAAGGAAAGGTTCAACAAGGAATAATCTGGATTAAGAACTTGCAACATCTCTTCATAGGAATGGTAATCAGGCTTAATCAGTTTGATGGTCAACTCATCCTTATTATTCTTAAATAACAATGGGGTATAACCAATCCCCTTATCATTTATGGTTATTCGCGACGGAGAGGGAATTGCGGTAATTAACATCTCACGGTCAGCATTACCCCAGACCACAGGCACCTTTCTTACCTCATCCCCGGGCCGGACTACCTTACCCTTGACCAATACAGCGGTACACTCCTGTAACGATGCTTTCGTTATTTGCAGCATACCTATTTTATCACCCTTATGAAAAACATCAAGCATATCCCCATCTGCAAGTCCAGACAGATTTCCCATATTTATGGTAGCATTACTACCCTTTGCCTGTTTTACCTGACACCTTATTTCATATTTTGATAAAAATAAATCCAGTAGCTTCCCCTTCATCCCAGTTAAATCCGTTCTGCCAGTGTCAATAAAGCTGGCATTAATCACCATAGAATCATCATGCTGAATAAAATTCCCTACAACTAAGATATCTACATCCAGAATTTTGCCAAGAATATACGCCTTTTGTTGAGTAATCTCCCCAACAGCCTGCATGGTCATTGCTGTCAGTATCTTATCCACAGATGCCCTGTCTAACACAGTATGCTCATGGGATAAAACATTTTCAAGGAGCTTTCTGACCGTGTTTTTACCGTCTTCAGTTGTCAAAGGACTTGTATCCTCAAATTCAAGGACAGCAACCCGGGACGCCCATACTTGAGAAGAGAAAAGTAACAAACAAAGCAATACGCTGGCAATAATCTTGTTAATCATACATCACCTTTGTCTCTGACTCTTATTAATTGATACTCGATTATATTATACCCCAACTCTTCATATTTATCAACAAGTTTTTTTAGGAAAAAATGGTTAAAGTGGTAATATTGATAAGATACACTGGCAATGATGATTTGTAGCAGGTAACAGCGGGCTATATAATATAACGAGGGAGAGTTCCAAAGGAGATTTGTTTGAACACCCTTAGGGCTTGAGAAAAAAGTTGTACACCAAGAGTCATTGAGACGCTTTGGCTGGCAAGGCGTGAGAAGCGAGCATACTACTGTATGTGAGCGACGAACAACGAAGCCAGTCAAGATGTATCGGTGACACGACTGTACAAGTTTTTTTCTCAAGCCCTTAACTACCACTCAAGTAACCCAGTCTCACCAGATGAACGGAGTAATTGGACATGGTCAATCAAATGCCATTTCTTTGGTTGTAGATCAGAGGAGGAAATAAAATATCCGGGGAACCATGCAAATAGAAACGCATCCAGTGCGTTCGATGGATCATTCAATGCGTCAGCACTGATAAGCACATCCCCAAGTTTATGTTTATTTGTTGTGTAAATATGTGGAAGTGAAAACTCAGAAACCCAGAAGAAGTCAGGCAAACTATCAATTTCATTTCTGATATCTATCGGAAGCGTAGCCAAATTATCCCCTAACAGAGCATCCAATTTCTCCTGATATGTGGATTTTGATACCAAAAGAGTTCTGCATACAAGGTTGTTGCCGGACTCTCGCATCCTCGTCAACCACTCACCTGCTGGATCTAAAGCAGATGAACAAATAATATCGTGTGCTATTCCTGTCGCGACTTGTTCTGCTTTATAACCCGATAATATTACATCTTTGGGCACAATTCCTATCGCATATGAAGCATGTAGATTAGGATTTTTAGTTGGAACTATAAAATTCCGAATCATATCAGTGGGCAAAGTTACATAACCACCATAATTATCATCTCCAATAATCAGATGATCAGCCCATTCTACGGCTGAAAGATACTCCATTACAGGAAGATCTCTGTAACCCTGATGAGCCTCCGGACCCCATCTGTCTGAGTTCATAGTATGTCCAAAAACTGAAACAGCATGTGCAAACTGTTCCCCTTTTTGGGCATTCCTTCCCTCAACACATAGAATCACCGGATAACCAGATTCCATGAGTGGATAGATAAAGTGATCATACTCAATAGAAGAATCCCTTTGAAAATCAGCAGAGATTACCCGTCCACCAAGCGTCTTAACCACTATTTCGATTTCGTCAACTGATAATCCTGTTCGATCTTCTGGTTGGACTTCACCATAATGCCCCATAGACTTGTCTGGAGAACTGAAGTCAATCTTGAGAATATCATTGATTTGTTTATTAGTAAGCTTGCTGTTGTTTTGAAACATAGGAGAAGGAGAGCTATTGATGGCCATGCGAAGTGCTGCGTGTGCACATACATGTGTAAGGTCATTTTGTTGTGAAAAAAAACTTCCAGTGATTGGTATTTTTCGAGGATTATCAGATGTACCAATTACTGTTTCAAACTTGCGGACATTATGGACATAATAGTTGGTAATTGGTTGTATAAAGGGTGGTTGTTTATCTTGTTCGTTATAAATGACAACTGATGGGGGACGAAGGACAGATTCTAACACATAAGAACGATGGCTGTTATCTGGAAGGATTAAAGAAACCACTACCGCATAACCAAGAAGATGTTCATTAGGGAGTCTTTTTTCGTTTTTCCATCCATCATCTTCAGGAAATGAACAAAAGAACGAGAGGCGAATAGCTTTTAAATCTACAGCACCCTTACATCGCTGTTCAGCCATTTCTTTTTCTTCTTTCAACTCAGTGTTGAGTGCTAAGGGTTCTTGTAGATACGAACGAGCGTTCATCTTGCGCATCAACGAAAAAATTCGGTGAAGAGGAGCGTTATTCCACTGCTCACCCTCCCATATACTATCAATCAAATTAAAAAAAGAACATTCTGCAGTACGAAGCTCGCAGAATTCTGTTGCATAAGCATCTTGCATTGGCAGGGTTCCTCCTAAAGAATACCTTGTTGCAACTATTTTGAAAAAATGTAATCTTTAGGCAGATACCTAATAAAAATAACCAGAGGGTTCTCCCAAAATCCGAAACTTTATAGATTCTGCCGACTGTTGTTCCCATGCAGTTATTTCTTGTAACCTACGAAGACGCCCTTCTGATAATTGTAAATTTACAGTTTTTGGTTTTTGCACAACCTCTTTTTCTTCATTTCTTTTTTCTATTGTTTTATTTTCTCCACTCATCATAAGCTACCCCTTTTTACAATGATAATGTATTGTACTATTAATATGTAAATTTGTCAAGTATTATTTTCAATTATTTGTAACTTATTAAAACAAGTGATTACAACAAAAATAGCCATAAATCCTGCAAAAGCCCCAACTTGACAAATATCGTAAGTTGTTGACATACTTGACATAATGCGTGAGGTGATTTTCTACAATTTGTTAAAAGTTGCCAAAATCAAAGGAATTCAGCTTTTGTAATGCCTACAAATGCTGGAAATTGCATCAGATTTTCTGCAACCGTAAAGATTGCAACTGGTTAGGAATGGCAAGTTTTTGTTGCAAAAATTTTCATAACTCCTTACAAGTATTGAATCAAGCATGCAACGCTCTCACTCACATTGCCGTTGCAACTGTTCGCCTGAGTTTTTCGGACAAGGACAAACCTGCCAGAGGGCGATACCTCCTGTCCCTACAACCCCTGATTTACAGTTCATTTGGCTTTAATTCCCTTGCCCTTCTGATACATCCTCTTTGCCTCTTCCCCCTTGCCCATATGCTCCAGAACCATTCCCAGTCCTGTATAATTATCGGCTGAATCTGGATTCATCTCTATTGCCTTTTGGAAGTATTTTTCTGCCTGTGCATACAAACCTGCATTACCACAAAAGCTGCCAAGTTGAGAATAAGCTGCCCCATAATTCTTAAAGATAACCGCTGTTCGCCAATCTTTATAAATGTCCGTATCCCTTACCTTGCGAAGGTTGAAATTTATATCCATTTCACTCAACCTTTTTTTCATCTCCTCTGGGGTTATCTTCGGTATTATCTGACAAAAAACACCCGCAGGCACAAGAGAAAATTCTGTCTCAAGTGGTTGTTGATATTCCAGATAAATGGCATGTCGCCCAATATTGGCATTGATAAAATTCAGAGTATATTCATCCAGAGTAGTAGAATATCCTGCCTGACTCACAGAAAAGGCAAACTCTTCAGGATAGCGTTGTTTTAATAATTCCGTATACCAGGCATATTGCAGAAATGCCTTATCAATGATAATGGTTTCAGGCTTCATTTTCTCCACAAACAAAAGATACCACGAAGGAAAACCAATATCATCACTGGCACAAAACATAATTGCCTTATCCTTGAATATCTTAAGGGTATTTACAGCAGAATCATAGGCAAAATAATGTTTGGATTTGTCCTGTTGATGATAATGGCTGCAAAACGGGATAATCGGCAGGCTCAGACTAATGCAGGTCAATATCAGGGGTAATTTTTGATGAAATTTAATTGTCCAGCTACAGATATGCACCACAGCCACACCTATCCAGATGGCAAATATAGCAAAGGAAGGGATGTAATAATCATCAATATTCAGGATATCATATCGAATAGAATGAAGAATGTCGGTTGCCACAATTAATCCAAGGAAGATAGCTGTCCTTTTGGATGTTTTGAACAAGAAGATACATCCAGCAATACCGGGCAATAAAAGAGGCCAGGTAAATTGAGGTGGGAAAAAGCCAGTAAGATGGATCCAGAGATGTTGTGCTAATTTAACAGGAGATGAGGTAAAATAATATCCATATTGTTTGGCGGTAATATGATTGAGGAGCTTTTCTAATGTATCAGGATCACCCCAGTTTGTCAGGGGATTCACTGAGGCACGAATAGGCAGATACAGGTAAAGCAATAGAGGAAGAATGAAAAGCAAAGCCATCTTGAGATATGTGAGATAATTAAGCCGTGGGGTCACTCTCATGTTAATAGCTATGATAAGGTATATTCCCGCTGGCACAAGAAATATGCTTTGAAGGTGATGGGTAAAGGAAAGCCCCAAACATAACGCAAACAGATATAAAAGCATCTGTGGGATACCACCACTGACAGTTGAAGATACTGCTCCCTTTTGCTTACAGGCTGCTACTTCCTGCCATTTGAGCAGGATGAAGATAAGGATGGTGGCAAATGCAGCATTCAGGGTATATTTTTCTGCAATAACTGCTTGTTTCCAGAATGTACTGGCAAAGGCGAGCATAAGTGCCGCTACTATTGCCGGAAAACAAGCGATAATGCCCTTGCGGCTTTGAGGCGTTATCTTGAGCACAATGAAGTAAACCATCATGCAGGCAATGGAGGCAGCCACACTCGAAAAGATATTCATCCTGAAGGCAATATTACCCAGAGGGAGAATGCTGATCCATAATTTTCCAAGCAAACAATAGAGCGGATATCCGGGTGGATGCGGAATACCGAGGACATAGGCAGAGGAAACCATATCCCCGCTGTCAAGCAAGCCAATGGTTGGGTAAAGGGTTTTTAAGTAAACAAAGAATATTGCAAAAAAAACAGCAATGCCGCATATCAGCTGGTAGATAGAAAAATGTACAGGAATGATATTCTCATCTGGAAAGAGGATGTTCGCTAATGGAAAACCTTTAGTTGTGATGGGTTGAGAGTGTACTTGTTTGATTTGTTTGTTTTTTTTCATTGCTTACACCCTATCTAATCAGCCAGAGGATAACCAATGCAACCACACTGGAAATAAAAGCATTATATTCCTTATTGTGCAACCATTGCCCCAGTGACCAATTTGAACGAAGATCTAAAGAAATCTTTTTGGGGAACAAAATAGCTGTCTGCTTAATGTATTCAATCCATTCTTCCTTAAACCGTTGAGAAAGATAGGATTCCTCCTGTTGTATTTTAGGAAAATATAGTATAAGAGCTATCCCAAGAACAACCCAAATATCTATGGGATTACCAATAATAATACAAAAACCAATCGCCAACAAGAGTGAGCCAACATATAATGGATGTCTTGTCAGACAATAAGGTCCAGTATTTGCCAAAGATTCACTCTTGCAGATGACCCCTGCTGCCCATGATCTTAGTCCAACCCCAGCTACGATAAGAAATAAACCAATAATCACCCATATATCACGGAAATTACCAATATCATGAGGTCTGATTCGTTCAATAATGTTTTCAACTAATAAAAAAGTGAAAACTATGAATGACAACGGGACACGGTTTTGTAAGAGATAGTTGTATATTCGACGAAATACTGATTGTTTTTCCATTTTTCTTTTCTGTCTCCTCTATAGTAAATGTAGGCATGATTAAAGAGAGTAACACATTTCTCCGCAATGTCCCCCGCTGGCAGGGTCAGGGACTCTGGATTCCTGCCTTCGCAGGAATGACATTCTGCTGTCCCCCGCTGACGGGGGTAGGGGGTGGATTCCCCCTTAAAAAAGGGGGTTAGGGGGATGTTATTCTCCTCTTTTGAACGATGTCCAATGTAATATCCACTTATCATCTTCCAAGCAACCCAAGATACCATCCCAATACCTTCTCTCCCCAAAGCACCACCACCAGCGACCCCATGGCAAGGTATGGACCAAAGGGAATATAATCCGTCCGCTTCTTCAATTTCAAAAGAATAAGAAATAGCCCAATAATTGAGCCAAAGAGACAGGCAAAGAATAAGGCAACCAATACAAACTTCCAGCCAAGGAATACACCCATTACCCCGCCCAATTTTACATCGCCAAGCCCCATTCCGCCCTCATCCTTACATGGATGGTTTATCATTTTAAGAATAACAGCGGAAATAATCACTATTCCATAAATAATCCCTGCACCAACCAATAATCCAATCCCGCCACCAGCCAAATCCTTTCTTATCAGACAGGCTATTAATCCAACAACCATTGAAGGATATGTAATCTTATCTAAGATAAGAAAGTGTTCAATATCAATAAAGGTAATGATAACAAGCACGGAGATAAAGAATATATAGTAAAAAAAGTCAATCCCCAGTCCAAATCTCAAATATAATCCAAGATATAAAAGCCCGGTGATAGACTCTACCAGAATATACCTGTTTGATATTATCCCGTTACAATATCTGCACTTACCCCTGAGAAAGATATAGCTCAAGATAGGAATATTATCCCAGGGCGAAAGTTTTGCCTGACACTCTGGACAATGTGACCCCGGGAAAATTACTCCCTCTCCCCGTGGCAGCCTGTAAATACAAACATTAAAAAAACTACCCAGCATTGCCCCAATGATAAAGATAAACAAACAGGTACATATTAGCATATTTTATCCTAAGAAAAACATTCAATTATTAGCAATATAACATAACATATATATTGAGAAATGTCAACAAATTTCTCACACCCTGATTTTTTTGGTTGACAAATGTATATTTTATGCTAAAATATATGTAACAGTTCAAGTAGTGTAAGAAAAGGAATATTAAAACAATGCGACTTATCATAATAATTATTATATCCTTGTTTGCCTTTTCCTGCTATGCCCAGCAAACAACCGTGACTAATGTCAGGTATTGGACATCTCCAACCAATATCAGGGTAGTAGTTGACCTGACAGGAGAGGTGTCTTATCAGGTAAAAGAGTCTTCTGCCCCTTCTGAGCTACTCATTACCATAGAAAATACCCAAAGCAATAAGCAGGAATTATTGGTAAATAATACTACCATAAGGCAGATATTTGTATCCCAGGATGATAAAAATACATCCTGCATAAGGATTGGGCTTACAAAGAAGACTTCGTTTAATGTATTTCAATTGAAAAAATGTCAACCTAAACCTGACCGATTAGTGATTGACATTAATATTCCTGATGTAAAAAAGACATTTCCTGTCTCTCAAAAAGAGATTGAACGGATAAAACAAAAGGCAAAGATAGTAGTTATAGATGCTGGGCATGGGGGTGAAGACCCTGGGGCAATAGGTCCAAGTGGGTTACAGGAAAAGGATGTGGTTTTAAGTATAGCTCGAAAGCTTGCTGATTATTTTAATCAAAAACAGGATGTAAAAGCATTTCTTACCCGTGATGGGGATTATTTTATCCCCTTAGGAGAAAGGGTTAAATTGTGTCAGCAATATGAAGGTGATATATTTATCAGCATTCACGCTAATGCCAGCCTTAAAGCAAATGCTCGCGGCTCTTCTGTTTATGTCCTTTCCACAGAAGGGGCAAGCAATAAAGCGGCACAATTACTTGCTCATCGTGAAAACATGGCTGATTTGATTGGAGGCATTGCAAAGGTTGATAATGATACAGTTGCTGGTATTCTCATGGATTTAAGTCAGACTCAAGCAATTAATGAAAGCTTAGGATTGGCCAAGATTACATTGGATAAAATGGTTTCTTATTGCCATACCCCTTTTATAGGGGTTGAACGGGCTGGATTTGCTGTCTTAAAAAGTATTGATGTTCCTTCTATTCTTGTAGAAACAGCTTTTCTCTCGAATCTTGAGGAGGAAAAGCTTCTTTCTACTGATGAATTCCGGGAATTAATGGCAAAATCCATCTATGAGGCAACCTTGAAATACTTGGGGCTATCATCTTCAGTAGTCTCCCTGAGATCGCCAAACGGGTATAAATATCATGTAGTTAAAGACGGTGAAACACTCTGGAGCATATCTGCAATGTACGATATATCTGCTCAGGAGATTAAAAAATTTAACGCAGACATACCCCCATCAGAGGTAGTATTTGTGGGGCAGACATTAATTATACCGTGATTGCACGCAAGCAAGATGAAGAGTCTCTCGCAAAGGCGTAAAGGACGCAAAGTTCAGAAAAGGAAAGAAATAAGGAGGAACGATAGGATGATTAACTTAACTGACGCTACCTTTGACCAGGAGGTACTTAATTCTAATGAGCCTGTTCTGGTTGATTTTTGGGCACCGTGGTGTGGTCCATGTCGAATGCTTGCCCCGATATTAGATGAATTGGCTGAAGAGTATAAGGATAAAGTCAAGCTATGTAAGCTCAATGTAGATGAAAATCCAGCCATGGCAAGCTATTATCGAATCTCAGGCATTCCATGTATAAAGTTTTTCAAACAGGGTGTTGTTGTGGATGAAATAGTTGGCATGTCACCAAAAGGGGCAATTGTTAAGAAGCTGGATGCAATGCTATAAGAGGAAAATCGTGATTAATAAGAAGCCACTCATTAAGGACTCTTTACCAATCTGGGCATGGGTGGTTTCTTTTCTGTAACCCTGTGGTGAACAGTTTTGAACCATGCCCCAATCAGCATGGTTCAAATCAGGATAACAAATTGAGCAAGCTGGTAGGGTGGGCAATGCCCACCTATTTCATTGCCAACCAATTCCTTGCTTGCCATTTTGGTAAACCCTAATCCCCATCGTTTAGATTTGGGTAACTACTCAGGAAGGGGAATTTACCGCACAAGGAAAAACAATTGAAATCTACGGAAGAAACCAAGCAAAATCCTATAATGCGTGGAATGAGGTCAACTTTTATAGGCATAGCTGCAAATATTTTGTTGGCTCTTTGCAA
>JAZDHC010000187.1:0-4779 GCA_043806395.1 Candidatus Desantisiibacteriota bacterium | reverse complement strand
TTTCATCGTTTTTCATATGATTCCTTTCGGGCAAGGGGACATCATCTACAGAATACAACCCCCTAACCCCCTTTTCTAAGGGGGAATATTGCACTCTCAACTAACCGCAAGCTTTCAAACAAAGGTGAACCGTCCCAAGATATACAATATTGCTGGTGAATTGGTAAAAGAGATAGAGGTGACTAAGTCTCCTCAAGACTGGAACATCCTCAATGAAAGCATTGCCTCAGGTATTTACATCTATACGGTTACAGGTGGAAACGGAGGAATGTCTGTGGGCAAGATGGGAATAGTGAAGTAATGATAACGGAGGGCGGACATTCCTGTCCGCCATTTCTCTCTTTCTTCGCATCATTTGGCGAGTTAGAAAACCCGCTCTCCGTTGGAAGCGGACAGGGACAAGCAATTATACCTCAAGTGCGTGATATGCCCTTCTATCAGATGATAATGACCCGTTGGGTTGTCTTATGGAACTTTCAAGAATATCAAGAAAAACAAAAACATGGCAGCAAATGGGATCAATCAATCCGTAAGAGTGTAGATATGACTTTGGAGGCTATGCAACGCTCATGCCCAGAGCCAACCTACCCCCACTTTTTTGTTGACATCAAGCCCCAAAGCTGCTACAATACCACAATTAACCGAACAACTAACTGATTAATTGCAACACGGAGACATTCTCATGGAACATTCCAAATTTGTCCATTTACACACCCACACTGAATACAGCCTTCTTGATGGTGCGGCAAGGGTGGAGGCATTGATTGAAAGGGCACATAAGCTGAAAATGCCTGCCTTAGCCATTACCGATCATGGCAACATGTTTGGTGCCATTGAGTTTTATAAACATGCCTACAAGATAGGGATAAAACCTATCATTGGTTGCGAGCTCTACATTGCCCCGGAAAGCAGGCTTGACAAAAGTACCGGGAATAGCGTAATTACCAATTATCATGGGGTATGCCTTGTCAGAAATGAGGAGGGGTATAAAAACCTGATGAAGTTGGTAAGTATTGGCTACACAGAGGGTTTTTATTATAAACCAAGGGTGGACAGAGAGACGCTGGCTTCCTGCAGCAAGGGATTAATCTTCATGTCAGGGTGTATTAAGGGAGAAATAGCCAGCCTTATTCTTCGTGGTCAGGACAAGATGGCACGGGAAAGGGCACAGGAATTTCAAAAGATGTTTGGTGAGGATAATTTTTATCTTGAACTGCACTCTCATGGTATGAAAGAAGAGGCTATTGTCAATCAACATCTGATAGGCATGTCTGTTGATATGTCCATTCCGCTGGTAGCAGCCAATGATGTTCACTACCTTTTCAAAGAAGATGCCGAGGCACATGATATTCTCCTGTGTATTCAAACCAATAAGCATGTTGCGGACACAGATAGATTGCGATTTTCGTCAAATGAGTTTTACCTTAAAACCTATGAAGAGATGAATGATTTGTTCTCTCAATTCCCAAAGGCAATAGAAAATACCATTGAAATCGCCAAAAGATGTAACTTGGAATTAGACTTTGGTCATATCCATCTGCCTCATTACCACACCCCTGAAGACCTTCCCCTACCCGATTATCTTCGACAATTGTGCATGGAAAGGCTTGAAGAGAGGTATCCTGAGGTTACGGATGAGGTATTAAACAGGCTTAACCATGAAATACAAGTCATTACCCAGATGAAATATCCCGGATACTTTTTGATAGTCTGGGATTTGATAAATTATGCCAGACAAAAGGGGATTCCAGTGGGTCCGGGCAGGGGATCCGCAGCAGGCAGCATTGTTTCCTATCTCCTTGGTATTACTGATATTGACCCTATCCGCTACAATTTACTCTTTGAAAGGTTTCTAAACCCTGAACGGGTAAGTATGCCTGATATTGATATTGATTTTTGTTATGAGCGAAGGGATGAGGTAATTGAATATGTTATCTCTAAATATGGAAAGGATCGGGTTGCTCAGATTATCACCTTTGGGACAATGTTGGCTAAAGGGGCAATTCGTGATGTTGGCCGGGCATTGGATATTCCTTATGGTGAGGTGGATAAGATTGCCAAACTCATTCCAAATGAACTGCACATTACCTTACTTGAATCTATCAAACGCGTGCCTGAATTGGCAAAGATTTACGAAGAGGGTGGTCTGAAACAAAGGCTTATTGATACAGCCTTGAAACTCGAGGGGGTGGCAAGACATGCCTCAACCCATGCAGCCGGGGTAGTCATAGCCAGCAAACCATTGACCGATTTTGCCCCATTATATCGTGACCCAAAGAGCGAGAGTATAGTAACACAGTATGCAAAGGATGCGATTGAATCCATTGGACTTTTGAAGATGGATTTTCTCGGCTTAAAAACGCTAACCACAATTCATAATATGATCACCCTCCTGAAGGCAAAAAAGGGAATAGATATTGATATTTCCACCATTCCCATAGATGATGAAAAAACATTTCAACTATTAAGTGAGGGTGAAACTATCGGCGTTTTTCAATTGGAAAGCTCAGGCATGAGAGAGCTTTGCCGAAAGCTTCAGCCAGATATGTTTGAGGACATCATTGCCTTAGTTGCCCTTTATCGACCAGGTCCACTGAACTCAGGCATGGTTGATGAATTTATCCTGTCAAAACATGGCAAGAAGATAAAATACCTTCACCCTAAATTAAAAAATATCCTGGAAGAAACCTATGGTGTCATGGTTTATCAGGAACAAGTGATGAATATTGCTGTAGTGCTTGGTGGTTTCAGCATGGCTCAGGCAGATGAGCTGAGACGGGCAATGGCAAAAAAGGTTCCGGAAAAGATGGAAAAGATGAACAAGCTATTTGTAGATGGTGCCAGCAGTAACGGGCTTTTCCCGGAGATGGCGGCTAAAATATTTGATTTGATGGCAAAGTTTGCTGAATATGGATTCAACAAATCCCATTCTGCTGCCTATGCCTTGATAGCCTATCAAACCGCATACCTTAAGGCACACTTTCCGGTAGAATTTATGGCAGCACTACTCACTGCTGAACTGGGCAATACAGACAAGATAAGTTTTTATATTGCTGAATGTAAACGAATGGGCATACCTGTCCTGCCCCCGGATGTCAATCAAAGCGATCTTTCCTTTACCCCAATTGAAGACAAGATACGATTTGGGTTAAATGGCATAAAAAATGTGGGTAATATTGCTATTGGTTCTATTATAACAGCCCGAGAGACCGCACCATTTAAGTCTATATATGACTTTTGCAAACGGGTAGACTCCCGTGTGGTAAATAAAAGGGTGATTGAAAGTCTGATTAATTGCGGAGGCTTTGATTCCACAGGGGCAAAACGGGCACAATTAGCGATGGTAGTAGATAATGCCATAAAAGTGGGCAGCCAAAAGGTTAATAAAGCTATGTCTCTGTTTGAGATGTTCGGGCAGAAGGATGTGGTTGATGAATATGTTCCCCTGCCGGATATTCCTGAATTACCTGAGAATGTATTGCTTAAGCTTGAAAAGGAGCTGATTGGCATCTACCTTACCTCGCACCCTTTAAGTAGATATGAACAAGAGTTCAAAAAATACACCACCTGTCTCATCTCACAATTAATGGAGCATAAAGATGGGGAAATAGTGGTGATCGGTGGTATGATTTCTGGGCTGAAGAAGATACTCACTAAAAAGAGTGCAAAACAGATGGCTTTTGTTACATTAGAGGATATGGCGGATAGCATGGAGGTTGTATTTCTTCCGGATGTTTTTGAGACCGCATCAGAATATCTTGTCTTAGACGAGGTTGTTCTTGTCAAGGGTAAGTTAGAAATAGGTGAGGACAAGTTTAAGGTATTAGCCGAAGAGCTAATCGAAGCCTCAAAAGCCATCACCCTTGTTACCGCTGTCCATGTAAGGTTAAAGGCTGATTATGATGATAATTGCCTCAATTTGCTGAAAGAAACCCTCCTTCAGTTTAAGGGTGTAAAACCTGTGTACATCCATATGCCGGATGAGGCAGGAAATGAAACCATAGTCCTGACAGGCCACGGTTTTCGTGTTACCCCATCTGATGAGTTGGTTAAACGGATTGAGGGCGTAGTGGGTGAGGCTGGGGTGTGGTTTGGGTTTAATGGGGGCATTAGTAAATGAAATAGGACTTACGCAAAACACCATTTTAATCACCATATTTAGTGGTCATCACCTTTCGTAACTACAGAGAATACAGAGAAGAGATCTATCCACAGATTACACAGATTACACAGATTAAAGAGAATACAGAGATGCTCTGATAAAATAGGGGATCCACCACCTAACCCCCTTTTTTAAGGGATTACACACCCCGTCCGCAGTAGCGTCCACCCCTCTCAAGAGGAGATTAGGGAAATACAGCCATCCACTTGCCCATTCAGAGCGTTACCCTGATTTGAACTATGCCAAAAAATCTTAATCTGAAATCTTAATCTGTGTAATCTGTGTAATCTGCGGATAAAATCTTCTCTTTAGTCTGTGGATTCTTTTTCTTTCTCTGTAACCTCTGTGGCTAATTTAACAATGTCGTAACTACCCAGCTATTGTTATTTCAAACACATTTTGAATCAGCCAACTATTCAAAGGGTGTAAGCAAGGTAAAAGGGAAAGGGAAGAGATTAAAGGGAAAATGGGGACGGTTCACTTTCATCGTTTTTCATATGATTCCTTTCGGGCAAGGAAACATCATCTACAGAATACAACCCCCTAACCCCCTTTTCTAAGGGGGAATTTTGCACTCTCAGCTAACCGCAAGCTTTCAAACAAAGATGAACCATCCC
>JAZDHC010000186.1:0-9367 GCA_043806395.1 Candidatus Desantisiibacteriota bacterium | reverse complement strand
CGCGTCAACTTTGACATGTCGCAACAAATATTCTGGATTCCTGCTTTCGCAGGAATGACAACAATCACCGAGTTGTCATTCCTGCGCAGGCAGGAATCTATCTTTATTTATCCGACACTTGAGAGTTGACACTACACTACTGTATTGTAACAGGATTGGGGCTTGAAGTCAATAAGAAATTTCGCACTCCATAAAATTATCTTGACATCCTGCCTGAATTGTTGTATTATAATCTTATGAGGTTAATCATGAAAAAATGGATTTTTATTTTCCTCCTATTATTTATTGTACTGGGAACAACTGCATCTATTATTGCCTATCAAAAAGGCTTCCCAACCAAATGGGCAAGACTGAAGATAATTGCATCCTTAGAACAGGGGATGAATATCCGTGTTCAGATTGATAATATTGCCTTTGGCTTTCCCAATAGGCTGATCATCAGTGGACTCGGCATACAATCATTAAACCACAAACGACCATTGGTTAAGGTAAAACAGATAGTTATCAAATGTCGTCTCAGGGATATTATCCTTAAGAAACACCCGTCTTCATACGGAATAGATACAGTAATTATTACCTCACCAGAGCTTTATCTTTCCCGTTCTAAGGATGGGGCATGGAATACTGATAACATTTTTAAGCCAGCTAAGCCTCATCCCCATAGCCCCCCTGAATTCTCCTTGTTTACCAAAAATGGCAGAATAATCCTTCAGGATGATATGCAAGGCACAACTACGGTTTTGTCTAAAATAAGGGTAAATTATTCATCCGGCAGGTTCAAGGCTAAGGCATTGGCTGGTGGTATTGACACGGAATCCTTGACCCCTTTGCATTGCTCCGGGAATATCCATACTGTATCCCAGATTGATATGAGCTGGGGCATAGAGATAAAAAAGGCTAACCTCGCAAGATATGCCTCATACCTTAATCTTCCATTTGGTCAGGTGTTAGATGGAGATATTCAGGCAAGCCTCAAGGGAAGGGCTGCCTGCCTTGGAACAACAACGAAAATGTGGACAAGGATTGGTGAATATACCATCTATGGAATATCGGGACAGGTAGGTGTTCAGGATGGAAGATTTCTGCTCAAAAGTGCACGGCTTCCATTTAATCAGATAAATGGCGAATTCAAATTGACCTCAAGTACTTCACCAAATAAGTTACCTGTAACCACCATGAAGGCATGTAATCTAACTGCTGTCATGTGCGATGCTGAGGTGAAAGCCACATTCTCCATTCCAGATATAAATAACCCTGAAGTAATGCTTCAATTTGATACCTCAAGGTGTGATGCCTCAGCCTTAAGGTATCTGACAAATATCAGCAGCCTGCAAGATTATTTCTCAAGGCTTAAACTTAGGACAAGGATGAAATTCAACGGCAAGATAACCCCATCCCCTTTTGCAATGGAAGGTAAACTAAAGACGGATAATCTCCTCGGCAGGAGGCAGTTCTCGGCAGAGGCAGGCTTTGTATTTAGGGATGATGTGTTTGAGTCTGTGGATGTAAATATTGATGGCAAGACTAAGCTGGGTGGCAGGGTTTCTTTCTCTTCAGAACGCCCCTCTGATTTTGTTATTGAGTGTTGTCAGGCAAGGGCTTTTCCCCTGCTTGGATTGGCTGGGGTCAAGGCAATGCCAGAGCTTGAGGAAGGAAATATCTCTGGAACGGTAAGGGTATCGCCGGACAATTATGAGGGTAATCTTACCCTTGATACACAGGGGCTCTTCCAGAGGGCAGTGTTAAACATCAAACCACAGGGGATTGAGGCAATCATCACCCAATCTGAGGGAGGTAATGTTGTTGCTAATTGTCAATTATCTCCATCCTTAAGAATTGATGCGTCTGCCCATGATTTTATTTACAATCAATCCTCTTATTCCCTTGATGCTGCCTTAAACACAACCGGGGAGATGATGTTTTCTAATGTTATTATCAATCAAACAGCCTACCCGCCATGGCATGGGGGGGTAAGCTATGATAATCATGGTCTAAAGATTAGCTCTGCACTGCCGCAACCACTTCTTATAAATGGGGTTATTGATAAAACTGGTCAGATAGATATGGATATTGCCTTTGAGAGGCTAAAACTCGGCATCATTTACCCTGCTGTAAATGGCAATGCAGATGGCAAGATACAGCTAAGGGGCAATATTTATAAACGGCTGTCTTTATCAGGGGAAGGGCTACAAATCCGAGATAATAGCCTGTTTTCTGGCAAACCTGTAACGGCTAATCTCTCCCTGCTAAAAATGGAGAACATGCTCAGCATTCCGTATCTTTCATTTGTTCAAGATGATAGTAGTGTCTGCATCTTTGGACTCATAACCACCTCAAACGGAGCACCAAAATCTGCAAAATTGAATGCCCAAATGAATAATCTACTCTTAGGAAATGTCCGGGCAACAACCACAGTTAAATATAACGGTCAAGCGGTTAAGGGAGGAGCATTTAAGGGGTCACTTGTTTTTACCAAAGGAACTATAGGAGGGAGCCCCTCTGGCAGTGGTCTGGACATATCCTCAGGCAGGATAGAGATAAAGCAGACAAAAAATGGCAATATCTTCTCTGGTAATATTCTCGCAGAGGATACAGGAGTACTTGCCTGCTCCGGGGAATGTGATGCCAATTCTATTATGAGTGAATTCACGCTTAATAATATGAATTTTAACAAGCTGCCATTTGATTACTTCAGCCAGTGGCAGGGCAATGCCTTTATTCAGGGAAAGATTGAGGGACAGATAAAAAATCCACGAATCTCAGCCAACTTTACATCATCTGGATTAAAAATAGATAGCAAGGAGGTAAAAACCCTTAGCGGAAACCTTTATTATGCCTCCCATCGTTTGTCAGTAGATGCCAACTTTGATGATGAATTATTCTTTTTTGGGACGCTTGATGAAGAGATTAAGTCCAGGGTAAGAATAGAAAAGGGCAGATTGTCTCTCTTGAGCAGGGTATTGGGATTGCCTCCAGTGAGGATTAACGGATTGATAAATGGTGAATTGAGCCTTAGCGGAAAAAGGGATAACCCCATAATTGATGGGGATGTAACTGTAGATGGGTTTGAAGGCTATGGGGTGAGAGCAGATATTATTAAGGTTAAGGTCAACATTAAAGATAAGGTATTTTCAACAACACAATTGTATGCCCAGCAGGGGAAGGACAATAAAATAGCCATTGAAAAGTGTATTGTTGAACTTATCCCTGATGGACGAATCAGCTTTGAGGCAAGGGCAAACTCATTTCAAGTAGCAAATATAACCCTTTCAGGCACAATATCATGCAACGGAAGCATTACTGTAGGCAAAAGTGCCTCATGTCTGGTTAATACCGGGAATATTGTGATTAATGATTCCTATGACCTGAAAAATCTTGCCTTTGGTGTCAAGTTTTTGACTGATGCATCCCTTGAATTTATCAGTCAACCAGCAGAAAACAGTATCATGGCTAAGATAAGGTTTGATTCTAAGGATAAGGTCATTATTGATAGTTTTAGCCTGCTTCGCCAGGGGAAAAAGATATTATCCATTGATGGCTGGACAAACCTTGCTGCAAAAGATATGGATGTAGGAATAATCATGGATAAGGCGGATTTGGCATTACTTTCCCTGTATGTACCCACAATCAAAAAGGCAGAAGGTGTGGTTAATGGTGGATTGCATTTTGGTGGGCAGATGAATGATCCAGTAATAGACGGCTCCCTGAAATTTTCCGGGGCACTTAATACCTACCCATTTGCCGCAAGGGTCAGGGACATGACTGGTGAGATTCATGTGGTAAATAATTCTATCATCCTGCAAAACCTTAGTGCAAGTATCGGCAAGGGCAGGCTGATTGCTGCCAGTAAAGGGGCATTTACGCTGGCTGATATGAATATCTCTATCCGAACCGAAGGATCCCTAATCCCTATCCTTATCCCTGATCTTATGGAAAGTCATGGACGATATGGCGGGGTTGAGCTGAATATGAATATAAACGGGGCTATTTCATCCCCTTTTGCCACAGGACAGGTTACCTTTGCCAATACAGATTTCACCTACCCACCAAAGAAAACAAAGGACACACCAATTGGTTTTTTTGATAAAATGAGATGGGATATAATGATTACTGGTAAGGATAACATCCGCTACTACAATGATTTCGTCAGCATTTATCTGAAAAAGGATGCCTGTCTCAGGGTTGTAAAGGATGATGAACAGTTAAACATTACTGGCAAGGTATCTGCCAGAGGGGGTGGGATAATTGATTATCTTGGCACAGAATTTGTCCTGAAGGATGGCTTGCTGGAGTTTAGAGAGGGACAGCCCATGCCATATCTTTCTGTTTGTGCCTGGGCAAGGATAGACAAGAGAAAAATAATCCTCTCTCATCAGGGATACCTGTCTGTCAGTGAATTAGTTTTAAGTGCTACAGGCTATCCACCCTTAAGTCAGGAGGAAATAATTAAGCTATTGATTGCACGGGGCGGCAATTATAGCACATTAAGCGAGAGTGATTTGCAGATGCTTATTAATGTTGCTGGCGGACAGATACTTGGCAAGGGGATAACAGATACCATCCTTGTGCCTATTGAGCGAAGGATTAGCCGTCTGTTACGGATTAACCTCTCAGTAAAGACACCAGTAGTAGAAGAGATGTTAAGACAGGCAATTTTTGCAGAAGGTACCTCTACCCAATCACCTGTTTTTGTGGGCACAACTATTAAGATAGGCAAATTCATTCAAGAAAATCTATACATCAGCTACAAGGGTGTCCTGAACCCTCAAGTAGAAGAGGGTAATGATGCTGTTAAGTCCCGCAAAATGAGGCTTGCGGGTGAAATAGGATTGGAATACTATATGTCTGGCAATACTACCCTTAAATATACATTTATCCCACGATACAACCAGTCAAGGAATGAATATGAGGTGAGTGTGGAAAGGGGATTCAGGTTTTAGGGTGGTAATATCTCTGACATAATTATTCAGGTAGATAAGCTGTATGTGTTTATATTGTAGGCTGTTAGGATGTAAAAAGGGACTAATAGCCTATTGTCTCGTCAACTTTCCAGTGTCGACAATTACGGGGACACAATATTTAATTTTGTTTTTCTGAATAATTTAGTATCGTGTCCCCGTAATTAACAACGATAACAGACGACAAAGGATAAAAAACTCATGAACAATACCATCGAAAAATACGCCCAAAGTGAAAAGCACCATTGGTGGCACAGGGCAAGGCGGCACATCATCTTTACATTGCTGGCAAAGTATGCACCACAAAATTACGGCAAGGTACTTGATGTTGGTTGTGGACCAGGCACAACCATGAGCCATCTTGAGAAATTTGGGCAGGTGATTGGGGTTGATGTGTCTTGTGATGCAGTAAGATTTTGCAGGGACATGGGGCATGAATATACCATGTGTGCCTCAGCCGAAAAGCTGCCCATAAAGGATGAGGAATTTTCCATGATTACTATGCTGGATGTTCTGGAGCATATTGAGGATGATATTCAAGTACTCCATGAACTTGCCCGAATTTGCAAGCCAAACGGTATTATTCTCCTGACCGTTCCTTCATATCAATTTTTGTGGGGGGATATAGATGAGATATGCAGGCATAAGCGAAGATATACAGCCTCAGAATTATGTGACAAGCTAAGGGCTGTGGGATTGCATATAGAAAGGGTATCTTATATGAATGCCTTGCTTTTGCCTGTTACCTGGCTTAGCCGAAGATGGAAGGCAATGGCTGGCAAGAATAAACCCCTGAAGTCGCCCTTTGAGAAGGATTATCCGGCATGGCTGTCCCGTATCCTTGAATCATTGTTCAAATTAGAGGCATCATTTCTGAAGGCATGGGATTTACCATTTGGCGTATCAATTATTTGCGTGGCAAGGAAAACTAAAGGTTGCATTTTCTAAGTAAATATGTTATCATTGACAGCAGAGGGAAGAAGAAAGGAGGTTATTCCATTGCAGCAAAAACATGAAATACCATTACTGCTATATCTTGCAAGGACAAAGATAGATAAGGATGTCTTGGGAAATATCTATCAGCTAATGGATACTCCCATTGACTGGGATGAGGTGCTTAGCCTTAGTCTTAAACATCGCATGGCTCCCCTACTCTATCATCACCTAACCTCGTCCATTGTTCCAAGCAAGCAGCCACAATCCATCATGCCCAAATTAAAAGAAATACATAACCAGAACTTTAATCGTAATAAGCACTTATATGACGAGTTGCATAAGATTACGACATTACTTCATGAGGCTGAGGTTGAGGCATTGGTTCTCAAGGGGCCAGTCTTAGCAAGGCTTATCTACCCATCCATTGGGGTAAGATGTATGAAGGATATTGATCTGGTGGTAAAAGAGGAACATTGGCAAAGGGTAAAGGAATGCTTTTTTTCCCTTGGGTATAGCCTGCCAGAGACACTGCCAGAGCTAACCAGCAGCGAAATGGTAAAATATACCCAATATTTCAGCCAGATAGAATTCAGCCAAAAGGGTCATATCCCGGTAGAGATACACTTTCGCTTGTTTAATATGGGTGTTCCTAAAAAAGAGCCATGGCTTTTTGAGCATGTCAGAACCATGGATGGGGCACCAATCCCATCGACTGAGATACTCCTGCTTCATCTGTGCGTTCATGCCAATACGCATAACTTTTGCAGTTTGATGCTCTTATGTGATATTGGTGCGGTGGTGCAGCATTATGGAGATGAAATTGATGCTAATTGTATTCAAAAAATAGCTGCTGCCCGAGGCATAACCTGTTCGGTTTATAATAGCCTTATCCTTGTGGAAGAATTACTGAATATACCCATCCCTGAAGGTCTTAAGAAGACATTAAAGCCCGGAAACATTCGTCAAATGGTATTTGAGGTTGCCTGGAACAAGCCAAAAATATTAGCTCTCCAAAAGGCAGAAAAGTTGCCACAGTTTGAGGCACCAACATACTATCTGCTTGAAATGGATAATATATTGGATAAATTAAAATATTTATGCAGAATATTATTCCCTCCACTAAGATGGTTGGCAGCATACTTTAAGAAAAAACCAACGCCCATTTTGTATCCAACATATCTTGTCAGATACTTGTTGGGACATGGTCGGGATAAGAAACGATGAAACAGTAGCGAAAAAAATGGAACCAGACAAACTAACGATTTTGGGGGCACGGCATATCGTACCCCCAACAATACAAACCTATTGTTTCAACTTAATCCATACTTTTTTAACTTCCAATAAAGGGAAGACCGTCCAATTCCTAATACTTCTGCAGTTTTTCTCTTGTTGCCCTGATTGTTACAGAGCATCTTTTTAATGGCTTCCTTTTCCATCTCATTCAAAGATGTTTCATTGGAAAAGCTAAGCCATTGAGGATTCTGCATGACCGTAACATCCGGCTTAATTTTGTCAATAGAGGGCAGAGAGATGGCGATATCATCAACAGTAATTATCCCCTTGCAGGAGATGACTGCCCGTGTAATGACATTCTTAAACTCCCGTACATTTCCGGGCCAACTATACTCCATTAATCTCTCCATTGCCATGGAACAAATACTTGTCACATTTTTTTTGAATTGTTCCCCTGCCCTGATCAAAAAGTATTCAGCAAGAAAAGAGATATCACTCTTTCTCTCTCTTAATGCAGGCAGATTAATCTGAAAGGTAGAGAGTCGATAATACAGATCTTCACGAAAGCTCTTTTTTTGGATCTTATCCGTTAATTGCTTGTTAGTAGCTGAGATAACCCTGGTATTGATAGATATTGTCTTTTCACTTCCAACCCTGGTAATGGTTCCCTCTTCCAATACCCGCAAGAGTTTTGCCTGTGAAAATATGTCCATATCTCCAATTTCATCCAAAAAAATAGAGCCTTTATTTGCCAGCTCAATCTTTCCCTGCCGATCCCGATGGGCTGAGGTAAAAGCACCCTTTTCATGCCCAAAAAGTTCACTTTCTGCTAACTCTCGCGGTATGGCTGCACAATTAACCGGAACAAACGGGGCATTTATTCGGCTACTACAGTCATGAATCGCACGGGACGCCAGCTCTTTCCCTGTTCCTGTTTCCCCTTGAATAAGGACAGGAATATCCGCTTTAGCTGCTATTTCAATATCTTTGTACACTCGTTGCATCTGGGGTGAATTCCCAATCATTCCATAAAAACCATTCATTCTCCTCACCTTCCTGTTGCCAAATCTTACCTTGTTACGATTATAAGTGGCAGAATTAATGGCTAATGCCCATGCAGGAAATTAGACTTTAGCTCAATTTTTTTAACGATAGTGTTGGTTGTTTTCTCATATCCACAAAAAAGTCTTGACAAAAGCAAATAAATGTTGTATATTTATTTACCTGAGGATAAAAAAAGGCATTCGTATGGCTATGATAATACATAGTGCATACAAATCAGCTAAGAAAACCTGGCCGGGGATCTTAGATTTCTTTTTTACCTCTTACTGCCCCTTAGGATACTTCGAGTTATCTTAAGGGGTTTTTTATATGTTAAATACCATACCAAATAAAAAAGGAGAGACCTATAGCCTCTCCTCCCTTTTTGATATTCAATTGGTATTAATTAAAAAATAAAAAAACCACAGCTATGCGAATACAATACTATTTCGTTCTTTTTTTCAAGGACATAAGTTTTTCTTATGATGCAAAACAGTTTAATAGCATTCTTCACCCTGTGGTTCTACAGAAAATATATATAAAGCGGACTAAAAATTTTAAGTCCATCAATTTTTTTAGTGCAACAATGATGATGTATGTATTATATCTGTCCCCCTCATCTTTGTCAACATTTTTTTCAAAAAATAATAATAAAAGACATAACTCATAAGTATTTCCAATCTTACAAACTCATAGAGAAATACATCTATCCTGTTTGAGATGGATGTGCTTATAAATGAAATTGTTGTATCTTATGTTATTATGAGGACTTGAGACGAAAACCTAATCCCATCTCTTTGAGGGACAAAAATAATTATTTGATATATATAGGGATAGGTTATAAATGATAACAAACATAATTTATGATAAGAAAAAGCAAAAATTATTTGGCTATGGATTGGGTTGGAAATTCTATCACCTACCATTCTGCACACAATAGAAATGGGTGCATTGCTTTTATACTACTACCAGTAGGGGTGAATGCCGTAGGGAGCGAAGATGAGGAACTCACGCAAAGACGCGGAGAACGCGGAAAGAGTTCAGTACACTATTTGTCGTTATCGGGACGGTTCACCTTTGTTTGAAAGCTTGCGGTTAGTTGAGAGTGCAATATTCCCCCTTAGAAAAGGGGGTTAGGGGGTTGTATTCTGTAGATGATGTCCCCTTGCCCGAAAGGAATCATATGAAAAACGATGAAA
>JAZDHC010000185.1:0-15988 GCA_043806395.1 Candidatus Desantisiibacteriota bacterium | reverse complement strand
TTTCATCGTTTTTCATATGATTCCTTTCGGGCAAGGGGACATCATCTACAGAATACAACCCCCTAACCCCCTTTTCTAAGGGGGAATATTGCACTCTCAACTAACCGCAAGCTTTCAAACAAAGGTGAACCGTCCCTATTTCAGGAAGATTAATCCCAGAACCACATGTTTATATTCAGCAGCATCAATGTTTTTTCGAAGCTTGTCGGCAGATTTCCACATTTGTTTCTCAATTGGTTCGTTATTATTATTTTCTTTGGTCTTTGCCATAATATCTCCAATTACACTTTAATAGTATGACCTTGACTTATTGTACCCACTTCAGAACATTCAGCAACATAAATATTATCCTCCCTATGTAGTACTGCAGTAAATGTTTTTCCATTCATCCTTATTCCCCCTCGTATAATTACCCTTGTATTCCCCGTATTTCCTAACCCTCCAACCTTCTCAATCTATCCCGTTGTGTTTTTAAAAATTCAACCTTTTCCTCATATCCCTTTGCTTTTTTCTCTTCCATATTCCCAAAGCTACCAAGTACTTTTTTTATAGAACCTGTCAGATGCTCTATAAAAGGAAGACCTGTAGATTGTGGCTCGGAGCTGCATTGGAGTTTAATCAAGTCTACGGTATCTGTATCTGTTATCTCGCATAAAAGATTGATATTGCTGTCTGTTATTCCCAGAATGATCAGCTTATTGCCTATTTCTACTATTTGCATGTATTTATTTGGTGATAAGGGTTGAGAGGCGAGGATATTGATACATTTTGCACCGGAGAATAATGCCACCTTGTCCTTGAAGAAAAACCTCAATAATCCAACAATAAGCAATCCAATAACGATTAATGCCAGAATGGTTTTTACAATAACTGCAAAAAGATTAACCTTGTACCCTTTAGAAGAGGGGGCATTTTTATTCCCTGTAAATACAGGTTGATCTTCTGTGCTGGTGGTTTTTTGAATAGTTGGTGTGGTTTGGGTTGAAACTGCCTGCGTTGTGGCAACTGTTGTCAGAGTTGAAGTTGCCTCAGTTTCAAATATTTTCCCAAACAAAGATAATGATATGAGTAGACAGATAAATATTAATCGTCGCAATTAGCCCCCTCCCATGATGATTTTGGTGTAGGGGCAGGTCTTGCACCTGCCCTTTTCGAACATTTGCCAGAGGGCAACCACAAGGGTTGCCCCTACAATAAAGACACAAAAAACACGAAAAATTGATGAAGAATACAGGGCACCTCTAAAAACCCACTAAAGCCACGCTGGCAGCGTTGCAAAGCTGCTCAAAATGCTCATTTACCACTTGTAAACTGCGCTTTTTCGCATCTTTGCGCCTTGCCATCATCGACTTGATTGAGTTTTTAGAGGCGCCCTACACTTGTTTCCAATCAATTCTCTATGCTCTCCGTGTTCTCCGTGTCTCCATGGTGAGTAGTTACGGCAAAGAAATAATTTCCGTAATCCTTACCCCAAAGGTATCCTCAATAACCACTACGCCACCCTTGGCTACTAATTTACCATTAGCAAGGACATCTACTGATTCACCAGTCATTCTGTCTAATTCAACAATTGAACCAACGCCAAGGTCTAATATCTCCCTGACACTCATCTTTTTGCGACCAAGCTCTACAGTGACATCCATGGGAACATCCATGATAAGTTTTATATTCCCTGGAATAGCTGGCCCTCCTGTTGATTTCAATGAAGCAAATTGAACAGGGCTTACCCCTGAGACAAAAGTCGGAGATATCTCTGTATTCATCGTTTCACCCCCAGCCTTTTTTTCACCCAAGATACTATCAATAATTGGTTTTGCAATATCTACAGGCATTAATTGAATTAAATTGCCACTTGATAGATCCCCTAATTTCAAATTATATTTAACCTTAACTATTTTTTGGTGTTTCAAAATAGGGAGATCCACCTGTTCTGAAGCAAAATTTACAATTTTTATTTTTGGTTGCGAAGCACTTACTGTTTTTCCTAAGGTATGGGATATGGATGCTGCCGAAGAATCTATCATTTGCCCCAATGCCTCACCAAGGGCACCAAGATAAAGATCATTTATGTCCTTTGGCGGCGAAGTCCCATCTCCACCCATCATAATATCAGCAATAAGTGTTCCCTGCTCTTTTAAGAAGATAAGATATGTATGCCCCTTAATCCCTCCGGAATATTCAACCTCTACAGCAATGGCTGAGCCAGGTATATCAAAAGCCACCTTATCCGGGGTTACAGTTTCTACCTCCGGGGCAGAAATATCCACCTGTTTATTTAAGATAGTAGAAAGGGATGTAATTGCAGCCTGCATAGCCGGAGCAAGTACATTTGATAATACCTTTTTTTCTTCCCCGGACAAATCCTTCACTGGCTTTGCTGTTTCAATAGGTTGCATGGGTTCTATCTGTTGCTGCCCACCCAAAAGAGCATCTAATTCTTCTTGAGAAACCTCGCTATTCATATTCTCAGCCATACGATATCCTCCTTTTCTGCTTGAAATTGCAGATGCGAAAAGGCACAAAGGCGCAAACGACAGGTTCAGGACAAGCTTTGTGAGTTCACGGCTCATCACTGTTTCATCTAAATTCTATCACAAAAATCACAGGATGTCAATAAAATTTTCAGCGTATCTCTAACATTGCCCCACATCTAAGCAATAATTGAAAAATATATTGCAATTCAGATTAAATTATGGTATTATAATTAATAAATGTAACTACTCAGCAACCATTCTACTTAGGGGATTTCTTATGAAGTACGAAATTTTACTCCTTTCATTAATAATTTGTCTGTTGTCTATTACTCCTGTGTATGCCCAGCATGGTGAGCATGATAGCAAGCCAACCCATGAGGCAACAATCACTGAGCAAGTAAAAGAGCCAGAGTTTTTGAAAGAATCATCCCGCGAAGAACACCCACTGTCCAATCATAAGGGATATGACAGTCTTGAGAAAAATGCCCAGACCTATCTCAATTCCGGGATTAATCTCCACAATAACCAAAAATTCATAGAAGCAATCCCATTTTATAAAAAGGCTATTGACTTGAGCCCAACGATGCTTAAGGCATGGTACTGGATGGGGAAGGGTTATTATCAGGCAGGGATGATGAAAGAGGCTTTTTCAGCATGGAAATATGCCACAACACTCGGCGAGATAAATAAAAATGAAGAGATCAGCAAAAAATTAAAGGCATACTACCTTGAAAGCTGTGAATTACCAATATCTTATGAAAGTCTTGCCATATTATCAGGAAATACGGACGAAAAGATAGGCTTTTCGGGCCCTGCCGGTCTGGCAACTGATAATGATGGATATATCTATCTTGCTAACTATTCGGGTCAAATATTAAAGCTCTCACCAACCCTTAACCTTATTTCACGAATAGGGGGGGGGGAATTGCAACAGCCATATGGGATTTGTGTTGACAAAAATTATAATATCTGGGTGACTGACAAGGCGTTGCACAAGGTGGTAAAATTTTCTCCTCAAGGAAAGCTCTTACTTGAGATTGGACAGCAGGGATATAAAACAAGCGAATTTTCATTTCCAGAGGCAATTACCAATGACTCCAAAGGCAATATCTTTGTGGCTGATACTGGAAATTCAAGGATACAAAAATTCGATAACAATGGAAAATTTATCGCTTGTATCGGTCGTCTTGGTCATTCCAATGAGGGCTTATATCATCCGAGGGCAATATTGGTTGACTCAAAGGGTTTTATATGGGTGGCTGATTCATGGAAAAAGAGTTTGTTTAAGTTTGATGAACTTGGTGAGGTAAAAGGGGTGTTCCCTGTGCCGGAGACTCAAAAACCATTGGCTTTGACAGGAGGAAATACAGACTGTTTCTATCTTACCACAGGAACAGGTATCGTCTTTCGATTTTTTCCAACCAATAGCGAATGGACAAAGATTGAGATAAAGGGCAAGGAGCAACGGAAATCCCTGTGCGGTATTGCCGTAAATCACTACGGCTATTTATATTTATCAGATTTTAACGCTAATATTGTGGAATTATGTATCCCACCCTTAAACAAACAACTTGACTTTAATGTAAATATAGAACGGGTAGATATCAGCCATTTCCCCTTAGTCACATATCAAGTTTCGGTGACCACAAAGGATAAAAAACCTTTTATTGGGCTTGACTCCTGCAACTTCAAGGTGGGTGAGAATACATTAGTCATGAAACCACTTGGGGTTAAGCAAATTATAAAGGATACCCATCATATTGTGATAAGCTTTGTAGTGGATAATTGCAATCAGATGCACCCCTTCATGCAACGGCTAAAAAGGTTATTTATCCTGTTTTCAAAAAAAATGGAATTGGGGGAGGATGAGGTCTCTGTGCTTGGGGTTAATAAAAAAGAAGTCACAGAAACACAACCAGATACCTTTTCCAGAATAAAGGTTGAAAGGGTAATTGATCACCTTTCCCTTGAAGAGGGGCATTCAGATGAGGCCATTTATCGCGGGATTATTTGCTGTATCAACAAATTATTGAAAAAAAATGCAAGAAAGGCAGTTGTGGTTGTTACCCATGGACAGGATGGGGAGATAACCAGCCTTTATAAGCAGTGTAAGTATTTTGCTATGAATAATTCTATTCCAATATTTGTGGTGGACTTATCTGATGAGGGTGAGAGTGTTCTCTTGAAGGAACTGGCACTCTCCACTGGTGGTAAATACTATGTTTTGAACGATTATTTTCAGGGAAAACAAATCAGGTCTGATATTGAGCAGCTTACCCATAGACAGGTTAAATACCTGCTTTCGTACAAGGCTGAGGCTCATAATTATAAATGGGATAATTCCTGGGTCAGATGCGTGGTCATGGCAGGGTATAAGGATATGGTCAGTCGGGATGTGAATGGATATTTTGTCCCTGAAGGCAAGGGATCTGATGGGACATACTTTAGGATGAGGGCTGAAAAATATAGCGAGTGGAAGGCTGCACAGGAAGCGGAAAGGCTGGAGAAACAGCAGGCATGGAAAGAAAGGTTAATGAAACAGGAAAGCGGTGAGGCAGCCAAGGAAAAGGAAAAGGCTGACAAGGAAAAAGAGGAAGCCAAGCCTAAGCCTGCACCTAAGAAGGCTGCCGGACATGGTGGCGGACATGGTGGTGGACATGGTGGCGGACATGGTGGCGGACACTGATTAGCCTATTTTTTACCGAATATTAACAAAGGGGTGAATAAATGGATTTATTGATTCGTAATGGTCAAGTAATTGACCCATATAATCATCAGGAGCAAATAGCTGATATTTTAATTAATGCCGGAAAGATTGTGGACATTGGGGCAGGGATTGTGGATAATATATCTGCAACAAGGGTAATTGATGCTGCTGGTAAATTGGTTACCCCTGGCTTGATTGATATGCATGTTCATTTGAGAGAGCCGGGAGGAGAAGAAAAAGAGACCATTGCTACTGGTACCAGAGCTGCGGCTCAGGGTGGATTTACTACTATTGCCTGTATGCCTAATACTTGTCCGGTTATTGATAACCAGAGTCTGGTGGAGTTTATTCTGGCTAAGTCCAAACAAGAGGGCGTGGTCAGGGTTCTGCCGATTGGTGCCATTAGCAAGGGATTAAAGGGTGAGGAGTTAGCAGAGATAGGACAGATGGTTAAGTCTGGGGCAAAGGCTATTTCTGATGACGGCAGGCCCATAGAAAATGCGGTATTGATGAGACGGGCACTTGAATATGTCAAACAATTCAACATACCAGTTATCTCACACTGTGAAGACCTTACTCTTTCTGATGGTGGATGTATGAATGAGGGGTATTATTCGACAATTCTTGGATTGCCCGGTATCCCATCTTCTGCAGAAGATATTATGGTGGCACGGGATATTATCCTGGCTGAGGAAACGGGTACAAGGCTTCATATTGCCCATGTAAGCACAAGAAAATCTGTGGAATTGGTGAGGCAGGCAAAAAAAAGGGGGGTAACTGTTACCTGTGAGGCAACACCTCATCACTTTACCTTGACCGACAAGGCTGTTTGTGGGCTCGGAATGCAGAATGCAGAGTGTGGAATGCAAGGGTTTGATACCAATACGAAGATGAACTCTTCTCAACTCTCAACTCCCAACTCTCAACTCTCAACTCCCAACTCTCAACTCTCAACTCCCAACTCTCAACTCTCAACTCCCAACTCTCAACTCCCAACTCTCAACTCTCAACTCTCAACTCCCAACTCTCAACTCTCAACTCCCAACTCTCAACTCCCAACTCCCAACTCTCAACTCCCAACTCCCAACTCCCAACTCTCAACTCCCAACTCCCAACTCTCAACTCTCAACTCCCAACTCTCAACTCCCAACTCTCAACTCTCAACTCCCAACTCTCAACTCTCAACTCCCAACTCTCAACTCTCAACTCCATTTGATACCAATACAAAGATGAATCCACCCTTAAGGAGCGAGGATGATGTTGAGGCAATAAGGCAGGGACTGTCTGATGGAACCATAGATGCAATTGCCACTGACCATGCTCCGCATACTCTGGCAGAAAAAGAACAGGAATATAGCAAGGCACCCTTTGGTATTATTGGACTTCCAACATCTCTGGGATTGGTTTTGACAGAATTGGTGGATAAGGGTGTGCTTACCCTTGCTGATGCTCTGGCAAAAATGACTATAAATCCAGCCAGGATACTTGGATTAGAAACAGATGGACTTGTAGCCGGAGCCAGGGCAGATATAATCATTATTGATCCGGAAATGGAATGGGTGGTTGATGTGAATTTGTTTGCCTCAAAGGCAAGGAATTGTCTTTTTTCTGGATGGAAGCTGAAGGGTAGGGCAGTGATGACTATTGTGGAAGGCAAGATTGTGTGGGAGATTTAATTCAACATATATCCCCTCATCGGAAAGAATGCAAAACGCCTTTGCCATGCAGGTCGAAAAATTTCCCCTTGACAAGCCATATCTTTCGTGCTATACTTTCTTTGTTCTTTTTCGTAGGGAGGGTTTTTAATAAAGAAATGGATTTAGATGTTCCAGCCGTAGCAGATTTATTTGGTGTTTCAAAAAATAAGGTTTATCATTGGATTAAACAAAAAGAAATTCCAGTTGTTTCCATTCAAGGACAACATCGATTTAATCGATCTGATTTGATAGAATGGGCAATTGCCAAAGGGATTAAGTTCTCACCAATGCCAGAGGTGTTACCTCAATCATCGCAACCACCACACACTTGTCTACCCAGCCTTGCTGCTGCCTTAGAAAAAGGCGGTATTTTTTATCATATTAAAGGGGATTACCTGCAATCTGTTCTGCAATCTGTTGTCTATTTATTACCATTACCTGATGATATAGATCGGGAATTTTTGCTTACCCTTCTTTTAGCCAGAGAATCGCTTGGTTCTACTGGTGTAGGCAATGGTATTGCTATCCCTCATCCACGAAACCCAATCATTTCCAATGTGTCGTCAAGTCCAACCATTACCCTTTGCTTTCTGGAGAAACCTATTGATTTTGGGGCATTGGATGGGCAGCCGGTTCATGCCTTGTTTATCCTTATCAGCAATACAGTTCCTATCCACTTGCATCTTTTATCCCAAATTGCCTCTACCTTAAATAATCCAGAATTCAAAGCCCTTATCCTTAGCCATGCTAAAAAAGAGGATATTCTGAGTACTGCCCAGCAGCTGGAGGGGAGATAAGTGAATTTATTGATTCTTTCTCTTGCTATCCTTATTGCGACAGGCTTTATCTCGCTTTTATCCCGTTTGGCAAAAATTGGTGTTCTGGGGGTAGTATCTGGTGGGCTAATTGGGCTTATTCCGGCCATAGAGGTTTTGTTGACTGGCAAGCCTCAATCTCTGTATTCTGTATGGGATGTGCCTTATGCCTCGTTTTTTATTGGCATAGATAGTCTGTCATCCTTTTTCCTTATCTTAATATTAGTTGTTTCTATCCTGACCGCTATCTATGGAGGGAAATATCTGGGGTTGGTTGACAGGCAAGATGCTTGTCCTGCCCATTGGTTTTTCTTCAATATCCTGATTGCCAGCATGATTATGGTAGTCGTGGCTAAAAATGGTGTGCTGTTTCTGATTGCTTGGGAGATGATGTCGCTTTCATCATTCTTTCTTGTAACCTTTGAGGATGAAAAAAAGGATGTTTGTCGGGCGGGCTGGATTTATCTTATTGCAAGCCATGCTGGCACAGCCTGTCTCTTAGCCCTTTTTATCCTGCTTGGACAAGGGATTGGGATATTTGATTTTGATTGCTTTAAGACAGGTGTCTCACCAGATATCTTATTCCTGCTGGCAATTGTCGGGTTTGGGACAAAGGCAGGGTTTGTGCCATTTCATATCTGGCTTCCAGAGGCACACCCTGCAGCACCAAGTCATGTTTCAGCATTGATGTCCGGGGTAATGATTAAGATGGGAATCTATGGAATCCTACGGATTCTTACCCTTCTTGGAACACCGCCAATCTGGTGGGGATGGCTTTTGGTGAGTATAGGGATAATTAGTGGGATCTGGGGTGCAATCCTTGCCCTTAGTCAGCATGATATAAAACGGCTTCTTGCCTACAGTAGTGTTGAGAATATCGGTATCATCGCCATGGGACTTGGGTTAGGGCTTATTGGCTGGAGTATTGGTTCACCATATCTTGCTGTTCTTGGATTTGCCGGTGGACTCCTCCATGTAGTTAATCATAGCCTATTCAAGGGATTGCTCTTTTTGTGTGCCGGCTCAGTTATCCATGCTACTGGCACAAGGGATATTGAACGCCTTGGCGGATTGATGAAACGAATGCCATGGACAGGGGTTACCTTTCTTGTTGGTGCCATAGCCATCTGTGGATTGCCACCATTGAATGGCTTTATAAGTGAGTTCTTGATCTATCTGTGGGCATTTAAGGCAGGGATTACGACAACATCTGGCGGGGCAATCTCTGGTATTTGTGTTATTGCAGCATTAGCGTTAATAGGTGGACTTGCCGCAGTATGTTTTACCAGGGTATTTGGCATCGTCTTTTTGGGCGAGCCACGAAGTAGCCATACATCCCATAGCCATGACCCAGCTCTGTCCATGCGTATCCCTATGGTTATTCTTGCTGTTCTGTGTTTTCTGGCAGCAATTTTTTCACCGGTAATTGTCCGGGCAATGTGTCCAATTATCTCTATGATCTCAAGCCTGCCAGTAGGGATTGTCCATGAAAATGTGATATCCCTTGCCCGGATATTACAGTTAATTGTTGCTACAGGCATACTGTTGCTTTTACTGATTGGCATATGGGCAGCATTTCGCAAGTTATTATTTGCCAATCGTAGGGTTGAGACAGGTCTGACTTGGGATTGTGGCTATGTCAAGCCAACACCGAGGATGCAGTATACAGCTTCAGGCTTTGTCCAACCAATCACAGGGGTACTCTGGTTCATTTTCCAGACAAAAAAGGGATTGAAAAAGCCACAGGGAATATTCCCGAAAGAGGCATCCCTTGCCACTCAAACCACGAATGTCTTTACAGAGACTATTTATAAGCCTGTATTTACACTGATACAACAAGGGTTGTCAGGACTTAAATGGATTCAGCACGGTTATATTCAGTCCTATATCCTGTATATTACCTTGACATTGATTATATTGCTTGTCTGGAAGGTGAGGTAGTGGAAGTAAGGATGAAAAAAATTTAGAACGCAGATTTACAGGATTTTCCATGATTATACTCAGCGAGGGCATAAATTGTGAATTTTCGGTGAGGATTAATCAAGAAGAGCAAGGCGTGAAGGTGGACCGTAGGGGTAGACCTGTGTGTCTACCCAAATAACTGGGCGAACACATAGGTTCGCCCCTACAAACCTGAACAACACAGCTATCGTTGATTAAGACCAGCGAAAAACACAATTTATGACCTTGCTGAGTATAATGCAGATCTTTTCTTAATTTTATCCTGTTGATCAGCGTCAATCTGCGTCCTATTGGAGTATTTTGATATGGAAATAATTTATCTGCTTTTATCAATGATATTGTCTCCACTTCTGTTTGGGGTGATTAACAAAACCAAGGCATTTTTTGCCGGACGGACAGGGCAGCCAGTATTTCAACTCTACTTCGACCTCTGGAAGCTCCTGAAAAAGGGTGCAGTCTATAGCCAGACAACCACCTGGGTATTTCGAGCAGGTCCACTTGTTGGCTTGGTTTCAATAATGATAGCTGCATATATTATTTCAGGGGCGTTGCAATTTGATGGGGATATTATTCTGTTTATATACTTGTTGGGTTTGATGCGATTTTTTACTATTATAGCAGCGTTAGATACTGGGTCAAGTTTTGAGGGCATGGGTGCAAGCAGGGAGGCATGGTTTGGATTATTGGCTGAACCTGTCATTTTCATTGCCCTGATAACTGTGGCTAAGGTGTCTGGCTGCGTATCCCTTTCAGGAATGCTCGGCTACATTACCCCTTTAATCTGGAGTCAGTATGGAGCCAGCCTTACACTTGTAAGCATCACCATCCTGATAGTATTCTTAGTGGAGAATAGCCGCATTCCGTTTGATGACCCGAACACACATCTGGAGCTAACCATGATCCATGAGGTGATGGTTCTTGACCATGGTGGTCCTGACCTTGCCTTTATTCTTTACAGTGCTGCCCTGAAGTTTTGGGTTTTGGGGACATTGTTGGTAGGAATTATTGTACCTGTTCACACAGGAAATCCATGGGTAGATACTGGGGCATTTTTGGGAGGAATGTTGGGGTTAGCGGTTGTTGTGGGTGTTATTGAGTCAGGGATGGCACGATTAAAGCTGTTGAATGTGCCATCAATACTTATGGGGGCAGGGATATTTTCGCTTATTGCTTTGATTATAGTGTTGAGGAAGGCTGTAGGCTTTTAGGCTTTTAGGCTGTAGGCTTTTACCTTCAGCCTAAAAACCTACAGCCTAACAGGGGAGTTATCATGCTGCTTTTATATTTAATCATTATTCCAGCTCTTTCCGGTATTCTTTCTTTCTTTGTAAAGCAGAGTAGCTGGCGTAGATTTATTCTGGTATTTACTGCGATTATCCATACAGGAATTACCACTTCCTTATGGTGGTTTTTGCCAGCATCCTTTTATGGAGGATGGTTGATTCTGGATAATCTCGGTCTTTTTTTCCTGAGCATAACGAGCGTTCTGTTCCTTTGTATATCTATCTATGCCATTGGGTATTTCAAACAGGAAGCAACAGACAAGATACAGGACTTTGAGGAGGATGCATTTTTTACCAATGCTCCGGAATCAAGGTTTAAGGGTTGTTTGCTTCTCTTTTTATCTGCCATGAGTCTGGTTTGTGTAAGCGGGCATTTTGGTCTTCAATGGGTAGCCGTAGAAGCGACAACCCTTGCCAGTGCCCCACTTATCTATTATCACCGTCATCACCGTTCCTTGGAGGCAAGCTGGAAGTATCTTTTAATCTGCTCGGTTGGGATTGCCCTGGCATTGATGGGTAACTTTTTCTTAGTTGTTGCAGGTGGAGAGGTTTTACCCCTTTACATGCAAGCTATGATTTCTAATGCTGCTCAAATATCAACTCCCTGGCTAAAGGCAAGCTTTATCTTCTTTCTGGTAGGATATGGGACAAAGATGGGACTGGCACCCCTGCATACCTGGCTTCCGGATGCCCATAGCGAGGCACCCTCTCTGGTCTCTGCCCTTCTCTCCGGGGCACTTCTGAACTGCTCTTTTTTGGCAATACTCAGGGTATGGCAGGTCTGCATTGCCTCCGGGAACGGGGCATTTTGTCAGGAGTTGTTTTTGATTTTCGGATTGTTATCTATGGCTGTGGCAGCGGTGTTTATCTTGGGACAGAAAGATTATAAGCGGATGCTGGCGTATTCGAGTGTAGAACATATGGGAATTCTAACCCTGGGAATGGGTATTGGCGGGGCAGCTATCTTTGGGTCAATGCTTCATATCCTTAATCATTCACTCACCAAAGCCATGCTTTTTCTGATTGCTGGTAATATCCTTCGTGCCTACAAAACAAAATCCTGTGATAATGTGTGTGGTATTTTGAGAGTACTGCCTGTTTCCGGGATACTGTGGATGGCTGGATTTTTTGCTATCGTTGGCTTTCCACCATTCAGCATCTTTTTGAGTGAATTTACCATACTTAAGGCAGCATTAGATAATAGAATGATAGCTGTATCTGTGATATTTCTTGTTTTATTGGTTATTATTTTTATCGGGATGTCTAAGCCATTTCTTAGTATGGCTCAAGGGGATGCACCAGAAGGAATGGAGAAGAAAACTGAATCCTTTTTATGCCTCCTGCCACCTCTTGTTTTAGGCATTCTTATTATTATAGGCGGTGTTTATATGCCACCAGTCTTAAGCTCTGTACTTCATGGTATTGCCAGACAGCTTGGAGGGTTTTGATGTTTATGCGTAATGGTGAACAGATTCATCTTAAAAATATTCCCCATCTTGGTTGGGATGGATTTAAGGAAGAGGTTTGTGGTAATGCAAGGCTTGTCTGTCTGTTTGGGATGCCAATGCAAGATGGGATTATTCGTTTGTTTGCGGTTCTTGGATATGAGGATACAGGAGTACTTTCTTGCCTTACCACAGATGTCAAGGATGCTTATCCCTCATTAACCCCTGAAAAGCCCTCCGCACACTTATTTGAACGGGAGATTTTTGAACAATATGGAATAACACCGCAAGGACACCCATGGTTAAAGCCTGTTCGTCAGCCAGACAAGTATGAGTTTTTTCAGGTTAATGGTGAGGAAATACACGAGGTAGCAGTAGGTCCTGTACATGCCGGGATTATTGAGCCCGGGCATTTTCGATTTCAATGTCATGGTGAGGTCGTCTTGCATCTGGAAATATCGCTTGGCTATCAGCATCGTGGGGTTGAGCAAGCACTTATTGGCAGTCCAAATAAACGCACCATTCATTACATCCAGACGCTTGCCGGGGATACTACAATAGGACACACTCTGGCATATTGTCAGGCATACGAGGCATTGACGGGCTGCAATCCGTCACCGCGGGCAGAGGTTTTGCGAGCTATTGCCCTGGAGCTTGAACGAATAGCCAATCATGTTGGGGATCTGGGGGCATTGGCAGGTGATGTGGGATTTTTGCCAACAGCATCCTACTGCGGACGGCTTCGTGGTGATTTTCTTAATATGACTGCACTTATCTGTGGCAATCGCTTTGGTAGAGGATTGGTGAGACCAGGGGGTGTAGCATTTGATATTGATATTAACCTCAAGGAAGAAATACAAAAACGCATGGAAATAGGACTACAAGATGTTACCTCAGCCGTAAATCTTCTTATGAGTACATCCTCTGTTCTGTCGCTATTTGAGGGCACTGGAAGATTGACAAAAGAGATGGCAGAGACTCTGGGATTGGTTGGACCAGTGGCAAGGGCTTGCGGCATTACGCGGGATGTCAGGCATAACTTTCCCTCTGGCATCTTTTGCTATTCACAGATTCAGGTCTCACGATGGGATACAGGGGATATCTTTGCCAGAGCCTTTGTTCGCTGGCTGGAGATTCAAAGGTCTGTTGCCTTTATTCAAGAACAGTTAGAGGCATTGCCGCAAGGACAAGTCCGGATTGTGCCTCATGCCCTGACTAAGAATAGATTTGTAGTAAGTCTTGTTGAGGGCTGGCGTGGTGAGATTTGCCATGTAGCTATGACAGACAATGAGGGCAACTTTTCCCATTATAAGGTGGTTGACCCTTCATTTCATAATTGGATGGGATTGGCAATGGCTATGAGAGATGAGCAAATATCAGACTTTCCTTTGTGCAACAAAAGCTTCAACCTTTCATATTGCGGGCATGACTTGTAGGAGGGTAAATGTCCAGATAGTATAAGATAAAGAGAAATAGGGAAAAGGGAGAATTGGAGAAAATGTAACCACGAATAAACACTAATGGAACGAATAAGCACAAATAAAAATATTAGTCTTAATTCGTGTGCATTCGTGGCTAATTATCATTTTTCTCCATTTCCCCATCTTCCCCCTTTCTCCTTTCTTACACATCTTATAGACTTCTGCAAAATAGGTTTTGGAGTGGAAACACACCCCCTACCCCCTCTTATTAGAGGGGAATTTTAGAGGAAAATTTTACACTCCAGCGTTTCCCTAATCCTATTCCCCTCTATTAAGAGGGGTTAGGGGTGTGTCTTTACCTCTCAAGAGGGAATTTAGGGGTGTGTTCTTCGTCTCACCGATAAATTCAAATGAAATGATGCAGTAGTCAATTTTGCAGAAGTCTAACACATCTTAAAATATAGCCTGAATGGTTACGTGGGGAGAGAAATTAATGCAAGAGAATAAAAAGTTCTTTGGCTTTGGCCGCAATGTGTTTGTCAGCGGACTGGTAAGTTTTTTCATGGACATCGGTTCAGAGATGATCTATCCACTTGTCCCGCTCTTCCTGGCAAATGTCCTCGGTATCAACAAATCTATTATCGGCCTGATAGAAGGCACTGCAGAATCCACTGCAAGCCTGCTCAAGGTTTTCTCCGGCTGGTTTTCAGACAGGATAGGTAACCGCAAATGGCTTATGGTTGCAGGATACGGAATCTCTACTGTAAGCAGACCTATTGTCGCCCTTGCCACAACATGGCATCATGTCATGGGATTCCGCTTTATGGACAGGTTCGGCAAAGGTATTCGCACTGCACCACGGGATGCTCTTATTGCTGAATCTTCGAAAACCACTCATTTTGCAAGGGCATTCAGTTTTCACCGTTCATTGGATACGATGGGAGCGGTTATCGGCCCGGCGATTGCTTTTTTATTACTGGGGATATTCTCAAATGATTATAGAAAGGTCTTTTGGCTCTCCATAATACCGGGTATTGTTGCGGTACTCTTGATCATCTTTTTTATCACTGAAAAAGAAAAAGCCCCGGTAACACCCTCAGAAAGGTCAAAACTAACACTGAAACATTTTGACTGGAAATTTAAATTCTTTGTATTCATTGCCGGTATATTCGCCATAGGCAATTCAAGCGATGTATTCCTGATACTGAGGGCACAGCAGATAGGGATTCCCATTGTCATGATTCCCATAGTTTATCTTTTATTCAACCTCATTTATTCTCTGTCAGCCATTCCTGCCGGCATTGTAGCAGACAAGTTTGGAAAGAAAAGGGTAATTCTTTTGGGTTTTCTCTTATTTGCAATACTTTATTACGGCTTTGCTGTTGCAGAGGATATAAAGACTATCTGGATATTGTTCGGTTTTTATGGACTCTTTATGGGACTAACAGAGGGCATACAAAAGGCATTTCTCTCAACCATAATACCATCGGATTTTAAGGCGACAGCCTTCGGAATTTATAATACAGTTGTTGGACTCGCAATGTTTCCTGCAAGCCTTATAGGTGGATGGCTCTGGGATACCATATCTCCTTCTGCAACATTTTATTTTGGAGCGATAACAGCTACTTTATCAGTAATATTGTTTATTATATTTATAAAAAAGGAGCACCCATGTTACAGGTAATTAGAACACGGCTTAAGCAGGGACACCGGACAATTCCATTCCCTGCCAAACCGCCGGAACTACCGGAACGGTTTCAAGGCAGACCAATGATTGACCAGGCTAAGTGCCGCCAGGGATGCCACAGTTGTATGGATGTTTGCCCTACAGATACGATTGGAATCGAGGCTGATGGCGTTGAAATTGACCTTGGCAGGTGTCTGTTTTGTGGAGGGTGCGAGAAGGCATGCCTGCATGGGGCTATTCATTGGACACAGGATTATATCCTTAGCACCGGAACCAGAGATGCCTTAGTTATAAAGGATGAACGGTTTGAGGTTGCCGAAAGCCTCAAGGACAAGGCAAGGCAGATATTTGGACGGTCATTGAAGTTAAGGCAGGTAAGTGCTGGCGGCTGTGGTGCCTGCGAGGCAAATACCAATGCTTTGAATACCATTGTTTTTGATCTGGGTCGTTTTGGAATACAGTTTGTCGCCTCCCCCAGACATGCGGACGGGCTTTTG
>JAZDHC010000184.1:0-3858 GCA_043806395.1 Candidatus Desantisiibacteriota bacterium | reverse complement strand
AGTGGTATTTGAGATTTGATGATTAATGAAATTACTTAATAGGTTGAAGAGCCAAATCGAAGGTTATCTTTTTCATCAAAGTAGGCAAGTTTTTATAAGTAATTTCCGCCATATGTGTGATCATTGGTAATTTCATGAGGGAGAAAATAGGATGGATATGAGTGGTAGGGAGGATAGTTGTTTTATCCTCCCTTGTTTTGTTATTATTGCTCCAGGCTATCCAGGATGGCTAATAGTATTGTATCGCGGTAGGGATCAGTAGGGGCGTAAGGTTCTTCCTCAGGGAAGAAATCTGTCAAATAGAAAACAGATGCGTCATAAGGCCTTACAAAAGGGAATTTTTTTTGCAGAGGGGCCAAGAGGGACTGTTGCAGGTTTTCTTCCAGGCAGGTAGCAATTCTCAAGGGTGCACCAAAGGCTTGCTGAAAGGCTTCCAGAGAGTTGATGATAGCTTGAGTAGGGCAGATTGAGGGAAAGTAGGTTTTGAGGATGGTTTTGCCTTGACTATTGACGGCAGATATATAGATATGGGATTTACTTTCTCTTATACCAAGATATACTTTCATTTTCTATCTCCTTTGTTAAGTTTTTGTTATTAAAGTGAGAGTAAGGGGCGATAAGGTTCCTTTAAAAAATCTGAAAATCATTAAGAGTTTGTCTGAAAAGATCAGCATTTACTTTCTGATGATTACCGGCTGCAGCATTCAGTAAACATGCAGTGGCAAGGTTATTGACTAATCTTGGGATGCCTCGTGTGTATTCATGAATTCCGTTTTTCACTTCCGGCTCAAATATTTTTTCACTGCACATAACACGGCGCACCTGAAAATCAATGTATTGATTGGTTTGGCTGGAGGTCATGGGAGGAATATGGTAGTGGACAGTAATCCGCTGAAGAAGTGCTTCATGGCATGAGCGCATGATTTCTTTTTTGAGCTGAGAATGGCCGCAGAGCACAATTTTTAAGGGGCTGCTATGTTCGGTGGCTGAGCTGACCAGAAGTCGGAGGTCAATCAAGACATCCGGATCCAGCAAATGTGCCTCATCGATCAATAAGATAGTAGTCAGATCAGTGCTTTTGGCTTTGCTTAGAATCTGAAGTACTACTTTCTCCTTGTACCTGGCCGGTACCTCACCTAAAGCGTTGACAATAACCTTAAGGAGCGACAGAGGCCGAAGATGGGTGAGGTGGATGTAAACCGGATTGAAACGGTTTTTCCCTAGTGAGTCCATAAAAAGTCTGAGCAGTGTAGACTTGCCTACGCCTGCATCACCAATAATCAGCGCCACCGTACAGTATGTGGCCAGGAAAGTAAGACGAGCCAGTCCTTGTGTAATACGCTCGTCCCGGAAAATGCCCTCAATTCCAATCTATTCTCGGGGCCTTTGACGAATTCTTTCAGCAAAGGGGTGATCAGTCATTTTAAAATGCGTGGTAAACATAATGTTACTCCTTTTTTCCGTTTTGTAATTGAAGGGCCAGATGAGCGATATTTTTTACTTCAGCCTGCTCAAACGCCCTGATCAATCCAGGTTCATTAAGTTGCGGATTTTGGTCATATATTTTTTTCAAGGTCTCTATCTCCTGTGCACTGAAGGCGGATATCCCCTCTTTTTTCCCCATAATTCCAGCAAGTTTTTGGACAAAGGAGGTAAAAGGCCATCGTTGATGATTGACCAGTTTTGTATAGTCGAGGCATGTTGCCTGTCGGTCCACCTGTTTTTCATGCCTGGCTATGATCAGATCAATAAAATTATGCTTTGGTTTAGCCGGGGCAGTTTTTTCTTCCTCTCTTTCCTGATCTTGTTTTTCCCTATTGTACAGAGGAGCAGAGCCAAGGTATTCTTCTTTCTGAGAATAAATAAAAACCTTGTCCATAATGGAAAATGGGTCATAGCGAACCAATACTCTATCACCCCTTAGTTTGGGATCGACTTTATAAAATTGCTTATCAACACTGACGTCAGAGAAGTCGCTATGGACAATTCTTTTTTCAGATCTCATAAAAAACTTAATAGCCACATCCATATCGATGCGTCGGATGATTTTTTTACCTTCCTGAAATCGTTTTATCGGGGGTTCTTTCGTTTCAGAATGAACTGTTTCATGATAAACCGTGTGCAACCAGGCTGAAAAACCCTTGTTTAGTTTATCCAAACTAAGAATATCACCAGCCCGGACCTCAGCCTCAAATTGTTCCTGGTTGGTACCGAATAACCGCTCCACGAGACCTCCCGGCGCAGGATCACCGACTTTTCTATGAATAAGATTTATATGCAGCGCATAGCAGGCAGCTTTAAGGGCATTGGCATGATAGACTTTGCCGTTGTCGCAGTATAAATTATTTGAAACTCCATGAATACTCCAGGCTCTCAGCAGGGAATCAATCAGGATGTCCGGAGACTGCCTCAAATAATAACGCCCTTCCACCACATAACGGCTATAGCAATCGATAAATAAAGAAAGATAGGTGGGTTGTGTTTGTCCATCAACCAGTACATAAGGTCCATAAGAAAAATCCCCGACCCACAAGTCATTTGGTGTATCGCGTGTCCAACGGCATCGTACTTTCTTTTGGACAATACCAAGTTTAAGCCGTGTGGCACCGTTTTGCTTCAAGTGACGGTAGAGGGTCGAGCGAGCAATCTTCCTCTGATAATATTCATCAAGAAAAAGATTAATAGCCACATCCGAACGCCTGGCCTGCTCCCGTTTGATCTCAACGGCTTTATCAATGATCTCCTGTGAGACAGCACGAGGCTTGCCACTGTCGCTTCGTCTCTTCCTGGCCAGGGATTCAAAACCGCCTTTTGTATACTGGTTCAATTTCCTTTTTAGGGTGCTAAGGGAGGGTTTCTTGCAAACCCCATTGGGAAACAAGTATTCTTTTTCGCTTATCTCCTGGATAGACTTGTGCCTCTGATCCGGCTCAATCTCGTTAAAAAGAACCGGGTGTAAGAGAGAACACCAAAAAATTGCCCATTTTTCATCTTTGGATCTCATATCTTCCTCCATCGTTTAGTTGCGTTGGAGGAATCTTATCTCAAATCCTGGTACGTACTATTTCGTAACGTGGGAAAATCTTGTGGCCGAATAACTGCTCAAATAACCGGCTGGCCTGTAATAGTTTCCATGCACTTTGAAGAAGGATTTTTCTTTTTTGTGTCCGATACTTACCCGGCCACAGAGGAAACAGTTGCCGGAATATGGCGCTTTGTGGGGCCTTTTGCTCTATAAGGTTGAGCGCTTGGGTTAATGAATTGTTCATTGAACCTAAAAAAGTGAGCCATCTCCACGGGGTTGAGGCTGATAGCTGGCGCTCATCTACTTTCCCATCCTTTTCCTCATATCCAATCGCCTCACCTTCACAAGATACTGTCTGTTGATAGCTCTTCTCATTTTCCAGGTAATCTTCAGATAGATGCTCAATATCCATCAGAACATATCGCTTATACGGTAGAGCGAAGGCAGGGTAATCGGTAAAGGTCCGACCACAAATCGGGCATTTCCATCTTATCAGCATTGATATGACAATGCGTACAAAAAATCCAACAATGAAACGAAAACTACGCTTTCGACTCTCATGCAGATTAAAAGTATCGGGTGTCTCAAAACAGTGTGGACAACTTCCCTGAGGAGGTCGGATTTTACCGGATATGATAGAATCGGTATGTTTTTGGATTAGTTCTTCAATGGGGAGGACTTTATATCACCTCTATTCTATATCTACATTAGCCCAAAAATGAATAATATTATCAAAAATAAAGGGAGAAGATAAGCCACTATTTTGAGGTTAAAGATGTGAGACATTTTCTAAGAATAAAATCAGATTATTCGATGGTGTTATTCAGAAGGTC
>JAZDHC010000183.1:0-9145 GCA_043806395.1 Candidatus Desantisiibacteriota bacterium | reverse complement strand
TTGATATTTTTCCACCGCAGAGACGCAGAGTCGCAGAGAAGAAACGCTGAGTGAAGCATATAAAATTCTCTGCGACTCTGCGTCTCTGCGGTTCATAATGAGAATTACTGCCTACCGACAATTAAGAGTTGACGAGACACTCAGTTTGTATCTATGATTCTGCAACCCATAATCAAGGGCAATGTTTTTCAATTGCAATCCCATTCCGGCTGTCATACATCCTTGCTCATCATATCCAGCACGGAGACTCAAGGGCTTAATAGGGGAATATTCTCCACCAAGGCATGTCCTGAGTGCCTGTCCGTTGACTTTTTGCATCTCCACAGTTAGAAATGCCCTGTTCACCGGGGAATAACTAACCCCAGCCATTATTGTCCGCGGCATTTTGTCTATTCCAACTACTTGTTTGATTGTTGAGCCAAGGATATTTTGGATGCTTATGCCCATACTAATGGGATGATCACTCCTGTGTTGATAAATCATCCCCACATCTGCATCACTGCTCTGGATTGTTTTCTCATCAAATTTTTGTTGCATTGCCTTAAGTGTAAGCCCGAAAGAAAGACCCGAGGCAAACCTTCGAGCCACGCCCAGCCCAAGAGCCATGTGTTGATCATCAAATGTGCCAGATGATTTGTCGTATTCACTTGTCCGTTTTTCTGCACCTGTAATCTTGAGAACAGGCAATCCAAAACCAATTCCCCAATTTGTCCCCACCCTTTGGGTATAGCTCAGGAGGTTGTAGCTTGTATCAGGAAAGGGGAGGGCAATGGACGATATTTGTAAGTTTTTCCCTTTATTTATGGCTATTCCAGCCGAGTTGATGAATATGCCGCTATCAGGGCAAGCCACCCCGGCTCCACCCATGGCAAGGATATCAGCACCTGTAGCCAATTTCAGGAAGTATCCTGGCTGACCTGCATCTGGATTTTGTTCGGCAAAAATAATTGTTGGCAGGAATAGAAGAGCCAACAAGCACAAATGAGTTGCGAGTTGCGAGTTGTGAGTTGCGAGTTGGAACAGAAGAACACACTGTCCCCACCCCATTATTTTATTATTCCGTCTGTCTTCTGTATTCTTAAGAGGGCAGACACATAGGTCTGCCCCTACATTTTTTGCATTCTGCATTTTATTTCACCCCAATCTTCCGTATCTCTCGACTTCCATCTGCCTCAATAACGCAGAAATATATCCCCTGGTTTACTCTTTCGCTTTCGCCATTCTTACCATCCCATGGTACAATATTTACACCATCCATTGCCCCAGTATCACCTGCTGAAATCTTTCGACTCCAGACTAATTCACCAATCGGGTTATAAATATTGATGGATACGGCTGTGGCATCTTTTAACACATAATAGATGTTGGTTGACTCCTGTCTACCAATAAATGGATTGGGCCAATTGGTGATAGCTGAGATTTTGGTGATCATGTTGATGGTAACTGTAGCTGTCGTGCTCCATGTAGCATTACCTGTTGTATCCATAGCCGTTACCTTCCAAAAGTAGATGCCTTCATCCATGCTTTGTGCTGGTGTGTATGAATTGCTGGTAAGTGTCCCACTCTTTGTAGGTGTTGCAAAATCTTGCTGTTTTGAGTACCACAGGATATATCTCACCTCATCGCCCTGATCAGGATCAATGGATATCTGCCATCCGAAGGTTGGGGTTTGCTGGGAGATTATTTGGTTATTAATTGGGGAGAGTAATGTAGGCACAGATGGCGGCGACTGAATGGCATTAACCCAGAATTGCCATTCAGTTGAAGAAACTATGCCGCCAGTCGTGGTGGTAGCTGTAACATGCCATTGGTAGCTGGCATCCTCAACGAGTGAGGTTGTGGTATAACATGTTGTACCCACAACAGTAATGGTACGCGTGCCAATAATCAGGGCATATGTCCCTATCCCTTCCACTGACGACCATTGAAAGGTTGGGGTTGTAGTGGTGGTAATTGAGCCATTGGTTGGGCTATTCAAAATGATGGTTGAGGATACAACATTTATATCAGCCGTCATGGTACCAGCCGAATCGCTGATGTTTTCTACCGCAATACAGGTGCGTACACCTGAATATGTACGGCTGTTAGGGGTGCTTAAATCGTTGAACTCTCTGTGCCATGTATTGCCAGGGTATGGATCACCTGCGTCGCCACGATTTGAGTTGTTTTCAAGGTCTTTTCGTCCATCTGCCTGCTCCAGGGCAACCTTGTAATGGGATTGGTTATCATTATTCTGCTGCCACTCATCCACATGGTAGACAAGCAGTCCCTTGCCCGGCAGGGATGCACCCTGCCGATTTTCAACAAGAAAGTACTCCCTGTTGTCCATGGTATTATTCCATAGCTTATAAATCACAGGGTTTGTCTCAGCCTGCGGTATAGGCTGATGGATGAGGGTGGTGTTTACGATTTGAGGTTGCACCCAATCAAGCTTTACCTTGCACCAGGCATCAAAATGAGCTGGTGATGAGCCCTGGGGAGAGCCATTCCATGCCCCGGAAGCCATCTCGCTCCAGTTGCCAATGCCTTCAGAACCACCATCTGTATCATATAAATCAGGCAACCCCAACTGATGCCCAAATTCATGACAGAATATGCCAAAGGGTGAGGCACCTGCTCCCTCATGCTCTGGCACGATGCAGGCACTAAAGATACCTACCCCATCAGCAGAGACAATACCCATAGAAGAGCATACAAATTGGGAGTAAATATCCGCATTATTATCGCTTGACTCCTGTCCTTGTCCAGCATGAATAACCATCAAGGCATCATATTGGCTGAAGTCAACATTTCCATTTGCTGCCTTGACCGCATCCTCTATCAATTTCTCGGCAGTGCCATTAGTAAATAAATCACTTTCCCCATAATAAGTCATGCTATTGCCCAGCGTATATGTTCCTGAAAGCGTCCATTGGACAGTCAATTTGCCATACGAAGTCTCTTGGTAGTATCTGGCGAAATTATTCATCAACCCCTCAAAATATGCTCGATTCTTTGTAATCCCAACATCTGAAAACCCCACCAACAAGGCAATCACTTTTACCGTACCCGTGGTGTAAACCGCATTCCCAATTCCTTTTTCGCCAGGTGCAAACAGCTTGCCTTTTCCCTCTGCCATCCGATGATGCATAGGTGCCACGGCATCCCTATGCCCGCTCCCCATCCCCGGATAAAGCGGCGGGGTAGCCAGAACAGGTTGAGCCAGCAACAGCAACCAGCTCAAAACCAGCAGGATGAGTGGGCAGACACATAGGTCTGCCCCTACACCAAAACTCCCCTCCTTCCTAAGTCGGTGGCAAGGGGCATTCCCCTCTTGAGAGGGGTGGCCGTTACTGCGGACGGGGTGTAGTTCCCGCTTGAGAGGGGTGGCCGTTACTGCGGACGGGGTGTGTACTTTATTGTTTTTCCAATATCTCCATAAAACATTTAACATCATTTATTATTTTATCCTTCCCTTTATTCCAGTGATTCACAACAAGATTTAATCTTTCAACATCGATGGTAAACATATAAGACGAGCGAAAGACATGGCGAAATCCTCGCATCTCATTCAAAACAGCAAAAGACTCACGACTTATCACAGCAGGACGAATGTCTATCACCTCAATTCGCATTCGTTCTAATAATTCTTTGTGCCATGAGGCAGGGTTTTCAACCCTATTTTCAAATACCCGAGCTATCTTGAGGAATTGATCCTCAAGGCAGGAGTAGATACCAGATACAGTATAAGCCATGGCTATGATTAATGGATCTGATTCCAAACAACTCCCTCTCCCATCAGGGGAGAGGGTTTGGGTGAGGGGTGTATGTTCCTGCTGACATGAGACATATTCCCTCAACATATCATCCAGTTCATCCACCCTTTCCATCAAGAAATTAATCTCACCCTCAAGTGTTCGAATAACCTCCAAGCTATTGAGAATATTGGAGTTTGATTGTAGATTTTCTGCCATTATTTTACTTTTTCTCCATATGTTTTTCTCTTTTTTCTAATATTCTGGATACTACTACAGTAGTTATTGCAATCATAGCCGTTCCACACAATGCTGTATAAAATGCATCCATTATTATTCCTCCTTTGGCAGCAACGCTGATAGCTGACTACTGACACCTGAATGTTTACAATAATATACCTTATTCCCCCCCACTTGTCAAGACATTTTTTGCTTGCAATATTTTGTTTATTATGGTATCATGAGATTACATAGAAGAGAATCTATCCACAGATTACGCAGATTTCACAGATTAAAGACAATATGTTTTCTGATCCCTCTTAATGAGTTCCCTTTCTTTCCTAATCTGTGTAATCTGCGTAATCTGTGGATAAAATCATATACTAAAGGAGTAATCATGATCCGTCCATCATGGGATGAATATTTTATTAAAATGGCAAATTTGACTGCAGAACGGTCTACCTGTATTCGCAAGAAGGTTGGGGCAGTGATGGTCAGAGGCAAAAGGGTGATTGCTACTGGATATAACGGGATTTGTATTACAGGGGCAATCCATTGTATTGATTCAGGCCAGTGCTACAGGGACAAGCTGAATATCGAAAGCGGCACAAGGTATGAGGCTGGGGCATGTACACATGGTGAGGCTTCAGCTATTCTTCAGTGTGCCAGATTTGGGATCTCTACAGAGGGATGTACTATTTATGTTAATGGACTTGTCTGTATTCTCTGTGCTAAGATGATTGTTTCTGCAGGGATAACAAGGGTGGTATGTCTTGATGAGGATAGACCAAAGGATGGGGTGGAATTTCTGTCTTGTGCAGGGATTGAAGTTGTGTTAATCTGAGGTGATACGCAAATGATTGAACAAGAAAAAGAAATAAATGAAGCTGCTCTTGACGCTATGGATAAATTTGAGAATCAGCTCTTAGATGAAAAAGATGGGGAAAATGATGAATTAGGGGATGCTTCTGAGTATCTGGATGAATTCGCAGAAGAGGGAACAGAGCCTTTTATAGAAGATGATCTGACAGCTGAAGAGGCATTATACAAAAAGGAATTTAGATATGACGAAGAACAGCTTAAGGAAAAGCCTCCTGAAAAAAAGGCATCAAAGCCTGTCCAGAGGCTAAAACCATCAATAGAAAAGCCAACAAACCCTGTCGTGCAGCTGCTTAAAAGCAAAATCTTCTGGTTAAGCATAATCATAGCATTAGGTGGAATTGCTATTTTTACATTTGAGCCGTTTTATAGCCATGTCTATTCTCCTTGTCAGGATGTAAAAAAAGGTATTGGACTGATTAAAGAAAAAGATTTTTTCAAGGCAGAAGAGGTTTTGAAAGAGGCATTAAAACACTTTCGGATAGAGAAAAACATTGTAGATAGCTACAATCAATTTGGAACAGCATATCTTAAGATTGGGGCGGACAAATGGGCTGAAGAAAAGTTTGAACAGGCAGTTAAGCTTGACCCGCATAATATTATTGCTGAAAATGGGATTATTTATCTTATGATTAAGAATGGTGACCCTTATAAGGCTGAAAGAAGATTAAAAAGACTGATTAGAAGGCATACAGGCTATTTGCCGACATGGATTAATCTGGCAAGGGTTCTTCTTGAGACGAATCGTCCCAAGGGTGCAGTAGAGGTTCTTGATTATTGTCTTAAAATTGATCAAAGAAATATAGATGCTCTTGGGCTTTATATTCAGGCATTGGTCAGGGTTAAGGATTATTCAAAGGCATTAAATATCCACAAGGTTGTCATCAGGAATACTCGCGGCAAGAAGGTTTGTTCTCCAATAGCCTTAACCGAGGTTGGGATATACTATATGGAACATGGCCGGTCAGATGTGGCAGCCGGGCTATTTAAGGAAATTATTAGTCATTACCCTGAGCAGGCAGAGGCAAGATACCATTTTGCTCAAATTTTAGATAGCAAAAAAAATTGGAAGGCAGCCATTAACCACCTCAAGATAGCAGCCATGAATGCCCCAAATATGGATAAGGCACATAATTTATCAGGGGAAATATATGAAAACCATGGATTTTATGATAAAGCGTTATCCAAATTTCAACGGGCAGTAACCGTTAATCCCAAAAATGCAACGGCTCATCATCATCTGGCAGATATATTTTTTTATCAGTTAAAGAATCAGGAACAGGCACTCAATCACTATCTTGAGGCAAGAAGAAATGGAATAGATACGGATGAAATGAGATATAATATAGGGGTGTGTGACTATAATTCTGGCAAGTATGCAGATGCTATTGAAGAATGGAAAAAAGTTTTGAGCAGATTATCGGATTTTGTGGTTGAGGTTAATATTAGTCAGGCAGAGATTATGCTTCATCAGGCAGCAATGATTATTCCTGAATATGAAACTGCGATAACAGAGCATAAGAATGCCATCTTAAAAGGGATAAAAGAGGACGAAAAAAAGGAGAGGTATCTTACCCTGAGCAAATATACAAATAATCTGGCAGTCTTAGCTGAGATGAGCGGCAGGGAGACTTCTGCGGAATATTGGCAGGCACTTGAATATGCGGCAAAGGGCGACGGAGAGTGTAGTGCTGCGTATTGCAATATGGAGAGAAAGCTAAGGAAGGTTAAATTAACGACCATGGGTGAGGGGCTGTGCAAAATAAATGAAGAGTATGGGTATTCCATCGCCAATAAGGAAAAGAAGAGATTGGAGATGGAAGTCCTGAAGAAATTCTATGAGGAAAAGGAGCGAAAAGAAAGGGAGAGTGAGTATAAGGCATGGCAATATGAGGCACAGAAGCCGAAGAAGAGCGGCCACGGTCACGGTGGCGGTGAAGGCGGTGGTCATGGTGGCGGCGGTGAAGGTGGCGGTCATTGACATTGATGTAGCTACAACAGGAGAAAAAAATGAATATTCAGATACGGCTTGATAAAATGATTTATGGCGGCAAGGTACTTGGCAGATACAATGGAAAGGTTGTTTTTGTTGATGCTGATGGACTTGAGGGGGAATTGGTTGATATTCAGGTTGCCCAAGAAAAAAAGGACTACATTGTTGGAAATATCTTAAAGGTACAAGAGCCATCACCTCAGAGGGTAGCCTCAATTTGCAAATATGGACAGGTTTGTGGTGGATGTCAGTGGCAGCATATTAATTATTCGGCTCAGCTAAGGTTTAAGGAGCAGATTCTTCGGGAACAATTGGTAAGGATCGGCGGATTCAAGCAGCCTCAGGTCATGCCTGTCATTGGCATGGAAAACCCATGGGGCTATCGAAGTCGAAGCCGATTCATCCTTAAAACCGTGTCCAATGGTTTTGCCATGGGTTTTTATCAAGCAGAAACAAGGAATATTGTTGATATAGATTATTGCCATCTCTCCTCTTTAGAGATGAACGAGGGGTATGCAGCGGTAAGAACTGCAATTGCAGCAAGGCTCAATAAATTTCATGCGCATTGTGCTGTTGAGATAAAGTCATTTGGGGATGGTGTGATGGTCTTTTTTGTGACCTCACCCAAATTTCATCTGCCTCTTGCTGAGGTGGCAAAAGAGCTTCAAGGTGTCCCTGTAATTAAGGGTGTGCATCAATTGGTGGTTGACAAAAACCAGCCAGCCATTCTGGAAACATATTTTGGGCAGTCAATATTTACCTATTCTCTTGAAGGGCTTAGCTTTCAGGCACAACCAACCTCATTCTTCCAGATAAATCTTAATCAGGCACAAAGGCTATTTTCTGAGGCACTTCGTCTGCTTTTGCCTCAAGAAAACCAGCAGATACTTGATGGACATTGTGGGGTAGGGGTATTGAGCCTGCTTGCTGCAAGTCAGGCAAAGGGTGTGGTTGGGATTGATGTGGCAACGACTTCTATCAGTGATGCTAAGAAAAATAGCCAGATTAATGGCATTAAAAATGTTAATTTTTCATGCCTCTCTATGGAACAAGCTGCTGGCAAGGGAACATTTCCTCAATTTGATTCGGTTATCCTCAATCCCCCTCGGGATGGCGTAGAAAAATACACCTTGCATTGGCTACTTGAGACAAAGCCTGCGAGGATTGTTTATATCTCCTGTAATCCCACAACCCTTAGTCGAGACATGAAAATTCTTCATCAGGGTGGTTATTTGCTGACTGTAGTTCAGCCTGTGGATATGTTCCCTCAAACATATCATGTGGAGAGTATTGCATTATTGGAGCGGGAGTAAGCAGCAGTACTTCTTATTTTGGAGTGGCAGTGGCTTGCCTCTACTTTGGCTAACAACTGCAAAAATTTCTCCTTGACATTCCATTTTATGAATGCTATAATGTTAATTATGAATAAAAAACAACGGGAAAGTACTGCAAAGATTCTTTATGATTTAGCTAAATTATCCTTTACAGGGCTTGCAATTGCAGGGATAATCCAGCAAAAGGAATTAAATTTACGGTATGGTTCAAATCAGGGTAACAAAATTTGACAAGCGAGTGGAACAGAACACACCCCGTCCGCAGTAGCGTCCACCCCTCTCAAGAGGGGAATGTATTTCCTCAAGTTCCCCCTTAGAAAAGGGGGTTAGGGGGTTGTAATTCTCTGTGTCTCTGTAACCCTGTGATGAACAGTTTTGAACCATGCCAAATTTACTTTCGATCCTTTTAGGCTCGTCCATGGCAATCATATTTTTTGCTATTGCCTATTGGCTCGAAAGAAAGGAGGATATTCATGACTAACATCTCTTTTGTTCTTGATAGCCTTTCTTTAGTTTTCCTAACCTTTATAATTATCGCAGTTATTGGCTGGGCTATTTTATATTATCAGGAACGCCGACAACAAACTCATAAGTAAGCAAATTGATAATAGGTTAATCATATATACAACATGAACCTCTTTTTAGCGTTCAGGTATCAGCGAGAAAGCAACGCAATCTAAGGGCTTGAGAAAAAATAAGTTGTACACCAAGAGTCATTGAGACGCTTGGCTGGCAAGGCGTGAGAAGCGAGCATACTACTGTATGATTGCTCCGAACAACGAAGCCAGTCAAGATGTATCGGTGACACGACTGTACAAGTTATTTTTTCTCAAGCCCTAAAGATTGCAATTACCATTATGTGCAAATATATGCAAGCCAATAATTAACTTTACATATGCCACCAAGACACAAAGACGCCAAGGGACACAAAAGATAAATTAACACTTTGTGTAACTTTGAGCCTTAGTGCCTTTGTGGCAAATTAA
>JAZDHC010000182.1:0-4139 GCA_043806395.1 Candidatus Desantisiibacteriota bacterium | reverse complement strand
GAGGAATTTAATGGACTTCTGGAAAAGATGAAACAATAGAATGACGATATTGACAATGGCTATGCCTTTGTTTATATAATCCATTCAGAACCCCTGTGAATAACCTGAAAAAACCTGTGAATAAGGTTGAGGTTCTGAATTTTTGGCTCGCCAGTCCTTTAGAATCAAGGGTCGGCAAGCGAAGGGTCCCGAGAGGGACATCCCATGCATGGGACTGAAACACAATTGGTGGACATTAGCAATGCCATCATTGTCCCGAGAGGGACATCCCATGCATGGGACTGAAACCTTAGAAGGAGGTTACTATGAATCAACTGATACCGGTAGAGAGGATAGAGAGTAAAATCTTTTTAATAAGAGAACAGAAAGTGATGTTAGATGAAAATCTTGCTATTCTTTATGAAGTACCAACAAAATCTCTTAATTTATCCGTAAAGCGTAATTTGGAAAGATTTCCAGAAGACTTTATGTTCCAGTTAAGTGAAGAAGAATATAAAACTTTGAGGTTTCAAATTGAAACCTCAAAACGAGGTGGAAGAAGATACTTACCTTATGCTTTTACAGAACAAGGCATAGCCATGCTTTCCTCTGTGCTTAATAGCAAAAGAGCCACAGAAGAGGAAACACAAAGCAGTAGCATTGCACTTGCTACTGGCTAACAAGCACCATTATTATGCGTTGTGGTAATGCACAGACACAACACAGGGCAGACACATAGGTCTGTCCCTACAATAATGTGGCAACCTGTTTGCAGGAGATTTATGGAAAAGATTAACACCTTGTAGTGTTGCGTCAACCTTAATTTGACGGATAACCATTTGTCATGTAGGGGCAGACCTATGTGTCTGCCCTATTTTGTACCCATAAAATGGACAGTCTTTGGGGTTGTATGGTTCAGATTAGAGGTAGGTTCCAAACACACCATTATTATGCGTTGTGGTAATGCACAGACACAACACAGGGCAGACACATAGGTCTGCCCCTACAATAATGTGGCAACCTGTTTGCAGGAGATTTATGGAAAAGATTAACACCCTCAAGTGGCATCGTTTACCAATAACCTTTAAGAACATCCGTCTCATCAGCTCTTCCAAAGCATCTCCATTTGAGGCAATTCAAGCAATCGTCAAGGGTGTTACGATTTCTGTCGAAGGCTCCTATGATCCGGAATCCTCACCTATCTTTTTTCACATCAAGGGTAAGGGGCATACCAACAAATTGTATAAATTTGCTGACATCTCTGTGGAAATTATTTTTTGCCGCAAGGATGTCGCATATATTATGAAATGGCAGGATGCCTTAAAATCGTATATTTCAGACCCTTCTTGCGGCAAAAACTTTGATATTGTCAATCTTGGGCAGATAGAGGAAAGATCGTTTGATAAACTTGTAAGTGAGTATGATCCGTTAAAGAGCGAAGGGGAGATATGTCTGGAGTTTTTGATGCCGCTGCCGTTTAAGACAGGCGACAATAGAAAGAGGACGCATCTTGCAAAAGCATCGCTTGTAAAACTACTTGAAAACAGGTTTTCAGCCCTCTTTGATGTTGTTCTTACATATAAAAGCAATGATGATGAATTTTCTATCCTTCCATATTATTGGAAATATACCGAGATAAGGCACCCCTCCATCTCTCAACAAGGCACACTTCAATACATAAACGGCTGTGTTGGCAAACTCTATATCAAGGGCTCGTTCAAAGATTTCTTGCCATGGATGATTCTGGGAAGCGAGTTGCATGCAGGGAAGAGGCGTTCAAATGCCTGCGGGTATTATATTTTGTGGAATGAATCACCAAGCCATTTTGAAAAATACTTCCCTGATAAAAAGGCAATAATACCAGTGATACAGGATGTTCTCCAGAGGTATGACAACGCCCTTGAATCCCTTTCTATAAAACCTGAAAAAAGTCCTTTCAATGAGACAGAATTTGCAGAAAATCTACAAAAAGAGATAAAGGAAGGCAGCTACACCCCTTCCCCAAATATTGCCTTTCTTATAAAGAAGAAAAACAAAACTGACCGACTTGTTGAACAATTAGACTACAAGGATTTGATAATCCAGCAATACCTTAAAAAGACTGTGGAGGATGTATTTGAGAGGTCGTTTGAGGATGAGTCTATTGGGTTTAGAAAAGGGGTACCAAGGGAGAAGGCAATAGAGATGGTGCGGGCAGGCATTGCCAAAGGATACCAGTATCTGATTGAATCGGATATAGAGGACTTTTTTCCGTCAGTGAACTTGAACAGGCTTGCAGGGCTGTTAGATTATTACCTGCCGCAGAAGGATATCTGTTTGAAGGAACTCCTCATTAAATCCATAAGAAATGGTTATCTGCTCAATAGTGCTTATTATGAACGCACAAAGGGACTTGCTCAGGGAAGCCCACTATCCCCTCTCCTGGCAAACCTCTATCTTGATTCCTTTGACGAGGAAATAAAAAAGATGGATGTCGCAATGATACGGTATGCGGATGATTTTATAATATTAGCCAGATCCAAAGAAGCGGCTGAGGAGATATTGTCTAAAAGTGAGGTATTTCTTTCCGAACTTGGCCTCAAGATAAAGAAGGAGAAGACCGCAATAAAGCATATAAAAGAAGGCTTCCAGTTTCTTGGGATAAGGTTTGAGGGGTCAGAGGTCAGGGTTGAACCTGAAGATGAGTTTAAGAGGCTTAAAAAACCTTTGTATATTACCGAGCCTTATCTCTTCTTAGCCTTAAATGGGGATACCATTGATGTAAAAAAGGACAGGGCAGTCATAGAAACCATACCATTGCGGAGGATAAGCGAGATAATGATTATGGACAAGGCGGTATTTTCGAGTGCTTTGATAGCAAAATGCACGGAGAGCAATATCCCAATCTCCATCACCATGAACAGCGGTTATTACATTAACACGATAAAACCAGATTCAAAGGCATATTACGATATATCGTTCAAGCATGGGAGCAAGTATTATTCCTTATCAGATACGGAAATTCTCTGCATTGCAAAGGAATTTACAGCAGGGAAGATAAACAACTATATCTCCCTGTTCAGGCAAAGGTATGAAAAAGGGCAAAGTATTTTTATAAAAGGGCTTGAGGAGTCGATAAATAATATCCAGGCTTGCGCAGATATAAACTCCGTGCGAGGGGTTGAAGGGGCTGCTGCAAAAAAGATTTTCCAAGAAATGAACACTATTATTGACGATGATGCCTTTCATATCAAGAAAAGGGAGAGAAAAAATCCAGATCGTATCAATTCGCTTTTGAATTACGGCTATTACCTTCTTTTCTCACGGATAAACGCTACTGTAAGGGTAATGGGACTAAATCCTTATCTTGGTTTTCTGCATAGCCCTTTTGACAATTATGAGTCCTTTGTTTGCGATATTGAGGAGCTTTTCAGACCGAGGATAGACAGGTTTATTGTCCGTCTGATTAATCTTAAGTCCATATCAAGGGATGATTTTATGGAAACGGAAAAAGGGTTGTACCTTAAAAAGGATGCAGTGAAAAGGTTTCTGAATCATTTTGAGGCTGAGATGGAGAGGAAAAAGGGAAACACGGCACTCTCACTAAAGGAAGACATTTATATTCAGGCTTATATTTTCAAAAAATGGGCGATGGAAGATGGGTCTTTATCGTTTTATAAATGGAAGGTAGTTACTCAGAATGCAAGTCATTCCTTGGGCGTATAGTTTATGTACCGCTAATTAACCCCACCAACAGTGGATAATGATAAAACTACTTGACAATATTCAGAAATTTGTTATAATGTTATCTGTAGAATTATTGATATTATACGAGGAGGATAGTTGAATGATTATTGTTTTAAGGCCAGATGCTACGACTGAGCAGACTAAGCATATCGTAGATAAGCTTACCGGTATTGGGCTTGAGCCTCATGTTTCAAGTGGGACTGAGCGAACGATTATCGGGGTGACCGGAGAGGGTCCATGGGCATTGAATCGCTATTAGAAAGAGCGGGCGTCTATTTTATTAAAAATATAAGATAGGCGCTTTTTTATTTTTTGATTTTCATTTTTTTTTCTTGCCATTCTTTAACTTTTTTATGGTTGCCTGATAATAATATTTTTGGCACGCGATATGATTTTTTGTCTGCAAAAAAAATTTCAGGACGAGTGTATTGTGG
>JAZDHC010000181.1:0-18889 GCA_043806395.1 Candidatus Desantisiibacteriota bacterium | reverse complement strand
AAGGTGAACCGTAGGGGTAGACCTGTGTGTCTACCCAAATAATTGGGCGAACACATAGGTTCGCCCCTACGAACCTGAACAACACAGCTATCGTTGATTAAGACCAGCGAAAAACACAATTTATGCCCTTGCTGAGTATATCACTTGAGAGTTGACGCGACACTACAGACTATCTAACTGAGTAGATATCTTTAATGCCCACTTAGCCAATATTTTTTGAAGGAATATTATTTCAGGTGATAGGAAACAAGAGGGCAACCGCAAGGAGGTAGCACCTCTGGCAGGATTGCCCCTACAGACCCCTGACCCCTGTTCCTGAAGTTCAGTCAAAACAGCTATTGCCTTCTGCAGATATTCCGTCTTTTTTTTAGAAACCCTTGCCCTTTGATACTGCCCGAGAATACCAAAGAATTCATCTTCAAGCCTGAAAATTATATTGGTAATCTCCGGAATGATAAATCCATTGCCAGAGGTGCTACCTCCTTCCTGCAGGAGGGTTGCTGTTTGTTTAAGGGTTGCCTCTATTTCAAGGATTTGGGGAAAGTTTTCCGCCTCCCATGCCATAGCAAAAAAGTGATATGTAGAATATATCTGGTTCCCCCACTTGAAATGGGTGGTGTGTTGTAATACCTCTGCGGTTCTTGTTAGCAACCCCTGATTCAAAACCTCTGTAACCTTTTTTTCATTAATTGCCATTTGAAGATGGTAGTATACCTTGCAAAGCAGTGCTGCAAATTGGTGTTTAACCCTGAGCATGGTAGAAAGGTGATTCAAGGTTGTCAAAGAATATGTATCTCCGGGGAGTATCTCATAAATAGTAGCAAAGAATATATCTGGATTGGCTGATATCTTTTTGAAAAGGTTTCGAGTTTTAACAAGTGGAAGATTAGAATAAGCAGGAAGAATTTTTTTCTTCCATGTGAAAAAGGCAAAACCAGATAATAATAAAGCCAGAAAAGTAATACTCCATAAAAATACCCTACGATTAATACTCAGATTCAATGGAATAATTAACTTTTGTGTCCATGGTCGCCATATCTCTCCATTATATTGGCTGATACCGCAACCCTTATTCAAAATACATGTGCCTACCGCCCATATCCTGCCTGATTTATCCACACTCAAGGATGAAACATCATAGCTTGCCAGCCCATCATTAATGCCATAGGTTTCCCAGTTATATCCATCAAATTTAACCACCTTTTCACCCGCAGCAAACCAGAAATTATTGTGCGTATCCTCAACAATAGAACGAACAGGGGTATGAGAAACCTCCCCATTATTATATACAAACCATTCCTTACCGTTATAAATACTTACCCCTCCAAAATTGCCACCAAACCAGAGCTTTCCTGTCTTATCCTTATAGATGGTCAGAATATCATTACTTGCCAATCCAAAATCCTTGGAATATATGGTCCACTCCTTTCCATTGTATCTGCTTATTCCATCAGTTGTAGCAAACCATATATTTCCATTATCATCCTTTTTTATGGCTTTTACTGCATATCCAGCCATACCTTCAGCCTTTGTATATGCCGTCCATGTCTTTCCATTATATTTGCTTGCCCCTTCTGAGGTTCCAAACCAGAATGACTTGTGATTATCCTGCATAATAGAGAGTATATTATTGTTTAACAGTCCATCATCTTTAGTATATGTCTTCCATGATTTTCCAGTATAACAACTCAAACCATCCCGTGTTCCAAACCAGAGAGAACCCTGTCTATCCTGAATAATCGTCTGAACATAGTTATTAATTAAACCATCCTTGACTGTATAGATCTTAACCTGATTAGTATCAGCATTGATTCTTTTTACCCCACCCGGGGTACCTATCCATATATTATTTTTATCATCTATAAATGAAGTCATGCAATTATCGGTGCTTATCCTGAGATAAGGGATATTAATGGCAGGTGTTCGATTTTTTCCTTCTATTCCATGCTTATTTACTGCGGATACAGAAAACTGTTTGTTTGTCTTTGTGGGAGATTGCCACCATTGTTTACAGGCAGGGACAGTAGTAACAAGTTTCCATTCGTCCTGATTGGTTTGTGCATAGATGTGGTATTTCTGAATATCGTTATTAATAGACAAATCCCACCATAATCTTATCCGTCCATCCTCTAACTCAACAGCCCTTGAATGTTTTGGTTGCTGAGGATAGTTTTGTGCCTCAGATTGATGACAGGGGAGAAATAGCAAGAGGAAGGTACAGAGGCACAAAGGCACAAAGGTACGAGTTGCAATTCGAAACTTGATTCTGTGCCCATAGCTATACATGATATTGCATCTCTGCTGCTAACAGCTTATCCGTATTTACAAGGAATATAATCCTATCATTTAACTTGCCTATACCATCTAAGTAATTGGTATCAATAAAGGTAAGCATGGGTGAGGGTGGTTCAATCGAGGTAGAGGCAAGAGAGATTATTTCGCAAATTGAATCAACCAATAGCCCTATCCTTTCCCCCTGCCATTCAACTATTAATACAGTACTATTCTCATCATCTTTCAAGTTCATGCAAAGTCTTTTATTTATAGCTACAATCGGGATAATATGATCTCGCAAAGGTATAATACCACTAATAATTGATGGGGTAGTAGGGACAGGGGTTATTCTTCCACAAGGGATAACCTCGCATGCCCTTTCCACATCAAGCCCAAATTCCTTGTCTCCTATGTTAAATAATATCAATTGGATATCCTGTTTCATTGACTCTCCTTGTGTCTCCTTGATGTTTAAGGAATTTTGGGCATGGTTCAAAAAAAGGGGCAAGAGAGCGAACACATAGGTTCGCCCCTACAATGTCCCAGTAATTACCATTGTAAACAAGATTTTATCATGGATTTGTGGTTGTGTCAATAAAAAAATGGTGGACTGTGTAATTAGGGTAGAACTCAAGCGGTGTAGCCAAGCAAGCTACCGCAAGGTGTAAGCAAAAAGCGTGCGTTCTCCAAATTCTAATTACACAGGTCGAAAAATTTCGAAGGGCATATCACACACTTGAGGCATAATTATTGTAGAGAAACAGGACTTGTCCCTGTCCGCTTCCACCGGAGGGCGGGTTTTCTAACCCGTCAAATGATGCAAAGAAAGAGAGAAATGGCAGACAGGAATGTCCGCCCTCCGTATATTATTTCACTATCCCAATCTTGCCCACAGATTTTCCTCCGTTTCCACCAGTAACGGTATAGATGTAAATACCTGAGGCAATGCTTTCATTGAGGATGTTCCAGTCTTGAGGAGACTTAGTCACCTCTATCTCTTTTACCAATTCACCAGCAATATTGTATATCCTGATAACAGCATTCTGGCTTACATTATCAAACTGTGCTGTTTCAGACGGAATCATAATATCCCTCCAATTAGATAAGCTTATAACCCCATCCTGATTATACACTGTCGCTAAATAAAATGGAAGAAAATTATGATTCCGTCTGAAGCAGCACAGTTAATGATTGCACTTGATAAATTTTAGTTGTCAATTATTAAAAACTGTGATATAATAGAAAATATTTATAAGTTACAGACTGTTGATCCTGATTGCCTTTGAAACAAGAGGGAAGAGGGAAGTGCAACACCATGTGGAGAAAAGGAAATGAGAGGATAGGTCATATGTGACCTACTAATATGACTTATTCTAAAAGGAGGAAATATTTATGGGTACATGGATTGGTAGAGGACGAAAGGCACGGACTTGCTATGGGTTTGATGATATTGCTATTGTTCCAGGGTGTGTAAGCATTGATCCAGAGGATGTGGATACGACATGGAGGCTGGGCAATCTTAAATTTGATATTCCAGTGCTTGCGTCAGCCATGGATGGGGTGGTGGATGTTCATTTTGCTATAGCTATGAGTAAGCTTGGTGGGGTTGCAGTGCTTAATCTGGAAGGGATTCAGACCAGATATGATGATCCATCAGAGGCATTGGAGAAAATAGTTAAGGCTTCCCCGGATGAGGCAACCAATGTCCTGCAAAAGATATATGAAGAACCCGTAAAAAAGGAATTGGTCATCAAAAGAATAAAAGAGATAAAGGATGGGGGCGGGATTGCGGCTGTTTCAATTATCCCTCAAAGAATAGCTGAGTTTGGTCCAATTGCTCAAGAGGCAGGGGCTGATATTCTTGTTATTCAGGCAACCGTAGTAACAGCCAAGTTTATCTCAAAGGCAAATCCATCATTAGATTTTAAGGAATTAAAGAAAAAGATTTCTATTCCGGTAATTGTTGGCAATTGCGTAACCTATGAGGCTGCACTGGAACTTATGGGAACAGGCATTGATGGATTGCTGGTTGGGGTAGGACCTGGATCTGCCTGCACAACGAGAGGGGTGCTTGGTATTGGTGTGCCACAGGTATCAGCCACAGTGGATTGTGCAGCTGCCAGGGATTTCTATTATAAACAAACAGGAAGGTATGTGTCCATTATTACTGATGGTGGAATGTCTGTTGGCGGGGATGTTTGTAAGGCATTTGCCTCTGGGGCAGATGCGGTGATGATAGGCTCTGCCTTTGCGAAAACGGAAGAGTCACCAGGAAAGGGTTATCACTGGGGCATGGCCACACCACATCGTAACCTGCCAAGGGGAACAAGGATCTTTGTGGGTACAACCTCAACCCTTGAGACAACCCTCTATGGGCCAGCTCATCTGGATGATGGCTCACAAAACCTTGTTGGTGCCTTGCGAACTGCCATGGGTGTGTGCGGGGCAGATACTGTCAGGCAAATGCAATTGGTGGAATTGGTTATTGCTCCATCCATAAAAACAGAGGGGAAGATATTTCAGAAGACGCAAAGGATAGGGATGGGGAAGTAGCAGTTGATAGTTGACAGTTGATAGTTGATAGTTGATAGTTGACAGTTGATAGTTGACAGTTGATAGTTGATAGTTGATAGTTGATAGGGGTCAGTTTGCAGGGGCTGGAAAGAGACTGATTCTGATTCCTATCAACTGACCCCTGATCCCTGCAAACTCAAAAAAAGGAAGGTGAAAAAATGTCAAAATTAAAAAGGCATGATTTGAAAGGTGATGATTTGGCTCTCTGGATACATGATGCCATTGGGTATGTCAAGAAAAATCCGACGAAGATTCAGACATATGGCGGTATTGCTGCTGGGGTGCTCATTGGGGCAATCATCCTCTATGCCGCAGTCTCTACCTCAATGAAGAATGTGAGGGGTCAATTTTCTCAAGCACAGGTGGCGTATCAACGATGCGTCCCGGGTGAAAAGGAAGGTTATACAAAGGCAAAGGATGTCTTTACCTCTATCATTAACAAGTATGGCTTTACCAAAGAGGCAAAATTTGCCCGCTTTTATAAGGGGACTTGCTGCTATTACCTTGGGACATATGATGATGCTAAGACTTGTTTTGAGGAATTCCTTGAAAAATGCCCAAAACATCCTTTAGCTCCGGCTGCTTATTGTCGTATTGGCAATATCTATGAGCAAAAAAAAGAGTTTGCAAAGGCAGTTGATTCGTATACAACGATGTTAAAAAAATATCCGCAGAGTTTTGAGGTTCAGGAGGCTAACTTGAGCCTTGGAAGGTGTTATCAAAGGATGGGTAACATACAGCAGGCAAAGAATGAATATGGCAAGATAATTGCAAGTTCTGTATGGGCTGATGAGGCAAGGTTCTGGTGGAAAAATCTATGAGTAATCCCTTACATGTTGCTTTTTTATGGCACATGCATCAACCATTTTATAAGGATATTTCTACAGGAGAATATGCCCTTCCATGGGTAAGGCTTCATGGGATTAAGGATTATTATGAGATGGTTTCTATTCTGGAGGCGTATCCCAAGATTCATCAAACATTTAACATGGTACCATCCCTGATGATTCAATTGGATGAGTACGCTAAGGGTGCAAGCGATAAATATCTGGCTCATACCGTAATGAAAGCCAAGGATTTGAGCCATGGACAAAAGAGCTTTATTTTGCAGGAATTTTTTTCTGCAAACTGGGATAATATGATCAAGCCCTTTCCAAGGTACAGGGAACTTATCGAAAAAAGGGGTATTACTATTCCCGGTGATGGGTTACCTGCTGCTATTAAAAGGTTTAACACCCAGGATTTTCTGGATCTTCAGGTCTGGTTCAATATTGCCTGGTTTGACCCACAATTTCAGGGGAAAGATTCATTATTGGTAAATCTTATCCAAAAGCAAAGGAATTTTACTGAAGAAGAAAAGCAAACACTTATAGATAAACAGAGGGAACTCATCTCATGGATTTTACCTGAATATAAAAGGATGCAGGACAAGGGACAGATTGAGGTCTCTGTAACCCCATATTATCACCCTATACTTCCCTTGTTATGCAATATGGAATTAGCCAGACAATCAGACCCAACCGTTACCCTGCCAAACAAGAAGTTTGCTGCCCCTGAGGATGCAAGAATGCAGATAAAAATGGCGGTTGAATGCTACCAGCATCATTTTGGTTGCAGCCCCAGAGGGATGTGGCCATCAGAGGGAAGTGTGTGTAACGATATTGTTCCCTTAGTAGCTGATAATGAGATCAAATGGCTGGCAACAGATGAATGGAATTTGTACCATACGCTTGGTATAGATAGATACAGTGCTCATCTGTTGTATAAACCATATTGTTTGGAAGTAGATGGAAGACGAGTAAATATGGTCTTTCGTGACAGAACCCTTTCAGACACTATTGGATTTACCTATTCAAAATGGAATACCTATGATGCGGTTTCTGATTTTATTACCAGACTCCATCATATCAAGGACATGTTGCCTAAGAAAAGAAATCATCTGGTATGTATTGCCATGGATGGAGAAAATGCGTGGGAATATTACTCAAAAAATGGCTGGGAATTCTTAGAATATCTCTATACAAGCCTTTCGCATGATGAAGGGATACGGTGTGTTACTATTAGTGAATATCTTCAGGAAAATCCCGCTCAGGAGACCATTACCGATATTCATCCCGGCTCATGGATAAACTCTAATTTCCAAATCTGGATAGGGGGCAAGGAAGAAAATAGGGCATGGGATTATCTGTATGAGGCAAGAGAGGCTCTGGTAGGCTTTGAAAAGAAACATGGACAATCAGATAAGACTAAGAAGGCATGGGAATATATTTACATTGCCGAGGGCTCAGATTGGTTCTGGTGGTATGGTGATAAACACTATTCTCCAAATGCAGATATTTTTGATTCTTTGTTCAGGGGATATCTGGAAGGGGTATATAAAACACTGGGCTTGAGTGTACCGGAGGGGTTGAAGAGGCAGATAAGAGGATCAGTTGTCAGCTAAGAAATGCTCATGAGGAGAACTAAATGCTTTGTTGTGAAAGATGTGAAAAGCATACGGCTTGTGTAAAAAAATGGATGTTGGGTGAGAAGGGAATGCTCCAGACATGTTGTTTTGAATGCCCTTATTTCTCAGAGTGCTTTGAGGGTAATATGAAAAAACGATGGGAGATAATTCATAAGGTGGAAGATGCAGATGTTGCGAGCAAAGATGCGGAGAATCCGTAATTGCTCAATATCTTGTGGTAAGAAAGAATTATCTCACGCAAAGATGCGGAGAACGCGGAGAGGATTCTCATAATTGTTCAATAATTTGTGGCAACCTCACAAAGGCGAAAAGCAGGAAACATTTTTTCATTATGCCATAAAATATTGAGCAGTTTCCTCTCAGCGATCTCAGCGTCTCCGCGTGAGAAAATTTTTTCTTATATGTCAAGCTTAAAGCAGAAACGGGGTTATAAGTTGAAGAGAATTCTTGTCTTAACCGTATTAGCTGGCATGGGACACATTCGGGCAGCTGAAGCTATCTGCGAAGGGATCGGTCGGGTTTCACCAGAATCTGTTGTTTGGTTAAAAGACCCACTCGAAGAAGAGCCAAAAAGGCAACGATTTGTTAATGATTTTTATGTCTTTATGGCCAGGCATCTGCCACATCTCTGGGGATATTTTTACAATACTCGCCTGCTTTCAAGTGTTTATTCTCCCATGCGATGGTATATTACCAGGAGATATGTAACCTTGATTGCAAAAAATATCAAGGAATTTCAGCCGGAGGTAATTGTTTCAACCCATCCATTTCTTGCTGCTGCAGTGGGGGTTCTGAAGAAATACAAGGGACTGGATATCCCTCTCATTTCTGTAGCAACAGATTTTCATGTGCATTCGTTTGGGATAAACAAGCAAGTGAATATTTTTGTGGTGCCATGTGAAGAAATGGTACGGTATCTTGAAGGTCAGGGCATTCCTTCTGAAAGAATAGTTATTGAGGGTATCCCTATCAGCCCTAAGTTTTCTGTCCCCATGGGGACGGAGGAAGCAAAGGAAAAACTTGGACTTGATAAGGATACGCCGCTTGTATTGATACTTTCAGGAGGATTTGGGATAGGACCAGTACTTGACTTGTTAAGGGCATTTGATGGTGTTAAGGGTTCATTTCAATTGGCCATAATTATTGGCAGGGATGAAAGATTACGGCAAAAGGCTGAAGAGATTGTCCATGGTCTTGATTGTCAGGCTAAGGTCTTTGGCTTTGTGGATAATATGGAAGAGTTTATGTCTGCTGCGGATTTGATAATCACCAAACCAGGTGGCATGTCTGTATCAGAGGCATTGGCAAAAAAGGTGCCTCTTGTTCTAATGCAAGCCATAAAAGGACAGGAAGAATGGAATGTCAGGGTATTGGTTAAGGCTGGGGCTGCTGTATATTCAAAGGATGTGAGGGATATACCCAGTGTTGTCATGGGGCTTTTGAATGATGAGGCAAAATATTCTTGTATGAGGGAGGCGGCAGGGAGATTGGGAAGGCCGAAATGTAGCGAGGAGATTGGGATGATGATGATGGGAGCTATCTAAATGGGGAAACATAGAATATTTATTAGTCATTGTGAAAATAACCTTGAGCCAACAGATTATGCAATAAGAATAATCGATCTCATTGGTTGTGTTCCGGTGATTGTAGAGAAAGAGCCTAAACGCTCAAGACCTGTGAGTAGTTTGGTTAATGATACATTAGAAAGTTGTGATGCTGCTATCGTTATTGCTACACCAGATTTAGATGGGTCATCAGGAAAAGTACCATCGCAAGGAGTATTGGTCGAGATCGGCATATTACAGAGTTTACCTCAATTTAAGAATAAATATGTCATAATTAAAGAAAATAGTGTAGTGCTCAGTCCGATGATTTCAGAAGCACATTACAAGTTTGAGATGGGAAACTATGGTCCTATTGCGGAAGCTATTCTCCTAGAGCTGGGAAGTATGAGTTTGTTCAGGAATTACTATGAACTTCCTGGTAGCGATCTTCAAATTCATGAACTGATGGACACACTTCCTCAATTAAGGGATTTAAAAAACAAAGGTGTGTTCACTATAGAACAGTATAAGGATAAAATTAATAATTTGATTCAAGGCTTCGTCGAACAATTTCTAACCATGGAGGTGTACTAATGGATACCAGAATAGAGAGAATTCAATACCTAACGAAAAAAGCTCAAAGAGGTGTTATTGCTCCTTCAGAACAGAATGAACTAGCCCAATTGCTTGGTTGTGAACCACAGGAATTTCAAGATTCTAAAGGATTATCTGTATTGATTGGGATTGCCTTAGTTGCAATTGTATTAGCACTAATAACTTCGTTAGTGAATGGCAGTAAAAAATAAAATCGATGAGTACGCGATATCTATAATGAATTGCATGTGCCAACGAAAACTGGCTGTGAGTTCAGTGATGATAAATATATCTGATACTTAGATGATTGTACTATAAAATAATATTATGGAGGAAAAATTGTGTCAAAACTATTAGTTGCTATCGTATTTCTTCTCGTTACCACCAATCTCTATGCCCAGAAGGAGGCACCAGAGATTATTACCGCAATAACCATTGCTGGTAATGAAACAGTACATACAGGGGTAGTTCTGAATGCTGTAAGTATTAAGCCAGGGGATAGCCTTGATGCAAAGAGGGTAGATGCAGACATTCGTGCTATCTATAAACTTGGCTATTTTGAGAATGTGTCATCTGCTGTTGAAATAGTTGAGGGCAAGGTACAGCTTGTTTTTTCTGTAAAAGAGCGACCCTTAGTTGGTTTGATAACTATTACCGGCAGCAAGGAGCCAAGCTATGAGGAGTTGAAAAAAGTAATAACCGTGAAGGAAAATGCCCCGTATCAGCCCTATCAAGTCAAGGAATCTATGCAGAAGATGCTGGAATATTGTCAGGAAAAGGGGTATTGTTTTACAGAGATAACCAATGAGGTAAAGCCATACAAGCGAGAGACTCATCCCTCTCCCACAGGGAAAAGGGAAAAGGAAGGAGTACCTGTGGCAGGCGTGGACATTATCTTTCATCTTGACTCCAAGCAATTAATCAAGGTAAAAGAGATAACCTTTTTGAATAGCACTATACAGCCAAGAATCCTGAAAAAACAGATAAAGACAGCTAAGGATGGGATTTACAACAAATCAGAGCTTGAGATTGATAGCCAGAGGCTTACTTATTATTATAAATCAAAGGGGTATATTCAGGCAATCGTATCATCACCAGAGATTGTTTATTCAAAGGAAAAAAAAGGGATGCTGATTACCATCAATGTCTCTGAGGGTAATCAATTCAAGATAACAGGAATAGAGGTTAAGGGCAATAAGCTCATTCCTGAGGCTGAAATAAGGACAAAAATGAAGACCGGAGAGAATAGCCTTTATAATATTATGTTCGTCAGTCAGGATATGCAGATGATTAATAGCTTGTATGCTGCAAAGGGATATATCTCATGTCAGGTTGTCCCGGAGGAAGATGTGGATGCAGAGGTAAAGACCGTGTTCATTACCTTTAATATAAATGAGGGGAAGCAGGCATATATAGAAAAAATCCTTATTGCTGGTAATACAAAGACTAAGGATAATGTTATCCGTCGGGAGCTTTTGATTAATGATGGCTCTCTTTTTGATGGACAGAATGTCAGGCTGAGCAGACAAAGGCTCATTAATCTCGGCTATTTTGATGAGGTTAATTTTAATATCAAGCCAGGGGCAGATGAAGGTAAAAAGATTTTGGAGATTGATGTTAAGGAGGGAAAGACCGGTACATTCCTTTTTTCTGCAGGTTATGGCTCTCAGCCAGGTGGATTTGGCTCGATTGAATGTGTCTTAAATAACCTCAGGGGCAAGGGGTATGCCATGAATATAAAGGGTGAGCTGGGACAAAATATTACCAACTATGAATTTGGCTTTACCAACCCATGGTTCAGGGATATTAAGCCAAAGACATTGGTTGGTATTGAATCATGGCATAGTAGTGATAAATATACGGATTATACCAGCCTGAGAAAGGGAGGGGCAATAAGAGCCAGCCGTGACACATCAAAATACAACAGCTTGAGTTGCAAGTATAAATATGAAGATGTTGCTATGAGGAATATGTCGGCTAATGTTTCTGATTCTATCAAGAATTGGAGGACTAAGTGGGGTGAAGACTATGTTAAAACTTCAGGCTTAAACCTCAGGTTTACCAGAAATACCAAGATGGGTGAGGATATATTTAATCCTAATTCAGGTTGTTTCTGGGATATTTCAAGTGATCTGGTTGGCAGTATACTTGGTGGGGATATTGACTATTTCAAGCCAACAATAGATGCAACCTATTATATCCCAAGCTGGTGGAAGTTTGTTCTGGCTGTTCACAGCAGGTTTGGAATTATCACTAAGTTAAAGAGTGGTGGAGATGCACCGCCTGATTATGAGAAGTTCAGGGTTGGTGGACATTATTCTGTCAGGGGTTACGAAGAAAGAAGTATCTGCCCTAAAGGAAAACAGGAAGGAGGTGAGGCGGTTTTTGTAGGAAATATTGAGTATCGTTTCCCTATCGCACCCAAGCAACTTTATGGAGTACTGTTTGCTGACTGCGGTAATGTCTGGGGAAAGACTTCTGAGGTTGATTTCTCTGAGCTGAAGGCTGGGGCAGGCATAGGACTTCGAATCAATAGCCCCATAGGCCCTATCCGTATGGATTATGCCTGGAGATTAAATGATGCACCGGGACAGGTAAAGGGTGAAACCAAGATTCATTTTGGGATAGGACCATCGTTTTGAGGAAAGGGGTTGATGAGTTGATAAGTTGATAAGATGGGAGAATCGTAGATTTAAGGAGGCAAGTAAATGTTAAGGAGATGTTTGTTAATAGCACTAAGTGCTATGGTTTTAACCTGTTTTGCAGGTCATGCAAGGGCGGAGTTTAATATTGGGTTGGTGGATACAAAGGCAGTATTTGAAAACCATCCTAAGGCACAGCAGGCTAAGGAAAATATGGAACAGGATATAACCAAATTCCAGAATATATTTCAGGCAAAACAAGAGGAGATAAAGGGACTAAAGGAAAAGCTCGACGCCAATGCCCTTCTATCTGATGAGGAAAAGGAAAGGCAGAAAAAGGTGATTAATGACAAGATAGCCGAGCTAATGAAGTATAAGGAAGATATGAGTGGGGAATTAGAAACCAAAGAGCAGGAATTAACAAAGGAAATAGTTGATGATATCTATGGTGCTATCTCTGAGATTGCTAAAGCCAAGAATCTTCAGTTGGTTATGGAAAAGGGCAGTACACTTTATGCTGCAAAGGGATTGGATTTGACTGAGGATGTGATGAAGATAATTGAGGGAAGAAATAAGGTAAGTGAGAAACCAACAGCCAGCAGTCAGGATAAACAGTAATCAGTGGCTTTGTAGGGGCGAACCTATGTGTTCGCCCTGTAAGGACAGCGGGGGGATGGAGATGTTGCCGGATTAACCGTCCTCTCTATCCCCCGCTGGCTGGGGTGTAGGTGAGTGGAATCTTGTTGAACGATTATGATTGTGGAGACAATGCCATGACAATTACCCTATCAGAAATAGCAAGGTTACTTGAGGGAGAATTGCTTGGTTCACCAGATATTATAATAACGGGTGTGTCTGGTCTGGATGAGGCAAAATGGGGTAGCACCTCTGGCATGGCTATCACCCCTGACAATGGACAAATAGTCGTAATTGTTAACCCCAAGCATCTAATCATGCCCATCCATGCCTCAGCCGTTATCATTCCTGAAAATGTTCAGGAATCCCCTGCCAGAGGTGCTACCTCCCTACCAGCTATTCGCGTCAAAAATCCGAGGCTGGCATTATCCTTATTGCTTAACTTGTTTTACCCTCAGGGAAAACCCACACCTGCCATTCATCCAACAAGTATTATTGCAGAAAATGCTCAAATAGGCAAGGGCGTAACTATTTACCCGCTCGTTGTTGTTGATACAGGGGCAATCATAGGCGATGGGGTAATACTCTATCCATTTGTATCCGTTGGCAAAGGCGTGCAGATTGGAGAAGAGACAACCATTCATAGCAATGTTTCCATATACGAAAATACCATTATTGGCAAGCAGGTAATCATCCATTCCGGATGTGTCATCGGTGCAGATGGTTTTGGTTTCGTAAAAGTGGACGAAATACATCATAAGATTCCGCAGGTAGGAAATGTTATCATTGAGGATGGGGTTGAAATTGGGGCAAATACCACCATAGATAGGGCAACACTTGGCTCTACCATTATTGGAGCAGGAACAAAGATTGATAATCTGGTACAGATTGGGCATAATGTCAAGATTGGAGCAAATTGCATCTTAGTGGCTCAAGTAGCTATTGGTGGCAGTGCTATAATAGAGGATGGTGTAATTATTGCCGGAAAAGGGGCTGTTTCTGACCATGTTACCATTGGCCATCACTCTGTAATTGGGGCAAAGGCTGGCGTTATGAAGGATATTCCACCAAAAAGCATTGTATCTGGATTTCCTGCCCGACCATATCGGGATGAATTGAGGCAAAAGGCATACATGGAAAGATTACCGAAGTTGTTTGGGGATGTAAAGGCAATGGGTAACAGGTTGGAGGAGATTGAGGATAAATGAGGTTGCTTTCAGTCAGGATGATAAGATTATGGTCTTGGAGTATAGATAAAAGAGTACAATGATAATATGGGATGAGGATAAGGGGGCAAATAAAGAGGCGATAACCCTATTTTTTTGAAGATTTGACCCCAAATCATTTATTATACGAGGAGGTTGTAAGAATGGAGACATATCAATTTAGAACAAGTATCCCAAAATCAGGGATAATAACTATTCCCAAAAGGATAAAGGAGAATGTGCTTTTCAGAGATGTGGTCGTTACTATTAAAAAGAAAGGTGAATGGGATATGATTGATCGATTAATGTGTTAGATGCCTGTGCGATAATAGCTTATTTTAATAATGAGGAGGGCGCAAATAAGGTTACTTCTGACCATCATGAACTTGATGTTCTCGAAAAAAAAGGATTGATTGAGTTTGAATGGATAAGGTGAATATCTTTTCCGCCACAGGGAATTGTTTGTTGCTGGGTTGGGGTTGGCTTTTTGTTGATAGGGATGGAGGGTGCAGAAAACGAGTGCTATCACTGGTTTTACCTGGTAAAATTTAGATGCATTTGCTCTGGGATTAGGGAGTGGTTTTTTAATTACGATTAATTGACAATCTGACAATAGTATTGCACTTGCTACTGGCTAACAGGAATGATTATAAGGGGTGTTGGAAGGATGAAGAGGATTTTGGGGGTTTTGGAATTGGGATTTTCCCATAAATGAAATTTGAAGGTTTGACCCCAAATCCTTTGCATCCTTACATTGTATCCTAATATCTGTGCATATTCATTTAAGGCATGTAAAGAGATACGGTCTTCTTTAGCATTTTCAATTCTGGAAATCACCTGTGAAGGGATATTCCATTTCTCGGCTACATCTTTTTGGGTAAGATTTAGGGATTCTCGAGTCAATCTTAATTGATAAGCAATTTGAATCTCTTGTGAGCGTTTTTTGACTTTTTCTTTAAACCCAGGAGATTCTTTATCTATTTTTGTAATTAACTTATTAAGGTCATCCATTATCTTTATTCCTCCTCGTACTATTCTTTCGTCCGACAATAGATACGATTGGGGGTATTCCCTTTGGTAGTATGCCCATATTATTTCTCCTTTGGTGCAGTTACCACGAGTCCTTACCTCAATATAGGGCACCTCTAAAAACTCAATCAAGTCGATGATGGCAAGGCGCAAAGAAGCGAAAAAGCGCAGTTTACATGAGGAAAGGCACAAAGCAAGGAAAGGCACAAAGGCACAAAGTTATGAAGAGATGAAGAAGTAGGATAGGCACAGAATATTTCTGTATTTTCTCTTCTCCTAACTCTGTGCCTCTGTGCCTTTCTCTTTGTGGTAAATGAGCATTTTGAGCGACTTTACAACGCAGCCAGCGTGGCTTCAGTGGGTTTTTAGAGGTGCCCTATAATCTTATATCGCCATCTTCTCCTGTATCACAGATTTTGTCTGCACCATATCCTGTTATCTAACCTCCCTAAAATTTTACATCCATAGAAAGCAGGACTCCTCTGCGCGGTTGTGGATGATCAAATAACAGGGTGTCGCTGAGTTGTGGATAATACCAGTCTTCATTAAATAAGTTATTTATTTTTAGTTCAAGCTGAATATCATCATTGATTTTCTTAATACAATTAATATCAACCACGGCGTGATCCCCTACCCTATCTCCAAGCTTAGAAAGAATAGAGTCGTCAGTTGTACTCCTCTTTGTATACCTCGCATTTTTTATCAATAAAGAAACATCCGTGTCAGCAGGTAAGTGATACAGCACGCCTGCATTAAGTTTAGTTTGTGGAATATTGGCTATTTCTTTACCATCAGAGGTTTCACTTTTTTGAATAGTAGCGTTGACAAAGAATTTCCCATCAGGGATGCCAATATCAAAATCAAATTCAACCCCTTGAGCCTTTTGCTCTTTTGCCACATTAAGATACGGAACTACAAATGCTGTTGTAGTTCCTACTGGTACATTATATGCCCGAATAGGGTTTTTCATGGTACTATTAAAATAAGTAACAGAGGTTTGGAATCTTTTTGTATGGTAGGCTGCGGATGTCTCCAAGGTATCTATTGTTTCAGGTTTGGCTGTATATGTAGTTTTTGTCCCGGTCTGTCTCTCATATTCAGATGCATACATCGTATTATCTATGCTTTCCTTTAGTCCCAGACCCCTCATTGCTGTACCGTATAATAGTTTCACATTTAAGCAATCAGTTACCCTTTGAACAAATCCAATCCGTGGACTTGTTTTTGAGAAACTATTTCCCTCTTCAATTAAATTAGTACAGTCATCAAGCCTGATACCCATAGTTGACTTTAATCCCTGTAATACAGGGAACTCTTTTTGTAATTGGAGATATGCAGATTTTATTGTGTAACTTTTAGATTTATTAAAATAGTAATCAGCAACTTGTGTAATCGTACCACTGCTAAAAATATAAAAATGGCTATTTTCACCTGTATGCCACCTTCTATCATAGGCAATCCCGCCAATCATACTGAACTTATCTCTGCTGTACACCAAGCTCACATCCCCCATATAAAGGTTGCTAATAAGCCCAAATTTTCCTACATCAGAACCGCCTACAAAGAATGTCGCCATATCATCATCTCTCTGAAAAAGCAGTTTGGTGTTAAGGCTCAACTCATTGGTCAGGTTTTTATTGTACTCTAAAAATGGCTGAAGCGTTTCAAAGGTATAATCATCTATTTTGTGTGTGGTGCCTATCCAGCCAGTACCCAATCCACCCCTATTGCTTGCAGTAAAAACACCAAATTTCAGTCCGTTAAGGGGAGAATCTTCTGTGCAATCAAATATTGAAAAAAGATTCCAGTTCTTTTTATTATCCCGAACCTTGTTATCTCCACCAAATATTTTTTCACTATTATTTTTTCCGTAAAAACCAAAACATACCTCTCCCGATATATTCTTTTTTTTCATCAGGCAGTGCCCCATAAATCTGGTTCTCTCATCGGGTGAACCTGCTGAAATTTTAGTCTCAAAAAGATCTTTGTCTTCTTTCGGTTCTTCTGTTACAATGTTTATAACACCAAGGACAGCACCATTGCCGTAAAGTGCTGAGGATGGTCCTTTGAGAAATTCAACCCTTTTAGCAAAATATAGTGGAAATTCTTCTCCAGTCCATGCCCTTCCGTTTCTGGCAATATTAATGGGCATACCATTAATCATTAGCAAAACCTTTTGATTGTCAAATGCATTGCCATGAAAACCCCTCACCTCAAAACCATGTAAACCATCTGCTTCCTCTACACCATAGCCTGCCGTGATCTGTGCTAATTCATCCAATGTGTAAATTCCCATTTCACGGATCTCTTCTGCAGTCCAGACCTTAATAATTCCAGGGGCTTCTGTAACCTTTTCTTCCATTCTGCTGGCAACTATTACGCATGGAATCTCCATAAAGAGCAATTCCTCCTCATCCACCCCTTCAGCCCACACATTTGTCAGTGGTGCTACCTCAAGACAAAAACCAAAAACCAATGCCAAAACCAGAACGATCGTTTGCTTACACATAACCTACCTCCCTGAATTTACTATCTTTCGTTGTGCCTTCCCCTGTCATCCCAAACTACTCTGTGAGGGATCTTAGATTTCTCACACCCCTTATTGTATTGCCTCATGCACCAGATTATCCACAAACCCATTTATCCTTGAAATAGCATTATTCATCCTCTCCATTGCCTTGTGGCTATCAACATTATCCTCTGGGGAGATTTTCCGCAGATAATAGAGTCCGGCAGTCAGCACCTGCAAGGGATTTCGTATCTCATGGGCAACCTCTCTGGCAATTTGAGCTGCAGTAGCCATTTTTTCTGCCTTAACAAGTTTTTCCTCTTTTTCCTGAATGATCGTGTGCAATGATTGTATATAATTCCATTCCAATTCCTTGACAATGTCATGCTGGGTAATAATGCCGGCAGTGCAGCCATTATCATCTACAACAACCAATCTGCGAATCTTTTTTTGAGTCATTGATATGGTAATTTCATAAAGGGATATACTCTGTGATATGGTTTGGACAGGCTGGCTCATCACCTCTTCAATCTTCAGGCTGCCTATATTTTTATTCTCATGAAACAATCTGGTTATATCCCGCTCGGTTAATATCCCTACAGGAATATTATTGTCCTCTATCAGAACACAGCTAACCAGAACCTTAGCCATGATATCTATAGCATCCTGTACCAATTGCTCCTTCCTCAGGGTAACCACATTTCTGGACATTATTTTGGAAAGACTCTTGCGTTCCAGAAAATATTCAGTCTCAAGGTTATCGATAATATCTGTTTGAGTTACCACGCCAGCAACCCTGCCATCAGGCTCAACAATCACCAGATGCCGCAGACCATGTTTTTCAAGAAAATCGTGTGCCTCATAGATATTGGTGTTGTTTCCCATGGTTAAGACAGGTGTGCTCATTAATTCTTCAATATTTCTATCACCTATCTCTCCCCCTTGATGTAACAAATGAACAAGATTTCTTTCGGTAAATATCCCTACAGGTTTTTTACCATCCATGACCAAAACGCAACTTATTTTTTTCTCCCTCATGATAGAAACAACATCACTGGTAAGTGTTGCAGGAGAGACAGACACAACATTTCGCGTTAATACCTCGCCAATTAATTTTTTTGCCATCATATTTACCTCCAATAATGTAACTTCTATCTTGATGATTTTACTTGCAAACACTGTTTGAGCATTTATTCATCTCTTATTCCTGCCTCATCAAAAGCTTTTTTAAGTAGAATATCTATATCCAGTTTCGTTGCCCAGCAATAAAGATAATCGGGACGGTTCACCTTTGTTTGAAAGCTTGCGGTTAGTTGAGAGTGCAATATTCCCCCTTAGAAAAGGGGGTTAGGGGGTTGTATTCTGTAGATGATGTCCCCTTGCCCGAAAGGAATCATATGAAAAACGATGAAAGT
>JAZDHC010000180.1:0-24294 GCA_043806395.1 Candidatus Desantisiibacteriota bacterium | reverse complement strand
ATCGGTTGCTTTGAAGTATAATTTTCTTAAAGGTTTCCAGACGCCCAATATTTCAACCTCACAAAATAATAAAATCAGTATAGCTTTTTTAAGCATAACCATAAAAATCACTGGTGGGCTACTGCCCATCCAGTGCATTTTTCTTGTTAGACTTTCTTCTTGTATGTTTTGCGATTATCCGCCTGTCTTCTCGCAGCACAATAAAAACCACTCAAGTCAAGTAAAAAATTAAAATGCTTGGAGAAATTCATTAGGAAATATGGGATGTGTCCTTCCGTTTTTCCTAATTATTTGTATCTGATTCAAATACAAGCAGTTAGGGAGTTCTGACACCAATTTTCTTGACACCAATTTTCTCACCGTGCAAGAAAATAGTGTTAAGTCCCATTTTTATTTGTCAAACAAATCAGATCTGACACCAATTTCTTGCTGCTTCAAGGTTTGAATCCTGTTTTCTTATCTGATGAATATTATACCTTATAAAAACCACTTAAGTCAAGTAAAAAATTAAAATGCTTGAAGAAATTCATCAGGGAATATGGGATTTTTCCCTATGTTTTCCGTATTTAGTTTCTAACTATATGATCCAGAAAGCGATAGTTATACTTGTCCCGAGGGCAAAAAATTAGAGTTGCAAAACAAAAAAGCCGTAGCACCTTTGGCAGATGATAAACGAACCTATAAGTGTAGTGAATGTGCTTTGTGTGAAGTAAAAGAGAAGTGTTGTCCAAAAACAAAGAATAAAAGGCATGGTTCAAAACTGTTCACCACAGGGTTACAGAGATACAGAGAAGAACAACCCCCTAACCCCCTTTTCTAAGGGGGAATATTGCACTCTCAACTTACCGCAAGCTTTCACACAAAGGTGAACCGTCCCAAAATATTATTTATTTTGGTTATGTTTTAAGAAATTTATATTGTAATAGAAACTTTTGAAGGAATAAGTCTTGCAAACAGGCTGTGGCTCTTTTCAGGGATGCTTGAGGGAGATAGATGATTTTGTTTCAGTAACAACCTGTCGACGGGACTATTTCTACGCCAACTGCTTTTCAATATGCAATAGCTGGAATTGGCCTTGTTTTGAATCTCATTTCAATGATTTTCTCATTTTTGTGTCTTAATCCAAAACTAAAGGTGGATGATGATGTGTCTCCCATATATTTTGGGACAATAGCAACTCAGTTCAAGCATTCTGGTCAATATCAGGAGTACTTTGAGAAAAACTTCGGAACAGAAGAACAAGTGACTCATGAATTATGTAAGCAGGTGTATGTTAATTCTTATGTTGCCTATAAAAAGTTTCAACAAGTGATCTATTCGCTGCGATATTTTGCAGCATCTTTGCTATTTTGGGGATTTTTGTTGTTATCTTTAGAAGGATTTGGAGTCAAACCTTGATTACAGAATTCACAATGCTTTCAAGGGTTAGAGAGATGTTCTTCTCCATGTCTCCGTGGCAAACTGTTTTGAACCACTCCTAAAATTGCCTTGAAATCTGCAAACATGTTTGAATCTGGGAGGGATAATCCTTTGAGGTTTTAGATCTTTTTATTCCACCATCCATATTTATTTGCAAACCAACTATTTTTGTCCCTACCCCCAATGAATAAATACGACCAATATCATCCTCAGCCAGATTATTTGCTATTTTACCCCTTAAAACCAGCTTGCCATTGAACACTTCCATCTCTGCTCCACAAACAAGTTCCATCGATTTATAGCCTTCCAGCAGGGTTTCATTTTGTGTCAAATCACAATCCAGAGATAGAGTAAGGCTATTTAATGGCTTGAAAACTGCACCAATTTTTAACTGTGGCTCCAGCAAATAACTATCCATGTGTGCTTCTGGAGGATAAGAGAATCGGGGTGAATTTAAGTTTTTCCCATTCAACGATAATCTCCACTTATCCATGTCGTAAACCAAACCAATATCCAGCCCCAATTTGGTAGTCACAGCCGTTTCAGCTACCCCCTCCTCTTCCAGAGCTACCTTCCTGGCTACATCTTTTTCCCAAGCTATGGGATTAGCAAAATTCAGCTGCCCTTTCAGGAGTCTTACGGTATAGCTCCATGAAAGGTTCTTCCGGCAGGAATCAATAACCTGAGTAAACCCAAGCTCTTTTATCTGGACATACCTGATTATCAGGTATGGGTCAGGCTCAGCATCCTTAAAATAGGGGTTACCTGATGATTGGCGATGTTCAAGCATAGAAAAGCCATAATTGCCAATCAAATAGTTTATTCCAGCATAGGCATCAACTAACAACCCCATCTTCTCCCTCTTCAAATCCGCAACCTCTTTTGCAAGCCGATCGAGTTTGTCAGCACTATTTCCTTCCCACTCTGTCCATCCATCAATATCATCCAGCTCCTTAAGAATATCGTGAGTAGCGATTAATTTTATCTCTATGGGGATACCTATCGTCTGCTTATCAAGAAAAAAAGGCTGGGCATAACAAGATGTTGCTGAATAAAACATAAATATCAACAAACATTTTATTACGCACAGCCAATTTTTCTGAATCATTTGTCTTGTCATTATCCCTTGAGTTGGCTATCGAATGATCGCCAATTTACCAGTCTTCTTATTCTCCATAGGGTCAGTAATAAGATAGATGTAAATACCGCTGGCAACCTTTTCACCGTCAAAATTACAGGCATTCCAACTCTGTGGTGAACTTTGTACAGCTATCTCTTGCACCAACTCACCGGCTATGTTGAAAATCTTGATGGTAGAATTTTCAGTCAACCGATCAAAGAATATGCTGTAACCATGCTTATCCTGCAGATAAGGATTTGGATACACAATCACTTGTTTCAGATTATCTGCAAACTTTAACTTTCCTGCAGGTGCAAGGTATGAAAGGTGGGTAATTGTGCCATAAACTATGTTACGGACAGGATCCGAATCGGAAGGGTTTACCTCTTCCCATTTGCTACCATCTGAGGATATCCATAATTTTAAGGTTTCTTCATCCATATTCCCAAGCAATGCCTCATTATAGCCAATCTCAACATATAAGGTTACACTGCCCACCTTATCCCCAGAGGTTCCATATGCATTAATCTCTACTCCTATGTCTCCTATCTTTCCACTAAGATTAACTGGTATCATAGCTTGTGGAGGAAGGATGTAAATGTCAACCGCACTTGTACCTGCCCTTAAGGTTACACTGCCAAAGGAGAATGGTGTTGTTTTGGTGTATCCTGCATTAATCTTATCTCCAACTATGAGCATTATTGTGTCTGTATTGGTTCCATCATCTGCCTTAATACTTACCGTGCCTATCTGCAATGCAGTAAAGATGGTGGCCGTACCATAATTAGTTGATAAGCTGCCAACCCCACTGGTTATTGTCCAAGTAGCAGTAGTAAGTGTCTCTGTTCCCAAAACTGTAGCATAAAGCGTAACAGTACCACCTATCCCCATAGCCTTTGGTCCTACCCTCTTTATCTCTATGTCTCCAGGAGCAAGTAGTTTAATTTGAGCTGGTGCAGATTGTATCCCTACATTGCCTGCCTTGTCCTTAGCTATGGCATAAAATGCGTAAGTTTTACCATATTGCCCAGAATAGTACGCACTCGTAGCCGTACCACTCATATATTCTGTAGCAGTGCCGCCATCTATTGAAAGATATACGGTGTATTCACTTATTGCCCCTGTAGTTGCCCCGGCAGTATCCTGTCCTGACCAACTTACCAAAAATGTAGTTGAGGTAGAATATGGTAATGTGGTAATGGTTGCCGATGGTGGGGTTAAGTCAAGGATATGATATACCTCTGGCGTCTCTATCCATGGATTCCAATCAAATCTGATATTAGCCTTATTCCTGATAATGGTTCCTGATGTTGCTGTACCCTTTGCCTTGATACTATAGTTTACACATCCTTCCCCTTCAGGCTTAGTTACATTTGGTGGCAGGAACCCTGATTCAATCGGTTGCAGGCTTGAATCATCACCGATAAAGTACCAGGTAAGGCTTCCTGTCGTTTTATCAAAACTATAGCTTACTGTCCCGTAAGTTGTCCCATACGACCAGGTGCCCAGCGAATATGTCCTTGTGCCTATCCCAACATTGCCCATTTCCAATGTATCCCAATCCATATTAGCATCCAGCTTATCTATTATTCTTACCTCTCTTGCTGCAAGCGTATAACTTCCAGCTATATTCTCAAAGCGAATCTTATAGCTAATCTCTCTGGTATCCCTTACATCACTTAAGAAACCCTCACCTGGGATTGGGTCTGAGCTTGAGTTTGGATTTGGGCTTGCCAGTTTATCGTTTGGATCAATTGACCCACGGGCTGTTTCTTCCTCTACAAATACATTGTTTTCATAGCTCTTTTCAAAGGATACCGTACTGATTTTCACTGTATTCTTAATTTTATCACCCGGTGATACCTTATTCCCATCTACATTAACATAGACAGTAATATCTCCATCCTCGCAAGCATTAAGATTACCTATATCCCAGGTTAAGGAGTGATTGGTGGAGTCATAATTGCCAACAGGATTACTTGAGAGATATGTTACCTCTGCAGGCAGACAATCAATCACAACCACCTCTTCAGCCCTATCTGTACCTATATTCCTGTAGGTAATATGATCGGTCTTATCCCAGCCAGGTCTGGCACCACTACCCTGCTTTATAACCATAACATCTGCCTCTTTTCTATTCTGTACAAGGGTTTGCCAATTAGCATCATTATTGGCAGAATTGGTATCATTAGCCAGAATGGTTATCTTAGCCTGATTGGTCAGGGTAGTAGAGGCAGGTACATCTCCAACAAATACGGTTAATTCAAAAGACTTAGAGGTATTTGCCGGAATTGACGGTATCTGCCAGATAACCGTATCCACTAATAGAAGTGGAGATATTCCAGAGGTATCACCTTTATATGATACCCCAGCAGGCAAGGTATCAATAATCTCTACATTTGTTGCCTCAGAATTCCCAAGATTGGCATAGCTTATGCGATAGGTTATCTCCTGATTGGGTACAACAGATTTTGGTCCAAATTTATTGATCAACAAGTCTGTAGCTGGTAAAACAACATGTGAACTCAAGGAAGCCACATTGTTACTTGTATCCTCATCTTGAATAGATGGAGAGTAGATTTCCACAGAATTGGTCAGGGTGGAAGAGCCTTGAATCTCTCCAACAAAAGCCTTTACACTGAACCTGCCCTCTGCCCCTGGCGTAAGTGTACCTATCTGCCAGACAATCTGACCACCAACAATAGAGGTGCTAAGTCCACTGTTATCACTGCGATAGCTTACACCTACAGGCAGGGTATCAGTAATGGTCACACTCCCAACCGCTATATTGCCCTTATTCTTATACCCGATATAGTAGATTATTACACTATTAGGTGTGATCTCAGCCGGTCCTGCCTTATGAATTGATAAATCACTTACAGGTACAACTACTTGAGTTGTGGTGGTAGATTGATTATCGTTTAGATTGTTGTCAATAGCCACTGCATCATTGATTTTAACTACATTAGTCAATGTACCACAAGGTAGGTTCCCTACCGCAACTGTAATCTTAAATGATTTTGGCCATAATGAAGGGGAAACTGTCCCCAGACACCAGAGTAGCTTGTTTCCATCAATGGTGGGTGTACCAATGGTGGATGTACCATAGGTTACACCAACCGGAAGCTCATCGGTAATGGTTACACTCCCTGCATCTGTGTTGCCCTTATTACGATAGGTGATATAATATACCATCATCTGTCCGGGGGCAACCTCTCCCGGTGCTGACTTGGTAATACTCAAATCAACCACAGGCGTAACAATGTAAGTAATCGCTGTGTCCTGATTGTTGGCAGGATTATTATCTATGCTGGTGCTGATACTTACAGCATTAGTCAATGTCCCGGTGGTATTTGTACCCACTAATACAGTTAGCTCAAAGCCCTGAATAATGCCTGAGGAAGTACCCGAGGTAACTGTGCCTACCTCCCAGCTAATCTTATTCCCATCAGTTGTAGTACCGAGTCTGCTTGTATCACTAATATAACTTACACCAGCAGGCAAAACATCAGTAATAGTAGCTGTAGCCGGTGTATTACCTGAGTTAGCATAGCTAATCGTATATGTAATAATCTGTCCGGGTTTTGCTTGCTTTGGTCCACTCTTGCGTATTCGCAAATCAACAATGGGAGTCTTTATCGTAGTCGTTACAGTTGCCTGATTATTCCAGAGTGGATCCACGCCTCCTGAGGTTCTTGTACCCTCAATCTTGACCACATTAGTCAGGGTGGCAGATGGGGTATTGGTTCCAACCTCTACGATCAGATTAATATAACCCCCATTATTAGCACCACTCCATGTAACAACGAAAGGATTCCCTTCTACCCCTGCTCCAGTCACACTTCCCGAAGGTGAGCTTGAGATATATGTTACTCCCAATGGCAGGGTATCTGTAATTGTCCCGCGATCTGCCTGAATATTTCCTTGATTGCCATAGCTAATCCAGTAATTTATCCGTTGACCTGGTGTTGCCTCAGATGGTCCCCCTTTTCTGACAATCAAATCATATACAGGGGTAGAAACCTGAGTTGTTGCTGTGCTGAGATTATTAGTAAGGTCAGGATCTTCAATTGCTCTAATCTCAACCACATTATCATATTTCCCGCTAAGAGCATTTACCTTGACCGTGAGATTGAAGTAATTATAGCTCCACGGCGTAATCGTTCCCACAACCCATTCAAGCACAGTGGCTACAGAAGTAGTTGCCATTGTTGTTGGGCTGCCCAGTGTACAGGTTGCATACTCAAATCCTGCAGGCAAAGTATCCCTGATGGTAGCACTCCCTACCTCTGTATTACCATGATTATCATAGGAAATGGCATACAAAATGGTTCCACCCCTAAACACCTGTGTGGGACACTTCTTGTCAATGACCAAATCTACAGTGCCTGAGACTGCATTTGTGGTCCATGTCGCTTGTTTAGCCTCTGTGCCTGTTCCGGAAATCTGAGCAACATTAACTAAAGTTCCGGTAGCGTTTACATCAACCACCAACTCAAAATACCCTCGCTCATTAGGCTCAAGGCTACCTACTGCCCAGCTTATCGCATTAGTACCCACAGTCTCTGTCCCAAATCCACTTGTATCCTTAACATAACTTACGCCGGCCGGCAAGTTATCCGTAATAACAATATCCTTTACAGCCACATTCCCCAAATTCGCATAACTTATCTGATAACGCATCCTTGTTCCAGCCTTAACCACACTCAAGCCTTGCTTCTTAATCATTAAATCCCTGATTGGTGCTTCAACAAGGGTTTTCCATGTAGAAGAATTATTAAGCAGGGTAAACTCTTTCTCTGTGGTCGTGATATTAACTGTATTAGTCAGAGTGCCTGTGGTATTGGTACCAACTATCACACTCAACTCAAAGGACTTTGGCCTGTTAGCCGTGAATGTGCCTATCTCCCAGACAATTATTGTGCCTGTCCCGGTTGTGGTTACGCTTGCACCACCCAATGTATCTGTCCCATAAATTACCCCTGTTGGCAGGGTATCGGTTATCACTACGGCCGGGGCATCAATATTACCAATATTATTCAGGGTAATCGTATAGGTAAATGTCCCTCCAGCAAGTATTTTCTTTGGTCCCCATTTGCTGATGGACAAGTCCATCTTAAACACATGGGTTGTCCATGTAGCGTAGTTATTGATCATGTTTTTTTCATACTCAGGTGTCGTAATATTAGTGACATTAGTTAAAGTAGTGGAAGCTGGCATATCCGCTGGGATAGAGACAACTATCTTAAAATGTCCCTCCTCATTAGGCTTAAGTGTTCCTATCCTGTAGGTAAGCACGGTCTGGCTGCCAGAGCTGCTAATTGTAAGTGGGAAATTAGCCGTAGCCGTAGCCAGAATTACACCCAAAGGCAGAGTATCTGTAATAGTAACACTGCCTACTGTCCCTTCGCCCCTGTTGCCATACATAATATGGTAGGTCATGGTAGCCCCTGGATAGATAAGATTAGTTCCCTGCTCAGCCTCATAAGAAGCTTTTCCTGCCCATTTGTCTATCCATAAATCAGCACCAAGCATGACAAGATTTACCGTGGCTGTTGATAGTGTTGTTCCACTGCCTATTAAGATGCTTTGAGGAGCAGGTGATCCATAGTTAGGCTTTTTTGCCGTTACTTCATACCTCAACCCGTTAACCACTGGTAATTGATAAGTCCCATCTGGGTTAGTCAGCCCTTTAACTATATCACTCGCCATCGAAAAACCATTTATGGATGATTCAAATCTGCCAGATGCTTCTACCTCTGCAAAGCCTAAGCCAGTTCCATTCGGGGCATAGACATTGCCTGAGATGGTGCCATTATGCCATTGCAGATTCATGTTTATCATCATATCACCCGGATAAGCATTTTTTGCTGTTTCTGCTGAACCATGTGCTGAAGCATTAATATTCCACATATTGGAACCACCAGACACATAAAGGCTATACTGCCCTTGTGAATTGGTTTGAGCCACAACCCGACTATAGCCATCACGCCAACCCTCTATTTTTGCCCCAATTACCGGTCCACTGCCAGTAACCGTACCAATTATAGGCACAGTATTTGGCATAAGCATAAAGTTTATATTTGATGCCGGCAGGATATGGACAGACATAGCTTGCGGATGTGAATTATATCCATTCTTTTCAGCCATTACGGTCCATATTTCATTCGGAGTTACATACAGAGTGTAAGTGCCGCCTGTACCTGTTACCATCCATACCTCTCTGTTTTTGTCCTCGTTTGCTGCCCGAACCATTACACCAGCCAAAGGCTTATTGCCTGTCATTACTTGTCCTACAATTGTACTCAGCCCGGTGGTATTGAGGCTAAGGTTTATCCCTGTAACGATACCTTCTGCGGATACATAAACCTCCTGAATATCCGAGGAAGGATAGCCAATTTTATATACCTTCAATATCCAACTGCCGGCAGGTAAACAAAGGATGTACTGACCGTTAGTATCAGTAATTGCCACAAACTCCGGTACTTCTGAGCCGCTTCTTGCTTGCACAATCAAATTAGCGGCTGGACTTCCATCAAGTGTTACAACACCTGAAATTGACTGGCCAAAGGTTTGCGGGGTGAAATCAATCGATGCTTGTGATACAGCCCCTGAAGTCACATCCACTGCCTGCAGGATAAATTTACCTGCAACAACCGGTGAACCACCAAAAGCCATTACGGTTCTTTGAATCTGTCCTGCAGTTTTATTCTCATCACTATTTGAGTTATCTATCTCAAAAATATCGCAAGGCACGCCAGGGTATGTTGGTTCAAGGGCACCTGACACCCCTTGATCATGGAAGAGATGAAAATCTACCCTGCGACCAGATGAAGAATTACAAGTTAAAGTAAATGCACCACCAGCCGTAACCGTAGCTGAGGTTGTGCCATTAATCTTAAGATCTACCATTGCAAATAGAGGCTGATAGGCAATAACTCCTCCTATACGGTCAAGCGTACCCCCCTTACCATTTAGCCAGTAAGATGCTTCAGTTCTTATGGTCAACTCTGCTGGGTAATGCAGAACATCTAACGGCAATGCCAACTCTATAATACCACCCTGCACAGCTACTGTACCCTGTTGTTGTAATGCAGAGATATTTTGCTGGTTATTCCTATCCCATGCTTGAATTGCCCACCTATTGTCTTTTTCACTATAAACAACACTCACCTCAATGTTATTATAAACATCTGCATTGGTGTTTATATGGAATTGGTATCTACCGGCTTTGTTTGGATCGCTATTATAATTCTGGAACATCGTATTAGCTGTGCCGTATATATCCAGTCGCAGGCATAGATTCTTACCATCCTGAGCAATATACATTGCCTTAAGGTCTGAACCCGGAAGTATCGTGCCAGTCCCTGGAGCGATGTTGTCACCTGTCGTATCAGTTCCTGCCGGCTGTATTCCTGTCCAGTCTGTATCTATCCCATCCACATTGATTGTAGCCGTAGGCATAGGAATTCGTGGAAGTGACGGAACAACATAATTAAGGTTAAAACTTACACCCGCCGTAACAGAGCCTGTCTTTACAATCACTGGTGTAGGTGTGCCAGTAACCTCAACCTCACCTTCAAACATTGTAATAGTGCCACCATGAATGCCTAAAACATCGCCACCACTTGGACCATCTGATTCCTTTCCATAGGGCGACTCAGCATCAAACCAGCAGGCAATATAATATGTTCCAACTGGAAGACTACTGGTAAATGAATAGCTTCCTGCACCAGTAATAGTAAGTGTTGCCCCTGCTTTTGGATCATTATCAAAGGATGGATCCGTAGAATACATAACGAACGCCGTCCCTGTCTTCGTGCCTGAATAGGAAATGGTACCAATAATTGTACCAGGATCTGTAAGAACAATGTTTGCATTAGTCACAGAAACATTATAACTGCTTATAATTGGGTCAGGATAAATACCAGCTGGCTCACCAGATGTTTTTTGTCCATCCCCGTTTATATCCAAAAATGCCATTGCAGAAAAAGTGCCAGAATTATAGATATTGGATACCATATAATCACCTATCCGATTAATGACCTTTTGATAGGCTGGCTGACCAGAAAAGTCTTGGGAATTAAACAATTGGATATAAATCATGCCTGTCTTTGTCCCGGCATAGCTAATGGTTCCAGAAACAGAGGGATAATATTCCTTTTGGAGGGTCATATTCACCCCTGTATTGGGTGCATTTGTACCATTATCCGCTGAACCATACCCTTCCTTTGAAGCATAAATCCCATAGTTGCTACCACCCAATACATGTAGTTCATAACTGCCATCAGGATTGGTATAGGAATAAACATTCTTATAACTATTACCTACCCAAAAATTGGTAGACACCTTAACAAATCCCATAGTGGTTGTACCATCAGGGGCATAAATCTTACCTGTAATAGTTGCTGTATATGGATACAGGGATATATTGACATTCGTTGCCCCGGAGTTAATATTATTCTTTCCTGACTTAGCATAGCCCTTTTTCTGGGCTTCAATTGAAAAACCATACCCATTATTAGTCAAAAGAAGATAATGACCATAACAATTGGTATGGATTGGGATTAAGTTTTGTTGCCTTACCCTTGCCCCTAATATTGGGCTGCCATTATTATCCGTGATAGTCCCAATTATCATCTCTTGAGATCGATTCAGAGTAAAATCAATATTTGAAGCAGACAGGTTAGATACATATCTCTGCGACATCTCATAGCCAGACTTTCCTGCTTTTATGTAATTATAATCTTGCGACTGATTAGACTTAATAAGATAAAGGGTGTATGAACCATTGTTATTGGTAACTGTAGTCACAACCGTTGTATTTTCTTCATTGTTTGATTCATGATTTTCTACCCATACCTTTGCCCCTGCTATTGGTTGCTCGTCTTGTGTAGTTACCCGACCAGAAATAGACTGAAATCCTGCTGTGTTTAAGGAAAAGTCAAGATTTGAAACACTATTTGTACCCACATAAATCATTTTCTCAGAATCACACATATAATCTATTTTTTTAGATGCTTTTATCCTATAAACACCCGAGATAACAGAGATGGTATAAGCACCATTGGTATCGGTAAATACAGCCTGCTCTGGTGAATCTGAATTGCCTCCTTTTACAAAAACAACTGCATTCTTAGCCGGGATTCCATCAACTATTACCTTACCAGAAATTGACAGGGATGAATCTGTCTGTGTAGCCGTCACCCTTGCATAAGCAGAAATACCAGTGGTTAAATCTATTGCCTGAACAATGAAATTACCAATAAATTGAGCATCATTTAACAAAAATTGGCTCCATTGAATCTCCTTGGATTGATTACTCTCATCAATATGTGAATTATCCTGTATCCCTAAGATATCCAGTAGATGATCCTCTGCATCTAAAAACCCAATTGTGCCTTCATCATGATAAATATAAAGATTTACTCTGGTTCCTGTCCCATAAGTATTACAGGCAATGGTCACTGTCCCTTTAACAGGGATAGCAGCTGTAGTTGTGCCATTGATATTGACCCATTGGCTGTAGTTTATATAATCAAGTTTAAGGACATGGTAATTATTCTGTAGTGGCCAGAGAGTAACAGATCTTGTAGCAAGATACTGACCACAAGATGCCTTAATGGTATATGTCGATTCAAAGGAAAAATCTCCTGTAATAGAATAGATACCCTCTGCTGAGGTAGTACCTGTCCCAAGAATTTCAAGAATTTGTATGCCTTTGCCTACCTCAACTAAAGCACCTGAAAGTGGTTCACCTATCAGATTGAGTATCTTCACCGTAACAGTTCCTATCCCGGAAGAAATGGGCGACCTGAATACATGTATCGTAGTCTTTGGCTCTTCTTCATCAAACAGAGGAGAGAGATCTATCCCTGCTGCAGCTATTTCCTTGCCAGCCAGATAAGGGGTTGCTGTGCCGTCAACATTTGTGGTAATTAAATCTGTCAGCAAATGGCCAAAGGATGGACTCTGCCATGAAAGCGACATACTGCTTGTTCCCCACTTGTAGACTTGCACCTTAGAGGCGATGATGCTGTTTATCTCATCATCTGATGGTTCAGCAGGCTCAATAACATCCGGCTGTTGGGAATAAGATGGATAGGATATATCTGGCCTTTGTGGGTTTATTGGGCCATAATAGCCATTGTTTCCATACCCCCACTGACGCTCATTCTTACACCATTGCACCGCCCAATTATTATACTGTTCAATATTTGGCAACAACTCATTCATAAATGTAGTAAAAGACCCTGCCCGCCAGGATTGCCTTTTTGGCAGAACATCTTGAACCGCATTCTGCCATTTCGCAATATAATTATTGATGACATTGATATTAGCCATCTCATTTATACCTACCGCAATCTCTTCCTTACCGTTTATATTGCCCAATACATCTATTCCAGAAATAAACATACCTATAACATTAGAATTCCAGAGTTCAGTACCGCTTGAGCCATAAACCTGAATCTTTGCAGCAAGGATATCAGAAGGCAAGGTTGGTGGTGAAACCTCAAAATCATCCCCCTTACCTGCATTCTCATATTGCTTAGATAGCTGAAACTGATTATCTAAGTGGCTAAGAATAGTATTTACCTTAGTATAATCCAGCTTACCAGAGGCAGTGATTATCTCCTCATCGCCATTACCATCTAAGTCTTTCAGTTTCATATCCAAGTTAAATGCACCAAAGCCAGGGCTTGACCAGAGACGATTGAGATTGGCATCAAACTTATAAACCTTGCTCACCAAGAAATCACCGGTCAACTGGGGGATATGCTTGATATCAAAGGACTCATCATGATGTGTCCATTTCTCACCACTATAGGGATTAACCCAGCGGTCTCTTGTTACCTCCTCTACCCTGACCAGATTACTCATGATAGAATTAAGAAGGTTTTCAGCATGAATCGGCTTGGATTCAACTGCCTTAACCACAATCTCCTTGTTTTTGGTAATAACTGTATTCTGGCTAAAGAATCCTACCCGCTGAGAAGATTCCTTTATCTCATATCCTGAACCATTCCAATTTAACAATCTTAACTGTCCCTCTAAAAGAGAATCAGGTATCTCAGGAAATTTTGTTCCTTCAGGGATAAGAGTCTCTTCGGTTCGGCTTATTAACTCCTGACTTGCCTCATTGTCATACCATGGATGACCTGTATCCCAATAGTCAGAAGGAGCCGCTGCCAGCTTTTGTGGTGCCTGTGCAGGTTTTTTCTCATTTCCAACCAGAGACTGACCAAGCAGACTAACAGCAATCTTAGCTATCTGTGCATCAGGAAAAAGCAAACCAAATTCCTCAGTTTCTAATACCTGTGAGATAGCCGGGGACAGAGACTTAATCATGGATTTTGATTCTGAATCTGAAGATGATGCATCAGCCTGAAGTGAAGGAGCAGTTAGTTTTGTCTCTTTATCAGCCCGGGCAATCTCCCAAGCTAAATCCTCAATGAATTTATTTACATTCTTATAATTCAAATCAGTTACATTAGCAACTACCTCATCCCCTGCATCTGTGTCAAGATTGCCAGTGGTAATATTATAAAGCAGACCTGGACCAGAAGGATAAGATGTAGGGGCATCAAAACTGCTGCCGTTGCACTTTATTTTAGTAATACTTGATTCCAGAAGTGGACCCTTTATTAGTCCAGAATGCATCAGATTAGCTGCGGCTAAATACTTGTGTTGGTCAATATAATCCCCTAACAGCTCAAAATTATCACCTGTATTATCTGCGTTTTTCCTGTTTAGACTGGTTATACCAGCAATAATCTCATTCTTCCCATCACCATCACTATCAGCAACTTCCAGCCCAAGCATAATCTCTTCCTTACCAAGCAGATTTGGACTCTGGTATTTTTGGATTAATTTACTTCCGTCATATCCATAAACATAAACACGCCCTGTCCAGATTGATTCCCAATTCACATAGGATGTACTTACTCCCATTGGTGTTTTTGTATCATACATAGCAGAAAAGGTTATCTCATCCCTGCCGTCTTTATCAACATCCTTAACCACTAAATTTATAATGGGTATACCATCTACCCGAACCTTTAATTCATCAAGGAGTTGGTGTGAGTTATCCTGGCCAACCTTCAGTATGCGGACAATCAACCCCCCTTTTTTATCCTGAACATTCTTTATGGTAAAAAACCCCTCAGCCTTTTGGTCCGGTGACTGTCGATTAATCACAATATATTTATAAGTACCTGATGGGCATATATCTCCATTATTATTGCGGACATTCCATTCAGTAGTTGTGTTTCCTGTCCATATCTCACGCACCTTATTCTCAAACTCATTATAAATCACAATTATTGCCTGTGAGGGTAAATTACCAAAGGTGATTTTAGTACCATTGGCTGGATAGAATATGTCAGGAGTAACAGTTACGCTACCTGGTGCAGCTAATCGAGGAGCCATAGCCGGAGCAGATATTTTCTCATCGCCCTCAAAACTGACAGCCACTATCTCATTCTTCCCATCACCATCCACATCACCCTCAGCCATCGACAGCACAGCCCCTGGTGCTGGATAATCATAGCCTGCCCACTTAGCATAGTCCAAAGCCTCAGCATTCATACCCCAAAAGATACCTATAGCCACCACTAATCCAGACAAAAATGTCTTCATGTGAAACCTCCTAAAAATTGATTTATTTTCCCCAGTTTTTTATTTTTTTTATTTTTACTATTGTTGACGATACTGAATTACAAGACAAGTGCATCGAAGCATGATACAGATTTGCGTATTTGTTTCAATCTCCACTCCCGCACGGGAAACGACAACGAATTTTTCCAAAAAGAAGTGCAATTTAGAAGTGCAATTTGATAAGCTGATAAATATTGTACTCCACATCGTTTAATTTGTCAAGTATTTTTTTGCATTTTTTACAAGTTGAAGTTGTGCAGTTATTTTTTAATAAAGCGTCAGCAAATCTAAGCGAATAATTAATTGAGCATTCGCCTGATATTATGTGCAATAATGTATTTTTTAATAATATTTATATCGGATTTTCAAAAAGTGTAAATTTTTTCTTGACAAAACGAAAATATTGTGGTATATATTAAGTATCTTACTTTTTGACAACTTTCATGTGTTCTTTCTATTGAGCTTCAATTATATATCTCGTAATTTAGTTTCGACCAACAAAAAAATAAAATGGAGGAATGGGAATGATGACCAGGATTCTTCCTGTAATTTGTTTTAATCAATTGCGAATTGTAACGACCAATCGTAGGGACAGGTCTTGTATCTGTTCTCTATCTTTAGTAAATATTAAGCGGACAGGTTTGTATTAAGCCTGAACCGCTTTTTTTATCATTAAAATTAAAGTGAAGGAGGAAAGAGTAAAATGAAAAAGGTAATGGGTAGTATCAGGGTGTATGGGTTTGTGATGGTGTTGGTGATTATGGGGTTTGCTGCAAATGGCTGGGCATGGGGGGTAGGTGCAGATATCAAAGTCACGCCTACCACTGGTACGGTGGGTACCCTTGTCACAGTACAGGGAGCATCCTTTGGTACATCAACCCAGGTTAAGATAGACTTTGGGACAACCCAGAGTATTGCTTTTGCAACTACTGATGAGAACGGCTCATTTACCACAACATTTACCGCTACTATTCAACCTCAAGGAAGCGAGACAGTTAAAGTCAAAGTTAATGATGATATAGAAAACGAGCAATATTTTTATCTCCCTGATACCCTGATTATCTCGCCATTTTATATTTCTCTCCCTTCAGGCTTAAGTACTACTTATACGGCTACGGCTATGTCTACTGTATCAGGAGGAAGCTGGACAGTAACAAGCAATACAAATTTTACGGCAGATGTTGGCAGCATGACAGTCAACACCTACACTGCCGGGCAGATTGGTAATTGGACAATTACAGGCACATACACCACACTGATGGATACTGCCTCGGTTGCCGTTACCCATGGCACAGTCGCATCGATCAAGATTACGCCAGCCACTGCAAGCGTTGCCTCTGGCGAAACGGTAACCTACATAGCCACAGCCATGGATGCGAACAGCAACACATGGGTCGTAACCGGCTCAACTACCTTTGGTACGAGTGATCCCAAGGGCAACATAACCAGTGGCAATATTTACACCGCTGGCGAGATTGGTATACATGTGATTACAGGCACATACTCAGGCAAGGTGGGTACTGCCTCGGTGACAGTCACAACTCATGGCATAGCCGCATCGATCAAGATTACGCCAGCCACTGCAAGCGTTGCATCTGGCGGAACAATACCCTACACAGCCACAGCCATGGATGCAGCGAATAACACATGGGTCGTAACCGGCTCAACGACCTTTGGCACAAATGATCCCAAGGGCAACATGGCAACCAATACCTACACCGCCGGACAGGTTGGTAATTGGATAATTACAGGCACATACTCAGGCAAGGTGGGTACTGCCTCGGTTGCCGTTACCCATGGCACAGTCGCATTGCTTGAACTTACCCCAGCCTTTTCAACAATCTGGATATTTGAAACAGCCACCTATACAGCCACAGCCGTAGATATGAAGGGCAATACATGGACAGTAACAGGCAGCTCAACCTATTCTACAGATGACCTCCTTGGCACAATGACCAAGAATATATACACAGCTAAGGAAAAGGGCACATGGACGATTACAGGCACATACCTTACCATAAGTGGTACAGCCACAGCATCGGTTAAGGTCAGGCCTGACCTGACGATAATTAAGGTTGGAGATGAAGAGGTGCGACAAGGCGATTCGATGAAATATTGCATCTGGTATGGCAATGCGGGTTGTAGTGAGGCAAGCGGTGTAACCCTGAAGGATATACTGCCGCCAGGGGTTACTTATGCAACCTCCACACTTGGAAGCCCAACTATTAATGGCAATACCCTTACATGGGATATTACCCCTATTCCATCTGCATCTGTAGATCCTGACGGAGCTGAAAGGTATGCTGAGATAACCGTAATCGTTGGTATAAATGTTGTTGGCAGCCTGACCAATGTGGCTGAGATAGCCACCTCTCTTGGTACTGAGCGCAATTTTGACTACAATCGCTCCACCTTTACCACTGTGGCTAAAGCAAGAATGATTGATCTGGCTGTAAGCAAGACATCCCCAATAGAGGTATTGCAAGGTGCAACCTTTACCTACAAGATAACCTGCAATAACCTTGGCAATATCTTAGCAACCGATGTTACCCTGACTGATTATCTGCCTGCAGGGGTAAGCTACATAAGCAATACATTAGGTGCGCCAAGCCTTCATAACAATAGCAAAACCCTTGTCTGGTCAATCAACAGTCTTTCGGTCCAAACCCCGATTGAGTTTGATTTGATTGTTAAGGTAGATTCAACCACTCTGGGCAACATTACCAATGTGGTCAGCATAGTTGGGGCTAAAACAGAAGTAAATACAGCTAATAATCAGGCATCGTGCGTAACTGTGGTTAAACCGTCAAAGGTGGATCTGGTGATTGAAAAGCAGGGACCGGGCGTGGCTAAGCCAGGTCAAGTAATTAAATACCTGATCAGCTATCACAATAATAGCCAGCTTAATGCCACAAATGTGATTATTACAGATACCTTGCCCTCTGGTGTTGGTTATGCTACTTCTACCATTGGTGCTGGAACTGGTACTACCACCCGTAGCTGGTCAATAGACATCCTTCCTGCTCAAGCAAGGGGGAGTTTTGAGTTGACTGTAAATGTTGGCAGCAGCACTACTGGCATGATAAGCAATGTGGTTAATATCTTATGCAGTCAACCAGAGAGCAACCCGGCTGACAATCAAACCACATGGACTACCACTGTCATTGCACCAGTTGACTTGATGATAACAAAGAAGGGACCTGATGAAGCAAAACTTAACACAAATGTTTCTTACACTATCCAATATCAGAGACTATCAGGTGGAGATGGAACGGCTACTATTACCGATACCCTGCCATGGGAAACAAGATTTGTCAGCAGTAGTATGGGAACTCCGAGCATAATCGGGAATAGATATAGCTGGCAGGTAAGCATCTCAAATGATGTTATGCAATTTGCTACAGTAACGGTTTTCGTCCCTGGAACAGTAACCATAGGCACCTCTCTTACCAACTATGTCGCCATTATCCCACAGGATGACAGCAATTGGAATAATAACTTTGCTACATGGACAAGCACCACCGATGAATCTATTACAGACTTAGACCTCTTAAAGTATGGCTCATGGGAGATTATACCTGGCGGCAAAATAATTTATCGCTTCTGGCTGAATAATGTTGGGGAAACAGATATTACTGGTGGAACACTTACGGATACCTTACCCATAGGGTTGACATGGGTTGAAAATAGTAATACACGGACGGTTGGGACACCTATACAGGTTGAGAGAGAGCGTCAAAATGTATCAGTAGGAACAGGGATAGTAACAGGAATAGGCTGGCACCTCATCTGGAATATTCAACGAATATTACCTGCAGGCAGTTGTACCTTAGTGGAAGTGCTCTTAGATGTTTGCCCACAGATAATAAATTATCGAACTACTGAGTCAGGAACCATATCAACTGGTAATAATCCTTATATAGTTAATAAGGTTCATATTGAGACTATACCAACAGATAGTAATATGGAGAATAATGGAGATGATTTTATAACACGAATAATGACTGGCAAGGCTGATGTATGTGTTTATAAGTATGGACCCTATGAATCCTGTCCCGGTCAGGTTGTAACATATAATATTTATGGTGGTAATTATGGCTACTCGGATGCTGGGGGTGTAACATTAAAGGATACCCTGCCCATTGGATTTACAATGCAAAGCATTACAGAATACCCTGGTACAAGAAAGATAGGAAGCCCTACAATAACAACCATTGGCGATGGAGTTCGAAGACAGCAGGTTCTTACATGGAATAACATAGGTACCTTAAGTGCTTCAAGGGATTCATCTGTTGCTCTGGATGTCTCGCCCTGCTGGTTCTATTTATTTATAAAAGGAACGATATCTGATAGTATCCTGCCTGCAGGTCATACAAGTATCAATCTGGATAATTTTGTTGAGATTACAACTACCTCTCCAGAAGAAGGGCAATATCCAAATAGTATGAATTTCAAGACCATAGTTATCCCCAAACAGGTTGACCTTTCTATCTGGAAATCAGGACCAGCTGAATGTGCCCCTGGTGATGAGATAGCATATAGCATTAGTTATTATAACAATGGGCCAGATACAGCCCATGCTGCTACTCTCACTGATACCCTGCCACTTGGGGTAGAGTATGCTACAGATACCAGTGGGCTGCCTTTAACTGTTACTACTACCAGTACAGGCCAAAAGAAGCTCATCTGGACAGTAGGAATGATCAATGCTATGAGTAGTGTTTCTTGGTGGGATAGCTATAAGTCATTTATCCTTAAGGTTAAGGTAGGCACCCTGACGGTTAATACCCAACTTACAAACAAGATTGAGATATGGTCACGCGACACAGAAAAGTCTTCTAATAATAATACGAGCAACTGGACAACAACAGTAAAGTCACCCACAGTAAATTTAACCATTGGCAAAGGAGGTCCTAAAGAGGTTATTCGGGGAATTAATGATATATGGTATTGGGTCTGGTTCTCTAATGATGGCAATACCACGGCTAAAGAGGTAAAAATTATTGACACCCTGCCCTCTGGTGTAAGTTATAAAAATTGTTACGGAAGTTATTGCAATTGGAGGGATGGTTCTTATAAACAGATAGGCACACCATCGGTTAATGGTCAGATTGTTACATGGAATCTGGGAGATTTATCTCCTAATAGTTATGGATATATAAGCATAGTGGGAACAGCAAATTTCGAGGGCTATAAGCATTCAGATAAGGTATACAATAGTGCCTTGATTACATCTCTACAGCCTGACAGCAACCCCAATAATAATTGGTGTAGCTGTTCATCTAATGTAGTCAATCCAGTTACAAACCTGCATGTCATCAAGCATGGTCCAAAAAAAACATCCCCTGGCAAGGAGATAGTTTACACCATTCATTATGGCAATGCCGGGAACACAGATGCAAGGAACATAGAGATAGTTGATACATTGGATGATGGTGAAACTTATATGGGTAGTGAACTTGATTGTAAATATCCACCCCAGATTATTGGACATAAGGTTATCTGGAGAATACCAAAGATCAGGCACGGGTTTAACACCAACTTTGATATGAGGGTATTGGTATCTGGAAATCTTCCCACTAATAATAAGTTTATCACCAATAATGTTGAAATCACAGTATTGCCTACTGACAATAATCCGAAAAATAATGATTCCCAGTGGAAAACTCGGGTGGTAGAAGAAAAGGCTGATATAGCTGTAGAGGTAAAGGGTGAAATAGCCAGACCAGGGTTTAAGAAAAACCTTTTTGTTACCTGCACCAACGAGGGAACAGGTAAGGCTGAAAATGTTGTAGTTACCCTTACATTGCCAAGTACATGTCATGTAACCTATGACTATTGTTATCCTCAGGGGAATTATAACTCCTCACTAAATACTGTTACATGGTCAGTTGGTTCTATGCTCCCTGATGAAAGAAGACAATTGCGGGCAAAGATTATGGTAAAAACGAACACACAAGGTGGCACCAGACTCTATAGTAAGGCAACAGTTACAACAACTACTTCAGAGTCTGATAATGCAAATAATGAGGCAAACGAGTATGAGGATGTGGTTGGCTCCTATGATCCTAATCTAAAAACTGCCTCTCCACAGGATTTCGTCCCGGCTACAGCTACAACCATATCCTATACCATTATGTTTGAGAATATGGCTACAGCAACGGCTAATGCTACTAAAATTGAGGTTAGCGATAAATTGTCAGCTAATTTGGATTGGAAGACGGTGGAGATAGAGGATGTTTGTATAGGGGGGACAGTTTCTACTGTAGGTGAATTCAATAAACAGTTGAGGGCTAAATTAAAGGCTAAGATAGATCCATTAGTATCTTCACAATATACTCGGGAAGAGGCGGATGAGATAATAGCTATGAGCGGCTTGCAGGTCTGGTATCACCCAAGCGAGGGGACAATTACCTGGAATCTTGACTTTGGTGACTATGAATTTGGCTTGCCGCCAAATAATCCTATGGATGCAGGTATTGGCTGGTTTTCATTCAAGGTAGACACCATAGGGACATTAGCCTCAGGCACATCGATTACCAATAAGGCTACGATTAAGTTTGACTACAATGAGCCTATGGATACACCAGTGGTTAAGCATATTGTTGATGGGGTTGCTCCGTCTGCACAGATTATTCTTGATCCATATCAGGTGGGGAGTACCTTTACGGTGAGCTGGGCAGGGTCTGATCCGGGTGGCGAGATAGGTGAATATATGGTGGGTACCGATACATCTACCTCATGGGGTACTTTTACGGAAACCTCTGCGGTGTATGTGGGTATTGTAGGACATACCTACACCTTCTATTGCAAGGCTAAGGATAAGGCAGGCAATATTGGCAACATGTCAGCTGGTGTAACCACTCGTGTTCTGTCCCCTGAATCTGCGATCGGAACATTGACGCAGGTGATTATCAGCCCCAATTCAGGCAATATGGAGATTGGCGAGACTAAGACGCTTACAGCTCAGGGACTTAATGGAAGCAACGAGCCATTGGCTGGTGTCAGTTACTCATCATGGGAAATAAGCAGTGGATTGGCAATGATTGGCACTTCCTCCAACTCTATCACAGTGAAGGCTACCGGGGCTGGCACCGTAACGGTGAAGGTAATTGCTACCAAGAGTATATCCATCGCAACCACCGGCACATACACGATAGAAGTGGGTGATATTACCAGCATAACTATCGTGGGTAGTCCAACCAGCATGGAAATAGGTCAGCAAGCAATGTTTGTGGGACATGCCTACAACAGGTTTGGGGCAGAGATAGCCGGGCAAACCTTTGCATGGGAGGTAAGGGATGCAGCGGTTGGCTCAATTACGGTGATTGGCAATACAAGCACCTCCGCTACAGTAACCGCCAAGGCATCAGGCTCAGGCTGGGTAATTGCTACTGCTGGCGGAAAGCAGGGCAATTTACAGATAAGCGTAAGTGAAGGAAGTGTTGCTACCGTAACCGTTGACGGACCAACCACCCTGCAATTAGGTCAGTCAGCAGTCTTTACTGCCAGAGCATACAATCAATCTGGCCGTGAGCTGTTGAACAAGATAGCTACATGGGAGGTAGCCCCTGCCCCATCGATTAATTTCAGCCCAAGCAGTGCATCTTCTGCCATGTTGACAGCTCAAGCACCGGGGATAGGGACAGTAACAGGCAATATTGACACGGTTCAAAGGGCTTGTGCAATTACAATAATCCTTGGGACCGTGACCAAGTTAGCTATTACTCCAGACTCACAAACCATCCCGGCTGGCATGGCATCCTCAGCTATAATTGTCCAAGCACAAAATAGCTCTGGGGTTACTGTAGCTACACCAGCAACAATTACTGTGAATGTAACCGCTGATTCATCGTTGAGCAAGTTCAGTCAATCTTCTTCTGGGGCACAATGGACTGGAACAGCAACATTTGTTATCCCAACTGGTGCTGACAGCACCAGCTTCTTCCACAAGTACAATGGCACATCTACAGCTGCGATAACTATCACAGTTAGTGCGAGTGGCAGCATAACAGCAGCCACCCAGAGCATAACCATTACTGCCTTGGGTACTGCAACTGCTGGCAATATAGTCGCTGATGACGGCAAGACAATGGTTACTCTCAAGGCTGGCTCATTAGCTGGAGACGGTTTTATTGAGATAAATACGAGCCAAACACCAGATCCGGGCGGCAGTGTACCTGCTGGTTGGGAAAGAGTGACCGGAACACTCCGCAAGATTGAGATTAGCGGCAACTTGACTTTGAGTACAGGTGCAACGGTTACAGTAACCATCCCCTACTCAGATGTTGCCATTGCTGGAAATAATGAGGATAACCTGCAACTCTATCGATATCGATTAGGTTCAGGCAGTACAACATGGGAAAGGGTAACAGATATTAGTCGGGACAAAGCGAACAATACAGTTGCTGGCGTGGTAGGCAGCTTCTCCTACTTTGCCTTGATGATGCCTACATGGCAGACAACATTGAATGGGGTAATAGCCTACCCCAGCCCCTGTGTAACCTCAAAGCATGGCTATCAAATCACCTTTGCCAACCTGAGCGAGAATGCTACCATCAAGATATACAATATTGCTGGCGAGTTGGTCAGGACAATAGAGGCAAAGAATCCAATGGAGATATGGAATTTGCAGAATGATTCGGGTGAAGTGATAGCAAGCGGTATTTACATCTATCTGGCAACCGATCCAAAAAGCCATAAGAAGGTGGGTAAATTGGCGATAGTGAAATAAACAGGCATATCCACAATATTCCCCGCGATGGCAGGGGTCAGGAATTTCTGGATTCCTGCCATCGCAAGAAAGACACAAATCGGCATGGTTCAAAAGAGGGTAACACATATTCCTTGCTATGTCCCCCGCTGGTTTGTCTCGTGTAATCTTGTGGGTTTTTTCTTCCTCTGCGAACTCTGTGACCTCTGTGGCTAATTTAACAATGTCAAGATAATCACATCTCGGGACGGTTCACTTTCATCGTTTTTCATATGATTCCTTTCGGGCAAGGGGACATCATCTACAGAATACAACCCCCTAACCCCCTTTTCTAAGGGGGAATATTGCACTCTTAACTAACCGCAAGCTTTCAAACAAAGGTGAA
>JAZDHC010000179.1:0-2351 GCA_043806395.1 Candidatus Desantisiibacteriota bacterium | reverse complement strand
GTCATAAGTGCTTGATATCATTAGGGTTAGCGACCGCCATATTCTACTTATAACGGGTTTTATTTTTTAAGACATGGGGGGAGACTTCTCTGAAATTTAAAGCTCTCTTTGATGGCATAGCGGGGCTGTAATGGCTGTTTTTGAAGGACTTTGTAGTTAAGGGTGGTGGCGAAAAAATTCACCTTAATTGCAACTTTTTTTCAAAAAAGTGATTTTTTTGTGCTCCAATGAATACTAAGTCCTTGCTTTGGTTGGATTATTACAAGAAAAGTCGCATTTTGCAGCAGAATTGCTTTATCAAATATTCAATAGTCAAGACAAAAGTCTTGACTGGCATGTAATGAATATGGTATAATATGTTTATACTCAGCGAGGGCATAAATTGTGAATTTTCGGTGAGGATTAATCAAGGAGAGCAAGTCCGCGTAAGATGGAATGTAGGGGTAGACCTGTGTGTCTACCCGAATAACTGGGCGAACACATAGGTTCGCCCCTACGAATCTGAACAACGCAGCTATCGTTGATTAAGACCAGCGAAAAACACAATTTATGACCTTGCTGAGTATATGTAAGCAACTAATAAACTAAGGAGGACGATTATGTTTACTGTAGGCGAGTTGTACTCTTCCGGGGTCAGGCATGGGATAAAGGTTGACCCAAGAGGGGAAGAAGAGGTATTGCAAGGGTTGAAGAGGGTAGAGCAGAAATACAATGATATGAAGGAGGAAGAAAAAGGGGAGTTTGACATTGAAATGTTGACCAACCCATACAGGGATACACGAATACTTTATGGTGAGCCAGATAGGGTGGTAGAGCATGTGCTCATAGGGGTTGACATGGAGATAGGGGAAGTTTTGCTCGCAGAAAGACTTATTGCTCGAGGGCAAAAGATTGATCTTATTATTGCTCATCATCCGGAAGGATCTGCCCTTGCTGGCTTTTATGATGTGATGCATTTGCAGGCTGATTTCTTGAATAAGCATGGTGTGCCTATTAATGTAGCTGAAGGGATATTAAAGGAAAGGATTTCAGAGGTGGAAAGAAGGGTGCTTCCGATAAATCATCAACGAGCTGTGGATGCGGCAAGGCTGTTTGATATACCGTTCATGTGTCTTCATACACCTTGTGATAATATGGTTACTGATTTCGTCCAAAAGAGGATAGATGAGGATGTACCCCGTACGATAAAGGATACGATTAAGCTCTTAAAGGATATACCTGAATACAGGCAAGGATTTCAGCAGGGAGCTGGACCAAAGGTTGTTGCAGGCTCTCCAGATAATCGGGCAGGGAAAATAATTGTTGAGATGACTGGTGGAACCGAGGGGTCAAAAAAGGCTATGGGAGAGTTCTCCCGAGCAGGCGTAGGTACGATTATTGGCATGCATTTTTCAGATGACTTAAAAAAAGAGGCAGAGAAGAATCATGTCAACTTAATAGTCGCTGGGCATATTCCTTCAGATAATATTGGATTGAATCTGATGATGGATAAATTGACAGCAGAACACAAATTAGATATTGTTGCATGTTCAGGGTTTAAGAGAATAGAAAGATAAGGAAATTAAAGATATGGAAAACATCACTTCATCAAAATTAAATATCTGGAAGTTGCTTAATGCACGAAATATATTAGATTATGATCAGAGGCAACTTCCAAATAGTCTGCGTTTTAAGGATGTTTTTTTCCATGTTATAGAGGGTAAGGCAAAGAATAAGGCAATTTATGCTGACATGGGTATGAATGCAATGGTAAGGCAATCGTTTCCCGTGCTGGAGCATGAATTGAAAGCTGCACGAGTGATAATGCCTGCCTGTGTACTCCGCACAGGTAAAGTAGCTACGGCTGAGACAGCTGAAATGGCTAATGTTGTGCCAACTGGGGTTGATCAGCCCCGGTTGGATACGATTGACACGGCTGAAGCAATCGAACCTGTGCCAGTTGTGATGGCTCAGGCACGGATGAATACGATTGACATGGCTGGAACGATTGCACTTGCACCAGTTGCAATGACTCAAGCCCAGCCGAATATTGTTGACACGACTGAAGCAATCAAGCCTGTGCCAGCTGTGGTGATTCAAGCACGGATGGACACGATTGATACGGCTGAAGTAATCGAACCTGTGCCGGCTGTAATGACTCAAGCCCAGCCGAATATTGTTGACACGACTGAAGTAATCGAATCTGCACCGGTTGTGGTGACTCAAGCACGGATGAACACGATTGATACGGCTGAAGTAATCGAACCTGTGCCGGCTGTAATGACTCAAGCCCAGCCGAATATTGTTGACACGACTGAAGTAATCGAATCTGCACCGGTTGTGGTGACTCAAGCACGGATGGACACGATTGA
>JAZDHC010000178.1:0-3724 GCA_043806395.1 Candidatus Desantisiibacteriota bacterium | reverse complement strand
ATTGAAGAAGGTTTATCGCTTTAACCACTCCAAAGCATACATTTAACCCCCGCACATGGAAGTAGAAATACCTCCAGATGACATACTCTGGTGTGGAATGAAAGCGATAAACCTATCTCTTATTTACCCACACAAATCGTGCATAGAACCATTATTTTTAACTTTATCATAAAGTCTTAAGTTTGTCAAGAAAAACATCAGCAATTCTGAAAAAATACAGTGAGGTGGGAAACTTTGTATATCAGATACGCCTCCAAAAAACTCACATGTACCTGTTAATTATGCGTAGTGTACCCATAAGTACACAGAAACATAACCATACAAAAGGCATGCGATGAATTAATACATTGATATAACGGTACTTACAGATTTTGCAGGACATATTAACTCCTCTGGCATCATTCTTGCTATATTGAAAGTAAGTCTTTTCTGTGCGGATGGCCAGGTAGATATCTTCGAGCCTTAAAACCTGAATCCAATAAAAAAATAACCTTTATGTTGCAGGACATAAGGGTTATTTTTTTGTTGACATTTTTGGAATTGTATGGTATATTTATCAAGAAGAGTATTCTTCCATGATTTTCCATTCTTTTTTAGGACTCGTGAAAGAATAAGTTGTACACCAAGAGTCACCAAGACGCTTGGATGGCAAGGCGTGAGAAGCGAGCATACCTACTGTATGTGAGCGACGAACAACGAAGCCAGCCAAGATGGATTGGTGGCACGACTGTACAAGTTATTTTTTCATGAGTCCTCAATGCGGGGATAACTCAATTGGTAGAGTTCCAGCCTTCCAAGCTGGTTGTCGCGGGTTCGAACCCCGTTCCCCGCTCCAATATAAGGATCTTCACACCATAGCAGCAGTTGAATTCTACCTGTTGGGATAATCCACAACTTTGTGAGGGAAGCAATCATTGAAATTCATAGTACTTATTTGCTTATTATCTGGCTGTGATATGTTTGTTCCTCAAAAACCAACACCTGTAATACACGAAAAGATAGATGTTACAGGGACAAGCGTTAAAATAAGTATACCCTCAAAGAAAATTGTTTCCATTTCCTCTGGGATTACAGAAAGCTTATATGCTCTGGGAGCAGGAGAACATATTATAGCTGTAACCGATAATTGCAGCCTGCCACAGGCAAAGGGGAAGGAGAGGATAGGAAGTAAAGGGAATATCTTATTGAAAAAGATAATTCAACTCTCCCCGGAGTTGATTTTATCCAATGACAATGATATGACGGAGGAAACCATAACCAATCTGCGGGATATGGGCATAACCGTATTTGTCTTAAAAACAGGCATTTCGCCACAGGATATTGCCGAAAACTTCAGGTTTCTTGGTACAATAACAGGAAAGCAGAATATAGCAGAAATGAATATTGCTGAGGCTAATGAAAAAATAGAGGGTGTGGCAGAGAGAATAAAAAATATTCAAAGACCCAGGGTTTTTTTAGAAGTAGGTGCTAAGCCTTTAACCACTGTTGGAGCAGATTCATTTGCCAATACCATTATCAGTCTTAGCGGTGGAGAAAATATTGTTTCAGGGAAAACAAAATTTCCCTTTTATTCTGTACCTGCAGTAATAAAGAATAACCCTGATGTTATTATCTTAAGCAGTGTGCTTACGGAAGAAAAACTGCGGTGGAAACAGATTGAATCCATTACTGCATCTCAAAACAACAGGATATATTCAATTGACCCAAATTTGATGAATGTTTCTACTCCACTTGCTCTGGCAAAGGCTGTGGAGAAGGTATCTATGCTGTTGTATCCAACGGCAGGGGCATCACCCCATTAGAAATCAAGCAGGAGGTATTTTTATGAGTGAGATATATATGACCAGAGAAACTATTGACAAATTAAGGGATGAATTAGAATATTTGAAGACCAAAAAAAGACGGGAAATCTCTAAGGCTATTGGTGCTGCCAGAGAGCTTGGTGATTTGAAAGAAAATGCAGAGTATCACGCTGCAAGGGAAGAACAAGGTTTTGTTGAGGCAAGGATTAAGGTACTTGAGGATAAATTGAGTCGGGCTACAGTGTTAGATAAGGAATCACTGCCTGATGATACGGTTTGTATTGGAGTCAAGGTAGCATTAAGGGATGTAAATAAGGGCACAGAGATAGCATATACCTTAGTTGACACGGTTGAGGCTAATTTTGCTGAAAGAAAAATAGCTACGACAACACCTATTGCTCAGGGGTTAATGGGAAAAAAGGTTGGAGATATTGCGGAGATTCGGGTGCCAATTGGAATAATAAAGTATGAAATAATGAGTATTGTTAGAGAGTAGGTCAGTATGTTTTCATCTCAAGATAAAAAATATATGGCTAAAGCATTAACCCTGGCACGGCGTGCCAGAGGCAAAACAAGCCCTAACCCAATGGTTGGTTGTGTTATAGTTAAGACAGACGAGATAGTTGGTCAGGGTTTTCATTATGCTGCTGGACTCCCACACGCAGAAATAAATGCCTTAAATGAGGCAGGGGATAATGCCAGAAATGCAACAATGTTCGTTACCCTTGAACCATGTTGCCATTATGGGAAAACCCCACCTTGCGTAAATGAAATAATTAAAGCAAAAGTTTCAAAAGTAATTATTAGCATTTATGACCCAAATCCATTTGTTTCAGGAAAAGGGATGAAAAAATTACAGGAGGCTGGAATAATTGTTGAGATAGGATTATTGCAGGATATGGCAAGCAAACTCAATGAGGTTTACATCAAATACATTACTACACAAATGCCATTTGTTTTGATTAAGGCTGGGATGAGCATGGATGGGAAGATACAGGGGGATAACAAATGGATTACAGGTGAGAAAAGCAGACAATTGGTCCATAGAATGAGAGCAGAATATGATGCCATCATGGTTGGAAAACAAACAGTGCTGACTGATAACCCATACCTTACCTCACGGATAAAAGATGGGAAAAATCCATATCGGATAATAGTGGATAGCAGGCTTCAGATTCCGATAGAGTCCAATGTATTTGCTACTCCTGAGATGGTGATTATTGCCACGACTTCTGCAGCACCGGCGAACAAGCTATCTATACTCAGGAAGATGGGGACAAGGATTGTTATTGCCCAAACTGTTGATGGAAGAGTAGATATGCCAGAATTAATGAAACAGCTTGGCAAATTGGAGATAACCAGTGTCCTTATCGAGGGTGGAGCGAGTCTAAATGCTTCAGCCCTTTCATCTGGTGTAGTGGATAAGATGGCTTTATTTATCTCTCCACAAATATTTGGGAAAAGGGATTATTTGTCTGTGGTTGAAGGATTGGATACACCAATAAGGCTTAAGGATATCTGTATGAAAAGGATAGGAGAAGATATCCTGATAGAGGGGTTCGTTGTGTAGAAAGAGTTGGCTGTCTCATCCAAAAGAAACGCTATATCCAGAATATTCCCCATATCAACTTTCAAAATACAGCCCTTCAGCTTGAATTTTTATCTCCTTGCCAACAATCCTTTGCACAAACTCATCTTTGTCCAGAGCAAACAAAGGGGATACCTCGATAGTGTGCTGGTTCACCGGGAATCGGACTTTTTCATTCAAAAAAATGCGGTTTTTTTCGACCTGTGCAGTTGAAATTCACTACATACCCTTAAAATATTTGCAATTTTCATGAGATAAAGGTATTTTTTTGTAGAAATAATGGTAACTACTCAGGTGTAAATAAGGGAAAAGGGGAAAGTAGGGGAAAATGGAA
>JAZDHC010000177.1:0-17972 GCA_043806395.1 Candidatus Desantisiibacteriota bacterium | reverse complement strand
GTAATTGCTCAATATCTTGTGGAAAGTGAAAGGGATTAGCCACAAAGACACGAAGGCACGAAGGAAGACACAAAGGAAGATATTATTAGTGTTTTCTTAGTGTCTTGGTGTCTTCGTGGCAAATCTCCATCTTGCACATTTAGTAGCGGCATTGCGAGTTCCACACTTTATTGAGCAATTACCAAAAATTCATCATATCAGGGAATATCTTGCCTTTGTAGGACAGGAGCATCTTCTTAAATATTGGGATCAGTTAGGCAGCGTCAATAAATAAAGGTATCATGTTAGCTCAGCTCTTACTCCTTCCGTCAGCTTCGCTGCCACCTTCCTCGGGGAGGGATGGTAGTAATTCTCATTTTGATATTTTTTCACCGCAGAGGCGCAAAGTTGCAGAGAAGAAACGCTGAGTGAAGCGTATAAAAATTCTCTGCGACTCTGCGACTCTGCGGTTCATAATGAGAATTGCTGCCTACCGACAATTAAGAGTTGACACGACATTAGCTTGAAATTGCTACCTTTATTTATTGACGCTGTCTTATCACTAAAACAAAGAAAAGATTTATTATCACAAATATCAAATATTGATATTCCGTAACTACTCAGCTCGCACCCTAAAGGGCATAGTTTAGCCTATTTTTCAAAATCATGAGATTGACAGAGAACAATTGCGGAGTTATTCCTCATGAGGGTGGATTGGGGTCAGAACGTGAATAATGAATTCAATATTAAAGGTCTGACCCCAAACCACCTCCCCAATTCCACCAGTTACACATATCTGAAAAGATCATGAGGTCGGAAATATTCACCTTGCTATCAGAAGGAGAAATAAATGCAGGTATATTTCCATTCAATTGAGCAGAACCAATATCAGCTTTAGTTGAGCCAGTGTTCCAGTAATACGAAAACCACATCAGGTCATTGAAATCAATCTTGTTATCTGTCAGCTCGTTTCCATTTTGCCCGAAATCACCGAGTAATTTTGGTTTGAATTCCTTTGTAGCATATCTATCCCCTTTCATTGTGTCTTTAGCCGTAATCGTTAAACTTCCAAGCTGGCTGAAGGATAAAGAAGCTGTACCAATGCCATTTTTCACCACAATCACATCTGAGATAACCCCCACAGGCTCAAGTGTTAAGGAGATTGTACCACAATAACCATTCAGTGTCTGGCTACCAACACCCATTGCCTGAATCCAAACGACCATTGCCTTTCCCAGCATAGGACTATCTGGCAGAATAATCACAAGAGAAACCGTGCCAATGGAATTAAACATTCCCGGCGTGCCACCAAGCAATGTACTTGTTTCCCAGTTTTCATCATCTACACCGTTAACCTGTGAATCTCCAATATTTTTCCTGCTTACATCTATCCTCTCTAAGGTATATCCAGTACCATCAGCCCCCTTGTTATCCCATTTAAGGTTATAGGTAAAGGAATCCTGATACTCATGCTTATCATCCTTAAGGTGAACCACCAGATTTTCTGGAGGGGTAGCAGAGTTAGACAAGAAGGTACCGTATGAATTAATAGATGCCCTGATAATCAGGACATCATTTGGTATCTCAGGATGCATTGTCCGAAAATCTCGTGGAAGTATACTGGTCAGAATAAGATACCCATAGGGGGCAATAGCATCCCTTTCACCAAACACAGTATCCTCGTCAATCCCGAAGTTCCAGCCATCCAATGAAACTGTTTTGTCTGTGGTGTTAAACAATTCAACAAATTCACCACCCGATGAATCAGTCCCTTTGGGATTAGGATATAGCTCATTGATTACTATTCCTTGCTTACCTATATTTGACCAGAGTCCTAATCCTTGTTTTCTTGCCTCAACCTCTAATTTTTCCCACTGGAGGAAATTAAGACAATCGTTATCAATAAAGCATCTTGTAGCCAGCCCTCGTTCAAGAAGTTTAGTATTAAAAACCTCACCTTGATAAATTATTACACCGACAGTACGGCCATACAGATCCTGCATTTGTTTTGTATTATTTGAAACAAGCAAGGATATTGTCCCATTCAATAGCGTTTTTGTAAACTCTGTTGCTTCTATGGCATAAGGCTCATCTGTTGTGCCCTTTTCTGGTGTATTTATTCCAAGCAGCCGTACGGTAAAGGTTGCCCCGGACACAGGGCGAACTTCAATTGTATCCCCATCGGTTATTTTGACTACCGTGCAACTTGTCTGGCTACCCTTATCAACATATATCAATTCACCACAAAATCCGACTGCATCAGTCACCAATATCACCAAAAACACAATAAATAATCTCAAACCACAAGCCCTCCCAATATTGCCTCAAGCAACCCATCTGCGGTATATTCCCTCGCCACCATATCCACCCTCAAGTTAAGTCCCACAGCTGCCCTTTGGGTTATGGGACCAATACAGGCTATTTTTACACCAGAAAGATATTGCTGTATATCCTCGCCCTCAAATACCGAGCAAAATCCGCAAACACAAGATGGACTGGTAAAGGTAATAACATCTATTTTATGTTCGACAATCAGTTGCTTTATGCGTTCACTTTTGCAATGGACACTCTGATAGGCTGTAACGATATGAGGTATTGCCCCTTGTTCCCTCAAGCCATTCTCCAGCACATCCCTGGCAACTTTTGCCCTGGGGATCAAGATGTGCGCGCCATTTTTGTCATATTTTTTCAATCCCTCAACCAATGCCTCAGCCACGAACTCATCAGGACAGTAATCAACAATAAGGCAATATTTTTCAACCTCTATCCTTGTTTGGGGACCAATGACAGCTATCTTTATTCCATGCAACTGGCGAATATCCATGCCACACATTTTGAGCCGTTGCATAAAATACCGTACCCCATTGACGCTGGTAAATATCAGCCACTGGTATTTTTTTATCTCGCCAATAGCTTGATCAAGTTCATCAAATGAGTCTGGCGACAGGATTTTGATGGTTGGCTGTTCGTAAACAACTGCCCCGAGGTCTTGCATCCTCGAGCTAAACTCGTGTGTCTGTGAGATTGGGCGAGTAACAAGTATTCCCTTACCAAAGAGCGGTTTATCCTCAAACCAGCTTAATTTTTCCCGCAATTCTACAACCCTGCCCACAACAATAATGGCTGGTGCCTGAATAGAAGCAGCATCATGGCTAATTTCAGCAAGCGTAGAAACAACCGTCTTCTGCCTGTTTGTTGTCCCATGGTGAATCACAGCCACAGGGGTATCCGAACTTTTACCTGACTCAAGCAGTTTTTGAACAATTTCCTGAAGGTTGCTCACGCCCATCAGAATGACAATGGTTTCAATTCCAGCAATATTTTCCCAGGGAACGATTGCCTTGTCTATGGATTCGTGACCAGTGACTATACAGAGGCTTGAGGCATACTCCCGATGGGTAACAGGAATACCAGCATAAGCAGGCACAGCTATGGCTGAAGTTACCCCGGGCACAATCTCAAAGGGTATCTTATTCTCAACCAGAAACAATGCCTCCTCACCACCCCTGCCAAACAAAAACGGATCGCCACCCTTAATCCTGACCACTTTTTTGTCCTCTTTTGCTTTATCCACTAATAATTGATTGATCTCCTCCTGTTTCAGGGTATGCTGTCCAGCCTTTTTACCTACATATATCAATTCTGCATCCTCTCTGGCAAAGGAAATCACCTCATCTGCAACTAAATAATCATAAAGAATAACATCAGCCTCACTTATATATCTTTTTGCCTTTATGGTTAAAAGCCCCACATCCCCGGGGCCAGCACCCACCAGAAATACCTTACCTTTATACATTTTCATGGTTCTCCTTATCTATTCTAATTCCAGATGGATTTTTATAGCACAAGATACTTTCATTATCAATTCTTCACCTATTCTTCCAACCATTTTAATTAATCTGAATTTAGAAACAGTTCTAATCTGTTCAGCTAATGCTTTTGAATCCTTCTCTAAACCAGTCTCCGATACCGACAAAAATACCTGAAAAGGCATAATTGTTTCCAAGTGTTGCGATGTTAAAGGCAAAATGGACACCTGTCCATAATTTTTGTTCGCTTCATCACAGGAAACGATTAGACAAGGACGAGTTTTTTTAATCTCAGTTCCTACTGTAGGTTCAAGATTCACCCAATAGATTTCACCCCGTAATGGTAGATTTACCATTCTGGCCACCCCTCTACTTCAATAGACTTAAATCCCTCCATTATTTCTTCTCCTTCTTTATTTGCCCGTCTATAACTTACAGCCAACTCATTCTTTAGCCTTTTTTTATCCTCGTCCTTAAAATGTTCTTTAACGCACTGATTTATAAATTGACTAAGTTTTTTCTTAAGTGATAGCATCTTAATCAATTTTTCTACTTCAGGTTCTAAAACAACAGTTGTTCTCATCTAAAAATCACCTCCTAAAACATAATTATATCATCATAATGATGACTTGTCAACAATCTTTTCCAATGGGGGTGCTATTTTCATCTTTGCGTCCTTTGCGAAATCTTTGTATCCTTTGCGTTTCAATTCGCGGCTAATTTCGTTGCAATATAAGTTGACAATACAAAAAAATGGTGATACAATATATTCAATTTGCAAGCATTGAAAGAATATAAATAACGGCTCTCCTCAGATTAGTGGAAGAAAAGAAAGTCATAGGAAAGTCATAGGAAAGTCATAGGGTCAAACCTTCAAATTTCATTTATGTTTATCAATATGCCGTATTTTATCTGAGTTGTCAGAGGTGATTCTCCTGTTATCTTGTCTAATATTTTACACACAACAATAAACTGTTGTCCTGGAAAAAATGATTAATCAAGCACGCATTCATCTTAAAAATATTTTTGGATACGAAGAATTTCGACCGCTTCAGCGGGAAATCATTGAGAATATCCTCAAACGAAGGGATACACTGATTATCATGCCCACTGGTGGTGGGAAATCTCTGTGCTATCAGATCCCTGCATTGCTATTTGAGGGATTAACCGTTGTTGTTTCTCCATTGATTTCATTGATGAGCGATCAGATTGGACAACTGAGAGAGCTTGGTATTAAGGCTGTTGCCTTAAATAGCACCATTTCGTATTCAGAGTATCAGAATAATATAGCCTGTATTATGCGAAATGAGGCTAAACTGGTGTATCTTGCCCCTGAAACCTTGTTGATGGAAAAAACATTGGAATTGTTGTCTTCCAAACAGGTGGACTGTATAGCCATTGATGAGGCACATTGTATCTCAGAATGGGGGCATGATTTTCGTCCTGAATACAGACAGCTTGTTGGGGTTCGAACACAATTTCCCAAAGCTGTTTGTGTGGCATTAACAGCTACAGCAACGCCAAGGATACAACAGGACATAAAGGATTGCCTACATTTTGAAACATCCAATGAGTTTATTGCCAGCTTTAACAGGGAAAATCTCTTTCTCCAGATTGTTCAAAAAATTAATCCTGTTAAACAAACGATTGAATTTCTCGAAAAATTTCCAAATCAATCAGGGATTATCTACTGTTTAACCCGTAAAGAGGTGGATGGACTGGCTGGGATGCTAAAAAATGCAGGTTTTTCCGTGAAACCATATCATGCTGGATTATCGGATGAAGAAAGACATCAGAATCAAGAGCTTTTTATCAGGGATGACATTCAGATTATGGTGGCAACTATTGCCTTTGGAATGGGCATAAATAAGCCCAATGTTCGTTTTGTCCTGCATTATAATCTGCCTAAAAATATTGAAGGCTATTACCAGCAGATTGGACGGGCAGGAAGAGACGGTTTGAGGGCAGATTGTCTTTTGTTATTCAGCTACGGGGATATTATTAAAATAAAATACTTCATTAACCAGAAGGATGAACAAGAGCAACGCATTGCCAATATTCATCTGAGTGCTCTGGTTGGATTTGCGGAAACCAATGAATGCCGCCGCATCCCCTTGCTGGGATACTTTGGTGAGCAATATGCTACGCCCTCTTGTGAGATGTGTGACAATTGTTCAGCACCAGAGCACGAACTTATTGATATTACTATTCCAACTCAAAAATTTTTATCCTGCGTAAAACGCACGGGTGAACTGTTTGGAGCAAATCATATCATTGATGTTCTGAGGGGGTCAAGGTCTCAAAAAATCATCAATTCAGGACATGATAAATTATCCACCTATGGCATTGGCATGGAATATTCAAAACAACAGTGGTTTTATTTATCACGGCAACTCCTTCAAAAAGGATTATTGAGGCAGGATATGGAGTTTGGTGGCTTGCGACTTACCCCACAGGCATGGGAGGTGCTGCAAGGGAAGAGTCAGGTTTTTGGAAAATTAGAGGAACAACGGGATAATTATACTCGGGGCAAGAAGGAAGAGCAAGCCCATGATCAGGTATTGTTTGAGCAATTGCGTAAATTACGCAAGGAGTTGGCTGACAAAACCAGCGTTCCTCCCTATATCATCTTTCCTGATAAAACGCTAATTGAAATGGCAACATTTTTTCCACAATCAGGCCAGGCTTTGTTGCAATTGCATGGGGTTGGAGCCATAAAATTTGAAAAATATGGCAATATTTTTCTTGAATTACTCCGTCAATATTGCCAGACACGACATATTGAAGAGAAGTCTAAAAGGTGACTACATTCCCATCAATTGGAGGGTCTATGGTAGGACTCCCCACCCCAACTAAGGAAATCCCCTTATTAATCCAAACCGCCTCCGTATAAGTCCCAGCCCCAACCGAAACCGTCCCACTCACAGAACACGCATCTATCCCTGACTGAATACTCGCAAACACCGTCGTAGTCCCAGACACTGTCACTTCATTAGCCATCGCAAAGCCATTCCACCCAAACCCAAAAATCCCCAAAACCCCAATAATCCCCAAAATCTTCTTCATAATTCCCACACTCCTTAATTATTAAATTTTCTCGCCAAGCTCACGAAGTTCCCGCCAAGCTCGCCAAGAATATATTTCATCTCACACTAAAGACACAAAAGCACAGAGAAAAAATTACAACCCCCTAACCCCCTTTTCTAAGGGGGAATTAGGGAAACACAACTCTTAACTTGCCTGTTGTCGAGTTATTGCCTCGATTTAATCATGTTGGAATTCAGCCAGTAACCTCTCATTATAAAATCCTAAAGAATGAACTCCTACCGGCTTAACTCCCAGAAAGCCCCCCAATCTATTTCCAATTTTTCTTTGTATGTTTTGTGATTTTGCGTTTTTTGCCTGAAATCTTTCGATCCACAATAAAAGATTTCTCCCTGAGGTCGAAATGACAGAAAGGGCAATAACGAAGATTATCGAAACTAACAGTTTGATAATTCGATGAACAAAAGCAGATTGAATTAAGCAGAACGATTTGACAAAAAGACAAAAGGCAGTGAAAGCAGAAGATTTGAAAGAAAGGAAACGGCTATTCCCTGATAGGAGTGCTACCCCCGCCAGCGGAAGACAAGAATAGCCATAACCATATACATAGCAATAAGTTACCCCTCCCGATTATTTGAAAGCCGCATCATATTCATGTAGTTTACCTCAATATTTGATGAATTAATAATACCACAATACCATGTGAAATGTTAAGAAAAAAAATTGCGAACCAGCGAATTTTCTTGCAAATCGACCTTACTCAAGTCTTTTGAATCAAGTTAATTTCCTTTATGGTTAAACCAGTAGCCTTTGCTACCCTTTCAATATTATCTCCCAAACTTAAAAGGACTTTCGCTACCTCTATTTTGCCTTCTATTTTGCCTTCTATTTTGCCTTGCTCTATGCCCTGCTTTAATCCCTGCTTTAAGGCAAGCTCAAGTGAACCCTTTTGCAGACGGATAAAATCATGCCTTCTGTATTGTGCCTCTAATTCTTCTTTGCTCATACCGGCTGTATTGGCTATCTCAAAAGCCTTCTCTATTTCAACATCTTTTTCTAAATTCTTTGGTACATATTCCAAATCCCCTGCATTCTTTATAAAATATATCCACTTATCTGTGATTGAATCTATTTTCTCCTCATTCTTATTGAATTTTGGAAGTTCAACAAAGATTAGCTCTATCTCATCGTTATATTTTATTAATTCATTTTTTTCAAATAGCTTGAAATAGGTGATAACCTTATCTGTTTCATTAAACATGATAAAGTCTGTAATTGTCAGGGCAATAATAGGCTCAAGGGTAGCAAATGCTTCTGCCTTCACAAGCTGAGATGAATATGACTTGGCTGCATTATACAAAATCCTTTTTTCAAACCCTTCTACATTTAATACCTGCATCTCAATGATAACGGTTTTATTGTTTGACAGTCTGGCTTTAACATCCACAAAAGAATCCTTCATGCCTTTTATTATCGGTATCTGATAGGGATCAACTATGGTTAAATCAACTATTTTCTCCCTCTGCTCAAAATCAATGATCGAGTTCAGGAAACTTATTAAGATATCCTTGCTCTCATTGGAGCCAAAAACCTTTTTGAAGGCAAAATCTGTTTTGACATCTAAGAATTGCATAATGATGCTCCTTTAATTAATAATAGGGATGTTTTTATACTCCCTCATATAAATAAGACATTGCCCCTTTGTTTCCCTGTCCAGCAATTGCCCATCTCTTCATCTCGCATTATACTCTATTATTCATAACCTGTCAATAAAAATAATTGTTGTTTTCATGCCAAAGCAATAGCACACGGATTAATACTGATAAAACGGATTTATTTCATTCCCCTTCATGGTCTTTGCGGGAAATCTTTCAACTCGCAATAAAAGATTTCTCCCTGAGGTCGAAATGACAGGGGGATGTTGTAGTTAATCGTGGGATTTAGATGCGTTTGCCCTGACCTCTCGTCATATTCTTATTGACTTCAAGCACCAATTCTGCTACAATAGTAATCATTCAGGTAGATAGGCTGTAGGCGGTTAGACTGTAGGGTAAAGAAGCAGAAACACGGAATTATTGATGTAGTCCGTCTGCAAAACTAACAGCCTTCAGCATAGACACCTGAGTAATTACAATTATAGGAGCATACCATTGATTAAAATAGACAAGATTCATCTTGATGCCTTAAAAGAAATAGGAAATATCGGGGCAGGGCAGGCAGCCTCTGGTCTTTCAGAGTTTATTGAGGAAAAATTAATTCCTGCTCCCACTCAAGTTGGGGTTTTATTAAGAGATAATGTGATTAGCTGGTTTGATATAAAGGGGCAAATGGTTATAGCCTGTTTTCACCTTTTGGGTGAGATTTCAGGAAGGCTATTATTGGTGATACCAATGGATGATATGCCTTCATTGTTGGGACATCATCAACAGGTGGAGCATCTTACAGAAAACGACCTTTATTACCTCAAGACAATAGTTACTATTATTGCCTCTGCCTATACCACTAATATGTCCATTTTTTTGGATACAGTGCTGATTGCTTATTCTCCATCTCTAATAGTTTCATCCTCTGAAAACCTTAAAATTATATTGGCACAAGATATTACAGAGCTTGCGGAGTGTCTTTTATTTAAGATACAGTTCAATAGATCCCCGTTACTTACCCCATGGACACAGTTTGGGTTAATCTTTGACCATGAGGCATTAAGGATAATGTTGGAGGCAGTGGATAGGATAAAATGAAGGAGACTACAAAGGTAAAAATGAAACGAAATATATACCTGATAATGAAACCACTTGAGGAAGCAAGGAATATCTGGCAGGAGAGATGCGGCAACCTGAAGACAGACAAGGAATTGCTTGCCGTAGAACATTCCATGGGCAGGATAATGGCTGAACCAGTGATAGCCAGAATATGTTCACCCTCCTATCATTCTGCAGCCATGGATGGGATAGCAGTCAGGGCAGAAAATCTCATCGGTGCCTCAGAAACGACACCGTGTTACCTTACCCTGAATAAAGATGCTGTCTTGATTAACACCGGTAACCCTCTCCCCCAGGGAATGGATGCAGTCATCAAGATAGAGGATGTGTGTATACGGAGTAAGGCAAACAAGGCTGAAGGGGGGAAGGCAGGAAGGCTGAAGACAGAAAATGTGGATATACAAAGTGAGACAATCTCCAACTCCCAACTCCCAACTCCCAACTCTCAACTCCCAACTCTCAACTCCCAACTCCCAACTCCCAACTCCCAACTCCCAACTCTCAACTCCCAACTCTCAACTCTCAACTCCCAACTCTCAACTCCCAACTCTCAACTCCCAACTCCCAACTCCCAACTCCCAACTCCCAACTCCCAACTCTCAACTCCCAACTCCCAACTCTCAACTCCCAACTCTCAACTCCCAACTCCCAACTCCCAACTCTCAACTCCCAACTCTCAACTCCCAACTCCCAACTCTCAACTCCCAACTCTCAACTCCCAACTCTCAACTCCCAACTCCCAATTAGTGGAGGTAATGTCCCCTGTGATACCATATCAACATGTACGCATGGTTGGGGAGGATATTATTGCTGGCGAGATGATCTTGACCATAAATCATTCTATCCGTCCTCAGGATATTGGAGCCATGCTTGCTGGTGGTGTGATTCAGATATGGGTGAAGAAAAAGCCACAGGTGATGATTATTCCCACTGGTGATGAACTTGTTCAGCCTGGTGAGCCATTAAAACATGGACAAATCATTGAGTTTAATTCATCAATATTAAGGGCAATGATTGAGGAATGGGGCGGAGAGGCAATTATTCATAAAATAGTACCTGATGATTACCAGATGATAAAGGATGCAGTAGAAGAGGTTGTGGTTAAAGCAGATATGGTGCTTATTAATGCTGGTTCTTCTGCCGGATCAAAGGATTATACTGCACAAATTATTCGTGAGATGGGAGAGTTATTGGTGCATGGGGTGACCATGATGCCAGGTAAGCCTGTTGCCCTGGGGATAATAGGAGAAAAACCTGTGGTAGGTATCCCGGGGTACCCGGTGTCAGCCATGCTTGCCATGGAAGAGTTTGTCATGCCTGTTATTTGCCAGTCGTTGTCTATGAAAGAAAGGCAAAGGGAAAAAATACAGGCTGTCATCACCCAGAAGATTGCCTCAAGGCTTGGTCTGGAGGAATTTGTGCGGGTAGGTGTGGGGTATTTCCCGGAAAGAGATGTGCCTTTTGTGGCTGTGCCCCAGCGACAGGGTGCAGGTATTATCACCTCCATGGTCAAGGCTGATGGTATTCTACGCATCCCAAGGCTGTGCGAGGGATTGGAAGAAGGCTCACAGGTTAGCGTAGAATTATTAAGAACAAAAAACGAGATAGAGTCAAATGTCATCCTTATCGGCAGTCATGATAATCTGTTGGATATATTAGCTAATTGCCTTTGTGAGCAATATCCACAGATAAGCCTTTGTGTGACCAATGTTGGCAGCCTTGGTGGATTGCTTAGCTTGCGACGAAATGATTGCCACCTGACTACCTGCCATTTGCTTGATGAAAATACTGGTGAGTATAATCTGCCTTATATCAAACGATTTCTTTCTGATATGGATGTATCCATCATCACCCTTGTCTGGCGAGAACAGGGATTGATTGTGAAAAAGGGTAATCCAAAGAATATCCATGGATTGACAGATTTAATACAGGATGACATAGTATTTATCAATAGACAAAAAGGGGCTGGAACAAGGATTCTCCTTGACTATGAGCTGAAAAAGGCAGGAATTTTAAGCAGCAATATTCGTGGATACGAGACAGAGGTTTTTACCCATATGGCTGTTTGTGCAGCCATAGATGCTGGGACAGCTGATACAGGGCTTGGGATAATGGCATCAGCAGGTGTCTTTGGCATGGATTTTATTTCCATAGCCAAGGAACGATACGATCTGGTTATCCCTCGTAAAAATCTTTCTTTGCCGGGTATTTCAGCTTTATTGGAGATAATTAATAGTGCTGAATTTCATAGACGGATACAATCAATTAAGGGGTATGATTTGAAGGAATGTGGGTGGCAAGTAGCCTAAGATATAATGGTGTAATTACCTTATCACCGCCAACTTCCCCGTCTTCCTTACACTGCCTTCATTTTCCACTACAAAGAAATAAACCCCGCTGGCAACCACCCTATCATCGTCATTTTTTGCATCCCACACACCCTTATCCCTCGTAGCAATCAACTCACCAGACAGGGTATAAACCTTGATCACGCTATTAGGCAAAATGCCTGCGAAGGTAAACTCCTCCGGTGGTATCCCATTAACCGTCAATGGATTAGGCCAGACATATATCGGACTATTTGCCACCTGAGTCTCTGCCCCAGTCAAGGCAGCCACAACCTGAAATTTCCTTATCTTTTCATAGCCATTGTTATAAGCATAGCTACTAAACTGCTTCATATCTACTTTTTTATCAAATAGAGAGTCAACCAGATAAAGGCTGCAACCATCTGACATTCCCTGCCATTGAAGGGTTACAGTCGCATTCTGCATACCATCAGCCAACACCTCAAAATCCCAGACCTTTGGAGAATTTGGGATAAGTGGAGACTTGTAAACACAGGCAAAATTGCCAGAGATATCTCTGTCATTAATTGGAAAATACAGGCTGACAAATGGAGAACACCCATCTGGCGGTTCAAATATGTAATATTTATTGCGTCCATCGCTGGCATCATCGGCTACACCAAGATAATTATCCTGATCCATACTTTTATCTGTAGATACAGATAGCTTTATTTCCCAATCCCTTTGACTCTGCAATAATTCAGGGGCACCTGCCAGTGGCTGACTCGAAATAGCAGGTATTTTCAGATCCCCTGCCATGGGCGAGTATATCCAGTACCCTTTCCATGGCCACATAACAGAATTGTCTTTATACCTGTCCATGAAGTATCCTATTTTACCACTTTTGTCTGCCTCATACCGATAAAATCCATCATTAATTGTTTTACCATCAGCTATTCTCTCTGTTGCTGTCCCATGAGAAAAGAGGATATTATTCCAATTCACCCCAAAGGTAAAAGGATTACCTATAAGATTCCAGCCAGAGCTGACAGGAATACTATATGTCCCATTTCTCACGGTATATCCAACGAAATTCGTGGTTAAGGTGCTATTTATCTTAAACCAATAACCTGTACCCGGCGAGATTGTCCCAAAATTTCCTCCTTGTTCATAAGCCACATACCTGCCATCAATAAACCTTGAGATACGACCTGACTGCCCCCCTACCCCGGGAAAAACTACCTCAGGGTCAGGATTTATCAAAAGCAAAGGAATGGAACACAGGTTCCAATCAGTAGAAAATGTACGGCTTACAGTAGTTGTCCCCTCTTTTTCACCACCAATTCGCAAGATGAATTTTCTTGTACCAGTACCATTTGGAGCAACAAAACTATATGCCTTTATCTCTCTTAAATTAATCTGTTGAGAATTAATCTCTACCAGACTTATCGGATAGTTTGATGGAATATTTGAAATATCCCAGGTAATGGTCACCTGTGCCCCGTTACGGAGAAGCACATCGGTATTTACATTAAAAGCCCACTCCTCAACACCAAGGCTCAAATCCTTTAATGCCCGAATATCCCTTGTAAACTTTGTTCCATTTGGGGCTGTAGTATAAAGAGAAACGCAAGGCTTTGGTGTTGATGGCTCTTCCTCAAGGTCAAAGGGATCATCATAGGTATTTTTCGCACCTGGATCCAATCCAAAATAATTACCATCATCCTTGACCCCTTCTGTTGTTTCCACAAAAAGCCTTGCCTGCCATGATGGTGAAGCCAGAATTGCAAGGGGTGCAAACCGTGGAACATTTACACGAATAAGGTTATTCGTTATCGATCGTTCCACTGTTGGAAGGGGTATCCAGGTGGCAGTATTGGTATTACTTGTACTTGTGCCATAATAAAAAACAGCCAGTGACTTTTCTGCAACAGAAGATAAGGATGCATCATCATAGCGAAAGGTAAGGGGAATGGATTTTGAGGGTTGAAGGAGGGATATCGTGCCACGGAGTTCAATATTGTAAACCGAGCTTGCAAGCAAATACCCCAAAGGAATAACCGGAGCATCTATCTTCCGAATACTTATGGTACCATTCTGGCTAATCCCACTTGTCGGGATACTGATGGTTATTTTTTCATCTTTAGTGGTTATGGTTTTAGCCTGATTTGCAATTACCTGAAAACTCTCTGCTGGATAACGCCATGCTGCCGGCAGAAAATAAGAATCCCTTGTAAAGGAAAAATATGGGGGGATACCATCTGACGAAACAAGGATATTCCCCTGACTGTCGCCAGAGGTGCTACCTCTAAATCCAACAGCCCAGACACCACCTGTTACTGGACCATCCATAATCAGGTTGTGCTGTTCTCCAGAGCCTGCTGTCCAGGTTATCTTTTTCACTGCCAGACCATTGGGATTATACAGGGTTGCTGAACCCCCTGCATTATCATTTAGCTTCAGGGTAAAGGTTGCCTGATCACTTACTGCAAAATAGAGGATGCCTTCCTTTGAAACAATAGAAACTTCCTTACTATCAAGGATAACATTCTTTGCAGATACTCGCCATGCAGACGATGAATCCTGTGGAATCTCTATCCGATAGTCACCCTTGATATTATCTGGTGGAATGATCAAGCTATAGGACTGGTTGCCCGGCTCACAGGTTTTTGATAACTTAATATTGCCAAATGGGTCGGATACAGAAACCATGGGAGTAGTTGAGGCTGTTGCCCCTTGCAATCTATTGATAGTGACAGTAATCGTAGCATCGTCTGGATCATTGATATAAAATACAAGTGGAGTATTGGATTGAAGATAACAATTAGAATTATAGAACGAAACATCATCAATATAGACCGTCCCGCTCCCTGTGCCAGAGGGGCTCCCTGCCTCATAGCCTAACTTGATGGTAGTCATGGGGCTATTTTTGATATAACCGTTCAGGATACACTCTGTCCATTCAGAGGGTGGGGTAAATGAGGGGGTTTTATTCAAGACCACATCACCATCAGGATCATCACACTCAAGATACGCCTTACTGCTGTCGTTATTAGTTGCCCGTATCATACACCGTAAAGTATAAACAGATTCCCGTTCCCAATCGCTTGGTTTTTCTATGGAAAGATAACCACCACTTGTCCATGGTAACGAAGAGATGTAGCCTTCAGCCTGTGATGGGGTTAATCCATCCCCGCTTATTTTGATACAATAATCACTCAAATAACCAGGGCTATATGAGTCTACGCCAAGCTCTGAGGCTGAAGGGAATATTGTCCAATTACTCAAGCTATTCATCTCTTCAAAGCCATCGGTATCAATATCTGCTCCAAAGGCATAACCTGTCATTGCCATGAAACATAAAAAAACAGTTGCAATTCTTTTCATCATTGTCTTGTATCTCCTTTGCTGTGTTCTTTAGCCCATTCGTAACTACTCAGGTGAATAGGCTGTAGACAATTAGGCTGTAGGTTACAGACTAAAAGGCAGGAAATACAGACTTAATTGATGCAGTTCGTCTCAAAAACTAACAGCCTTCAGTCTAAACACCTGAGTAGTTACACCCATTCAATAAATAGAAGCAAGTTCTATGCCAGAATATTCATCCTGCGTGTTTGACTACAGTTGCGAAATTTTTCCCTTGACAAAATTAAAATAATGTCGTATACTGTACAAATAGTGTCCAAAAATTGTACATTTTTGACATCAAGTGTCTGCTTATTGGACATTCAAAAAAAGTCAATAGCTCCATCTTCCTTAAGTCTTTTCAGTATGGGTACTTATAACAATTTACCCCTTGTTTTTTATTCCCACAAAAAACTGGCATGAAATTTGCTTCATATTATTATTTATCCCTTTGTTTAGGATGGATGACTGATGGTTATAGAATGGAGCAACTCAATGAGAATACAGGGAAGAATAATAAATATAGATGGTGTTATAGGTGAGGTAGATATTAACGGTATTATTTGTGAAACAAGCCTTTCATTTGTTCCCAATATTGCCATTGGTGATTATTGTTTAGTTCATGCTGGTTTTGCATTAAAGAAGATAGACACGGAGGAATATTATGGGAACATTTCTTGCTCAAGGTGAGCTGCTTAATCTTATTCAAACCCAAAAACTTGTTGAATGCCTGATTGATATGGATGCTCAGGTGCAAATAAATGGGGTGGAATTAAGTCTTAATGCAGTAGAGACATTTATTGACCATGGCACACTTGGTTTTTACAATCAGGATAGAATATTAGCTAAAACCAATCCTATAGAACCAGATTCAGATGGATGGTTTCTGCTTAAATCAGGACAATACAAGATAATCTTTAACGAGATAGTCAATATCCCTAAGGATATGATGGCTATTGCCAGACCCCGTTCAAGCCTGCTGCGGTGTGGCGTAAGCGTGGAAACTGCGGTCTGGGATTCTGGATACTCTGGCAGAAGCGAGGCATTATTACTTGTCCATAACCCCTACGGATTTCGGGTCAAAAAGGATGCCAGACTCATTCAACTCCTTTTTTTCAGGCTTCCGGAGATGGTTTCCCAAGGGTATGCAGGAATATTTCAAGGGGAGAATACTGACTTTCCTGTCATATCTTTCCTGCCATATGAGATAATTTAGTCAGATAACCGCTTCAGCGGTTTATGAAAGTTGGCCATCATCCCACCAATGATTAACCGATTACTTCATGCGAGCAAAAATGGTTGACTATTATAGCCATTTAGGGTATATACTCAGCAAGGTCATAAATTGTGTTTTTCGCTGGTCTTAATCAACAATAGCTGTGTTGTTCAGGTTCGTAGGGGCGAACCTATGTGTTCGCCCAATTATTTGGGTAGACACACAGGTCTACCCCTACGGTTCACCTTCACGCCTTGCTATTCTTGATTAATCCTCACCGAAAATTCACAATTTATGCCCTCGCTGAGTTTAATCATGGGGATGAGGAAACAACTATGTTAAGTGTTAGTAATGTTAAACGAAAGATTAAATCAATTAAAAACATCAGGCAGATAACCAGAGCTATGATGTTGGTGGCTGCGGCTAAGATGAAAAAGGCAGAGACAGCAATTCGTTCTGCAAGGCCATATGCCCAATCCATGGAACAGATTCTATCAAGCGTTGCCATGCGAGCAGGGAAAGATGTTCATCCATTGCTTAGCCCAAGAGAAATTCAAAGACAATTAGTAATTATGGTCACCTCGCAAAGAGGGTTGTGTGGTGGGTTTAATGCTAATATTACCAAGAATACCCTTAATTTCTTAATGAAACAAACTATACCAACGACCCTTATCTGTATTGGACAAAAGGGAATGTTGTACTTTAAGCACATGAAGTGGGAGATAGCATCAAATCATTCGATGCCTGATAAGATTACCTATAACGGGTGTGAGGATATAGCCACAGAGATTATTGAGTCATACCTGAGTCATAGGTTTGACAGGATCTATATTTCGTACAATGAGTTTAAGTCTGTCTTCCAACAATGTCCAACAATAAAACAACTTATCCCAATTGAGCCTGCGGCTGCACCAGTAAACAGGATTATCACTGATTATCTTTATGAACCAACTATTAATATTGCCTTGGAGGAGCTTTTGGCTCAAGATGTTGCTATTCAGATACAGAGGGTATTATTAGAATCAGCCGCAGCCGAACATTCAGCCAGAATGGTGGCCATGGAATCAGCTACAAAGAGTGCAGGTGAAATGATAGATGCCTTGTCTTTAAGCTATAATCGGGCAAGACAAGCCGGGATTACAAGGGAAATATCAGAGATTGTTGGTGCGTCAGAGGCATTGGTGCAGTGAGTATTAAGAAGGCTGTAGGTGTTTAGGCTATAGACTGTTAGGGGGAAGATTATTAGGTCAATGTATGACTAATAGCCTACAGCCTAACAACCTACTGTCTCAACAACCTTAAACTGACGCAATGGTAGTAATTCTCATTTTGATATTTTTTCACCGCAGAGACGCAGAGTCGCAGAGAAGAAACGCTGAGTGAAGCATATAAAATTCTCTGCGACTCTGCGTCTCTGCGGTTCATAATGAGAATTACTGCCTACCGACAATTAAGAGTTGACACGACA
>JAZDHC010000176.1:0-4779 GCA_043806395.1 Candidatus Desantisiibacteriota bacterium | reverse complement strand
CAGGTTCGTAGGGGCGAACCTATGTGTTCGCCCAATTATTTGGGTAGACACACAGGTCTACCCCTACGGTTCACCTTCACGCCTTGCTCTTCTTGATTAATCCTCACCGAAAATTCACAATTTATGCCCTCGCTGAGTATAGTCTGTAGGTGTTTAGGCTGAAGGTAGTGAGTTACTAATAGCCTTCAGCCTTAGCCCTCAGCCTTCTTTCTCATCTGCCATTATCTTTTCGCTCACAGCTTCCTTTTCTTCTTTTATTGTTTCCTGCTGCTTTTCCTTCATCAGGTTTGCTTGTTCAAAAGCCCTTCTGCCGTCAATAATTGCTCCCCCCATCACATTAGCTATCAATTTAACTGCTCTAATGGCATCATCATTGCCGGGTATGCAGTAATCAATCTCTTCAGGGTCACAATTAGTATCAACGATAGCCACAATCGGGATATGCAATCTTCGTGCCTCTAACACGGCTATTCTTTCTTTTTTGGTATCAACAATAAAGATAGCCTGTGGAAATTTTGTCATATCTCTGATACCATCAAGAAGCCTTCCCAACCTGTTCTGTTCCTTTTTTAATAAAGACACCTCTTTTTTTGTGAGATGTTCAAATTTCCCGTCAAGTTCCATTTTTTCTATTTCCTGAAGCTTGGCAATACTCTTTCTGATAGTCGTTAAATTGGTCAGTGTTCCACCCAACCATCTTTTTGTAATGAAGTATGCCCCACAGTCAATTGCCTCATCCTGCATAACATCCTGAACCTGCTTTTTTGTCCCTACAAACAGGACAGTACCACCAGCAGCAGCTATATCCCGAACAAAGGCATAGGCTGCCTTTAGTCCCTTCATTGCCTTTTGCAAATCAATGATATGAATATCATTCCTTTGGGCAAAGATATATTGTGCCATCTTAGGATTCCATTTCTGGGTTTGATGCCCAAAATGAACCCCTGCTTCGAGAAGTTGTTTTATTGTAACTGATATCACTTAGTGCCTCCTTAAGAACATTGAATTTGTAGCCCTGAAATAAAAAAAATTTCACCCATACAATTAGAAACATATGCAGCAATTTATACTCAGCAAGGTCATAAATTGTGTTTTTCGCTGGTCTTAATCAACGATAGCTGCGTTGTTCAGGTTCGTAGGGGCGAACCTATGTGTTCGCCCAATTATTTGGGTAGACACACAGGTCTACCCCTACGGTTCACCTTCACGCCTTGCTCTCCTTGATTAATCCTCACCAAAAACTCACAATTTATACCCTCGCTGAGTATAACCGCAAATGCAGGACGCTTCCTAATATGTCAATGGGGCATTATCCTGAATTAGTTTTCCATCTTTTTCAAATGAATCTCTCAGGTATTTATGTAAAGAAAACATACTTAAGTGTGTTTCCATATCATAATATTTAAGGGAGCTAAGCCCTCTTTTTTCTAATTCTAAAGAAAGTTCATCCCCGGACAATACACCCCTATTCCCATTAACAAAACTTACCGTAAACCCCCACAACAAAGCAATTGAGGGGATAAAGGTATGATATGCCTTAACTTGTGGAAAAACTGTTCGAAGGGTCTTGTGAATAGAAGAAAAACAAAGCAGATCATTATTAGCTGCAGAGCCTGATTGAACAACAAGCACTCCATCTAATGTCAGACGATTTTGAACTATTTTGTAGAACTCCTGAGTAAACAATAAATATGCTGGTCCACCTTCCAATGGTTCAGTAATATCTATGATAATCATATCAAACTTTTTTATAGTTTCCTCTAAATACTTTCTTGCGTCAAGGCACAAAACCTCTACCCTTGGGTCATCAAATGCACCCATATGCCAAGCAGGCAGATATTTTTTACAATTTTCCACAACCTCTTCATCAATATCCACCATAACCACATGCTCAACACCCGGATGTTTTAATATCTCCCTTACTGTTGCCCCTTCGCCACCGCCAACAACCATAATGTTTTTTGGGTCAGGATGAGCTATCATGCCTGGATGAACTAATGCCTCATGGTAGATATACTCATCTGTCTCTGAGGATTGAACCTTTCCATCTAATATCAAACACCGACCAAACCGCAAGCTGTCTATGATTGCCATTTGCTGGAATGGGGTTTGAATGGAAACTGGCATCCCTTTAATAGCAATGGAGTGCTGTTCATAGGTATGCATCGGCTCAGTATGCCATGTATAATATTTATTATCAGACATTTACTACGACCTCCTGTTTGTGTTTCAATGGCTGATATTTTTGATCCCTTAATATCCCCCTCTTCATCTCTATAATTGAAGAAGATTTTGCCTCCAGATGGGTTGTAAGATAGTCTACGGCTAAATACGGATCTATTTTATCACCGCAGGTAAAAACATCACAAGCAGCATACTTGTATTCTGGCCAGGTATGGATTGACAGATGAGACTCAGCAATAATAATCATACCGCTTATCCCTATTGGTGCAAACTTATGGAACTCTACCTTTAAGATAGTTGCACCAGACGCTAATGCTGCCTGCGTCATTGTGTTTGTTATCCCATCCACATCATTCAATGTCTCAGGATTACAATCATATAATTCTAATAACAAGTGACGGCCCAATGCTTCCAATTATCAACCCCCCTTCAGACTATAACTATAAACATTCATCATAATTTACTATGATTTTTATATTATACTATTAATTTTCTAAATGTCAATAAAAATTTGACCCAAAATACATTTTTTTTTATTTTTTTATAGTAGATGATTTTCTAAACCTGTCTCACACTGAATATTTGATAAAACAATCGCCTTATACAAAGTGATTTTTCCTATTGTAATCCAACCAAAGCAAGAAAGTATCATGACCTTTCTGTTTGTTTTTCGGGCAAGTTGCTACAGAACTGAAAATCAGAGACAACGACATATCATATACAACCAACGATAATGAGATTGGCACAATATAATTGTGTGCAAATCTCGCGAACTCCTTATTCCATAACAGCTACGAGTTTTTGCCAGCTTCTATCTTTGCAAACCTTTTTTGTTTTTTCTAAAATTAATTCCCTATTATTCTCAACCCTATCCTCATAAGATAAAAATATATGCTCTCTTGCCCCAGCAATTCTCATTATAACATTTTTTCACCACAGAGACGCAGAGGCACAGAGAAATATGTGAGAGATGCTGAAGATAGCAGGAGATAGTAGGAAGCGATTTATATTAAATTTGCAGTAAAAACCACCACATCTCTATTATTTCCATATCTTTTTTTACACATTATCTGTGCATTCTCTGCGTCTCTGCGGTTCATAATTAGAATTGCTGTTTGATATTTTATTAAACGCCTTGTTCTGGTCAGGGATTATCTGTGTTCCACTTTCGCTTTGCGGATATTATCCGGGTATGGCTACCGCTAAAATTTCACCATGTGAGGCAATAAGACAGGGCTGATTGTACGGATTGAAATTTTTCTTGACAATTCTGGGTTTCTATAGTATTATCTTAACTATCGGCTTATAGAGATTTCTCTGTGATAAAGCATGGCTATCTTGACTGGTTCAGAGAAAGACAGGGAAGAGGGGAGATATGAGCTTAAATCTTATGGTAGTGGGGTAGAATTCAAATATCTTTCTTTCAGGTTGATGGATTACGATAGGGAAAGGTTGGAGCAAGATTCCAATCCAGCAGCCATAGTAATTCTGGCATCTCAGGAAAGAGAAAGGGCAAGACGAAAGGGTGAGAAGTTTAATGCTAAGCTATATCTGATAAGGAAATTATATGATAAAGACTATGGGAAAGATGAGATAAAAGGATTGTTTGAGTTCATTGATTGGGTACTGCAATTAAATGATGAAGAAGAAAAATTAGTATGGGAAGAGATACAAAAATTCGAGGAGGTAAAAAAGATGCCATATGTTACAAGTGTGGAGAGAATTGGAATAAAAATTGGAAAAGAAGAGGGAAGGAAAGAGGGAATGGAAATTGGAATGGAAAAGGGAAGGTATACTGAATTAGTGCGGATGGTGCGAAATGTTTTGATGGAAAAGTGGGGCAGGGAAGTGGAAGGTTTGATTGCTTTTGTAGATCAAGCCCCTGCGGATATATTGGAACAGGTAATTATACAAATCGTGCGAGGGAATAAAGATAAGGTGCAGGCTTTATTAAACTGTTAAAATCGCAACAACTCAGAGTATAAATGGGAAGAACGATATAAGATTGATTGCAAGCATTCATCTGTCAATTGTCAGCTATCAGTTTTGCAGGAATTAACTCACCCAATAGAGAAAATGTCCTATCGTAGGATTTACTTTTTCCTTAACAAATGGAATTCGTGGGTTACCATTCCCTTGATTTTTGGTGGTGTCCCAAATTAGCTAATCAGCAGATAATCTCCTCCCCTCCCGAAGGTTTCTTCACCTTCGGGAGGTTTATTTCCCGAAGGTTTACGCGAGATCAACCTCCCGAAGGACAGAAACCTTCGGGAGGGCTTGTTGCCCTTTGAAAGGTTCGATGGTGTTCCGCTATAGCTTAAGTTATATCGGGACACCACCTGATTTTTCGGATGTTGACTAATGACTGAAAGCTGATGGCTGAACACTTACGATCGATTTAATATTTACAGGAACAAATATGTCAACAGCTTACAACATTTGTCAAGCCTAATGTCTCAACAACTCTTAATTGTCGGTAGGCAGTAATTCTCATTATGAACCGCAGAGACGCAGAGTCGCAGAGAATTTATATGCTTCATTCAGCGTTTCTTCTCTGCGACTCTGCGTCTCTGCGGTGGAAAAATATCAAAATGA
>JAZDHC010000175.1:0-4132 GCA_043806395.1 Candidatus Desantisiibacteriota bacterium | reverse complement strand
TTTATCTAATAGAGTACAGAGGTAGCAGAAGGCTAAAGTCTTCCACTACTTGATTCATAAATCGAATGATTACAAAAATCACAATTTGTGAACTTAGCGAGGAAATCTTTTTTTGCGAGGCATAATCATGAAAAAACTACCGATAGGGATTCAGACATTTAGTGAAATAATTAGCGAGAATTATTGTTATGTTGACAAGACGAAGATAATATATGAACTTATAAACAGTGGAAAATACTTTTTCTTGTCGCGTCCGAGAAGATTTGGTAAGTCATTGTTGATAGACACGCTCAAGGATTTATTTGAGGGTAGGAATGAGTTATTCAAAGGCCTATGGATAGAAGACAAATGGGATTTTAGCCGGAAATATCCGGTAATAAAAATAGATTTTGGGGCAGGGATACCGAAAGAAAAGATAGAATTAAACAAAAAAATACATGAAATTTTAAAAACTAATCAAGAAGAATTAGGGGTTAAGTGTGAATTCGAGACGATATCGGGTTGTTTTAATGAATTAATAATGAAGGCAGCATTAAAATATAAAGAGAGGGTAGTAGTACTCATAGATGAGTATGACAAGCCGATATTAGATAACATAGAAGAGTCTATGGTTGCTCAACAGATGCGGGAAGAACTTAAGAATCTATATTCTGTTCTTAAGTCAACGGATGCCTATATCAAATTTGTGATGCTGACAGGGGTGTCTAAGTTTTCTAAGGTATCATTATTTTCTGGGCTGAACAACCTAATGGATATAACACTGGATGAAAGATATGCCTCAATCTGCGGCTATACTCAGAATGATTTAGAGACGATATTTAAGGAACACTTAGAAGGAGTAGATTTAGAAAAAGTAAAACTGTGGTATAATGGATATTCATGGCTTGGGGAGAGCGTGTATAATCCCTTTGACATTTTATTATTTTTAGGTAGTGCAAACAAAGAATTTAAGAATTACTGGTTTGAGACCGGTAGTCCGACATTTTTGTTGAAACTATTGAAGGAGAGGAGGTATTACATGCCCGAGCTTGAGGAGATAAGGGCAGGCGAGGAATTAATAGGGGCATTTGATGTAGATTTTATAGAGCCGGCGGCATTATTGTTTCAGACAGGATACCTGACGATAAAGGATAAAAAACAGATAGGGGCAAGAATAGAATATAAATTGACCTATCCAAACCTAGAGGTAAAAAGTTCCTTAAATAATTATATGCTATTTTACCTGAATAAGGATGCCCAGACTAAAGAGAATACACAATCAAGGGTCTACTCATGTATAGAGAAGTTAGATTTTGAATCATTAAGAGACACATTCTTCAGACTCTTTGCAGCTATACCCTATGAATGGTATATGAAGAATGAATTAGACAAATACGAAGGCTATTATGCCTCCATATTTTATGCTATATTTGCCTCACTTGGATATGATCTAACAGTAGAAGAATCTACCAATCATGGCAGAATAGATATGGCCGTAAAAACAGATAAGTTGGTAATAATATTTGAGTTTAAGGTGGTGGAAGGGGAGAGTCAGCAAAACACGGCATTAGAGCAGATAAAGAATAAGAAATATTATGAGAAGTACTTAAATTCAGGCAAGGCAATATATCTGGTAGGAATAGAATTTTCAAAAATAGAGAGAAATATAACAAAGTTTGATTGGGAAATGGTAAGTGGTAAAATTAAGTAAAAATTGTGGACGGATTAAAATTTTTTTTGCGTCTTGGAGAGAAATCTTTCTGAAAGAGGGTAATAATAAAAATATCACGATGGTATGCTGAATGACAATATGCAAATCAAACAAAAAAGAGAGGGAAAAATGCAAAAGAATGTATTGTTATGGATAATTGGTGCGGCTTTGCTGGTTGGTTCACCAACGATAAGCTATGCTGTGACAGGGACAAGCGGAACAACAGCAGGGGAGAAGATTGTCAGTGGCGGTGATGCTGGTACTGTTGGTATTGCGGATATGGCTGGTGATGTTGTAGCCATATTTAAGTTTAGTGGGAGCGGAACCATGACTACCACCTGTGCTTCAGTCACGGTTACTGTAGGACAAATATACGGTGGCAAGTGGGGGACATTAACCGATGACCAGAATAGCTCGCCAGGTACAACCGTTGATTATACTTATCAATTAGTCAATCTGGGTAATGCTACAGATGTTTTTAATCTGTTACTTAATACCGCAGAGCTTCCCACAGGATGGACAGCAGTATTACCAATCGCTACCCTGACTGTGGCTGAGGATGCCATGGCTACATTTACAGTACGAGTAACTATAGCTGCTGGAGCAGGTGATAGGGACATGGGAACAATCGCAGTTACTGCTTCAACCGTAGATGATGGACCTGTATTCGTGGTGGGTTCATGGCAATATGGGGGCACAGACACATTAACAGATATTGCTACCACTATTTGTGGCTCAGCCATAATTACCTTGACCAAGACATATGAGGTGCAAAATTCAGGTAGTTATACCGGAACCAGTACAAATGTGCCTGGTTCACTGGTAACCTATTGCCTTCAATATAGTAATACCGGCAGTATAGCTGCCAATGATGTTACTGTAACCGACATGATTCCAAAATATACTACTTATGTTACTGGAAAGATTAAGATAGGTGCAGCCGGTAGTACATATGCTACAGCTGCAACCGAGGACGACAATGCCGCTGATGGGGTAACACTACCATATGCTAATTGGAATGTAACAACTCCCGGGGCAGTAACATTTAGTTTAGGAAGCGTAGGTGCTGGTGCATCTGGCAGATTATACTATCAGGTGAGGATCGACTAATAGCTTTCGCCCGGATGTTATATTGTAATGCAGGGTTATTTTTTGTCTTAAATGAGGTATAATGATGAAAAAATTACCAATAGGGATTCAGACATTTGAAAAGATAATCAAAGAGAACTGCTGCTATGTAGATAAGACAAGGATTATCTATGAACTTATAAGCAATGGCACTTATTTCTTTCTATCCCGTCCAAGAAGATTTGGTAAGTCATTATTAATAGACACGATAAAGAGCTTATTTGAGGGCAGGGAAGAGTTATTTAAGGGTTTATGGATAGAAGATAAATGGGATTTTAGTCGGAAATATCCGATAATAAAGATAGATTTTGGGGCAGGCGTATTTAAGAAGAGAGAAGAATTAAGAGAGAGAATATTTTTTGTACTCAAAGAGAATCAAAACAAATTAGGTGTAGATTGTGAAACTCAAACATTAACAAGTAATTACCTTGAAAAATTAATCACAAAGGCATTTGAAAAGTATGGTGAGAGGGTAGTAATTTTAATAGATGAGTATGACAAGCCGATATTAGACAACATAGAAGAGTCTATGGTTGCTCAAGAGATGCGGGAAGAACTTAAAAATTTATATTCTGTTCTCAAGTCAACGGATGCCTATATCAAATTTGTAATGCTGACAGGTGTATCTAAATTTTCTAAGGTATCATTATTTTCTGGACTAAACAATCTGATGGATATAACCTTGGACGAGCGATTTGCAACAATCTGTGGCTACACTCAAAATGATTTAGAGACAGTATTCAAAGAACACTTAATGGGTGTAGACTTAGAAAAAGTGAAATTGTGGTACAATGGATACTCTTGGCTTGGGGAGAGTGTATATAATCCATTTGACATCTTATTATTTTTAGGTAGTGCAAGCAAAGAATTTAAGAATTACTGGTTTGAGACCGGTAGTCCGACATTTTTAATGAAATTATTAAGGGAGAGGCAGTATTACATACCAGAATTTGAAGAGATAAGGGCAGGAGAGGAATTAATAGGGGCATTTGATGTAGATTTTATAGAACCGGCAGCATTATTGTTTCAGACAGGATACCTGACGATAAAGGATAAAAAACAGATAGGGGCAAGAATAGAATATAAATTGACCTATCCAAACTTAGAGGTAAAAAGTTCCTTAAATAATTATATACTATTTTATCTAAATAAAGATGCCCAGACTAAAGAGAATACACAATCAAGGGTCTATGAGGCAATAGAGGATTTAGATTTTGAATTATTAACGGATACATTTTCCAGACTCTTTGCAGCCATACCCTATGAATGGTACATAAATAACCAGCTTGATAAATACGAAGGTTATTATGCCTC
>JAZDHC010000174.1:0-4159 GCA_043806395.1 Candidatus Desantisiibacteriota bacterium | reverse complement strand
TGGGGGATAGAAAGAAACGATTTTCATTGGATTTGCAGTAAAAACACTCACATCTTCATTATCTCTATTATCTCCATATCTTTTTATCTGCGTATTCTCTGCGTCTCTGTGTCTCTGCGGTTCATAATTAGAATTGCTGCCCACAAGGGGATGTCCCTACGAAGGAAGTGCTACCAATATGAAAAACATGTGGTTACAAAATAAAGGAATATGCTTATTGACAGCCATTTTATTTGGTCTGGGAGTCTTTACCCCTAAAATGGTAGAGGCAGGCTTTAATCTGGGAGTTATAAAAGCCATTGAGCAGAAAATGGATGAGCTGAAAGATAAGATGCAAAATCAGGGATATAACCCAGAAGACCCTTGCCTACTCTATCCGCCAGCTAATCTTACAGCTCAGGCCGGTTCAATTACTCAGCAGATTAACCTCGCATGGAAAGATACATCTGTTAATGAAACCGGCTTCAAGATAGAGCGAAAAACAGGTACCAGTTCGTTATGGTCACAAATTACTACTGAAGCCGCCAATAAAAAGAATTATATTGATACCAGCATAACTCCAGATAGTACCTATTATTATCGTGTATGTGCCTATAATTCTTCAGGCAGCTCTGCTTACTCTAATGAAGCTCATGCTACCTTTATCATAGCTACTTACACCATCAGAGCCGGAGCCGGTGCTAATGGGAGTATTACCCCTTCAGGGACGACTACGGTAAACTATGGGGCAACCCAGGTATTCACCATCACCCCGAATACCGGCTACCACATAGCGGATGTGAAGGTAGATGGAAATCCAGTCGGGACACCAGAAAGCTATCCCTTTGGCAATGTTACCTCCAGCCATACCATTGCAGCCACCTTTGCCACTAATACCTACACCATCACAACCGGAGCGAGTGCTAATGGGAGTATTACCCCTTCAGGAACGACTACGGTAAACTATGGGGCAACCCAGGTATTCACCATCACCCCGAATACCGGCTACCATATAGCGGATGTAGTGGTAGATGAAAATTCAGTTGGGGCAATCGGGAGCTACACCTTTGTTAATATTACCACCAGCCATACCATTGCGGTAATATTTGGAACAGACACCCCTAAAATTTCAGTCACCCCTATTTCTTATGACTTTGGGACAATTGATGTAGGCACTCAATCTGCCGCTCAGCCCTTCACCATAACAAATATAGGCAAAGCAACTCTATTCATAGGAACAATTACTATCACCGCTACAGATTCTTTCTTTATCCAGAACGACAACTGCTCAAATAGCAGCATAACCCCAGCAGCAAGCCACACCGTAGAAGTAGTCTTTGCACCACAATCAGGAGGTTCAAAGAGGGGAACCCTTACCATTCCATCCAATGACCCTGATACACCAAATTTTGAGGTAGCTTTGAAAGGAGAAGGGAGACCTTTGATGATTACTACTGATGCCCTGCCAGATGGTCAGGTCAATATAGAGTATGCTGCAACCTTAACAGCTACAAACGGGATAGGCACATATACATGGTCCAAGATTTCTGGCACCCTGACACCAGGTTTAACCCTTGAGAGTTCCACCGGTATAATCTCAGGCACACCAACAATAGAAGGGTCTTTTACCTTTACTGTCCATGTCACAGACAGTGCAGGAAGAAACACATCTAAAGAATTAAGTCTTTACATTGTTTCCGCAGGGGGTAGAACTATCTATGTAAACAACGAAATTGGAAACAATACCTATGATGGCTTAAGCTCTACGGTTCAGGGTGGTACTGTTGGACCCAAAAAGACTATCCAGACTGGATTGAATGTTTATAATATTGGAGGAACTGTTTCTGTTGCTGCCGGTACTTATACAGAGGCGATTTATATCAGCAAATGGATTTCTCTGGTTGGAGCAGGGGCAACCCGGACAACGATTGATGCCTCAGGGGTTGGGGCTGCAAGCACAGTGAACTTGGAGGGTAATGCTACAGATAAAGCAAAAATATATGGATTCAAAATTACTGGGGCAACAGGGATTTCTGAAGGCAATGGCAATGGGATATATTGCAAAGATGGTGCATGCCCAACCATCGGAAACAATATAATCGTAGCCAATAGGCTTAATGGCATCTATTGCAGCAATTCTTCCTCTCCAACCATCAACAGCAACACCATAACAAGCAATACTGATGATGGCATTTACTGTAGTTTCTCCTCTCCAACCATTATAAGCAACGATATAACAGAGAATAAAAATGGTATTTTCTGTACAGGATCCTCTACTCCAACTATTGCCAACAACATCATAGCAAAGAATAAAGATGATGGTATTTACTCTACCTCTTCCTCCCCAAAGATCATTAACAACACGATCACAGGCAATGAGAATAATGGCATTGACTGTTACTCCACTTCTTTAACCATTGCCAATAATATCATTACAAACAACGGTACCAGCAGTAGCGAGGAGGTTTATGGTATCAGCAATTACACTTCTGTTGGTACCTTAACCGTTGACTACAACTGTGTTTGGGGCAATGGCACAACTACGAACAATAATTACTATAAATGTACGGTTGGAACGGGAAGCATCAGTTCTGACCCTCTGTTTGTAGGTAACGGCGACTATCATCTTCAATCAGGCTCTCCCTGTAAAGATGCCGGCACAAATTCTGCTATTCCTACCTGGCTCACCACAGATAAAGATGGCAGCCAACGAATGAATGGCATAGTTGACATAGGTGCTTATGAGTATCCGTAATAAGGCTTGTAGAAAGCATATTACAAACTCTTCTCACCCTGAAAGCTCCCCCTTTTCAAAAACTCAGCCTCAATTGCAACAAATATTTCATTCTTTGGTTTTATCCAGCAAGGGGCAATAAGCAGTTTTTCATCAAGCACCTCGCCAAAAAGTCGCTGGACAGCAATCTCAGGAGAAAGGTATTCGAGCACATCACAAACTAATGGAATAAATTCCTCCGGCGTAAATACCTTAACCCTTCCCTGATAAAATTCCTCCGCCATTGGTGTGTCCTTTATCACTTGAAGGTGGTGAATCTTGATCCCGTCTATTCCCATTTTTGAGAGCATTTTTACAGTCTTTATCATATCCTCCCTTGTTTCACCTGGCAATCCGAGGATAATATGCACGCAGATAAATATACCCCTGCCCCTTGTCCTGTTTATTGCATCCTCAAATTGAGCAAACGAATGTCCCCTGTTTATCCTTTTCAGGGTATGGTCATGAATGGATTGCAGCCCGTATTCAAGCCAAATGTGATAATTTTTTGCATACTCCTCAATAAGTGAAAGGATCTCATTATCCACACAATCAGGCCTGGTACCAATACAAAGTCCAATTACATTCTCATCCTGAAGGGCAATATCATATAATGACCTTAACCTCTCAGGTGATCCATAGGTATTGGTATATGGCTGAAAATAAACCAAAAATTTGCCTTTTTTCTTGCTTTTAAGCATTAATCTTTTGATTTGTTCTTGAATACTATTTGAAGCATGATTATGGTAGACAGCCAGACTAAAGTTAGGGTTATAACAATAAGTACATCCATTATCCCCAATCCTTCCATCACGATTGGGACAAATAAAACCAGCATCTACAGAGAGCTTGTTTACTGGAAAATTAAATCTTTGAGACATCCATTGTTTGAATGAAAAATAATGCTTGTTTCCAAAATGCAGCGGTATATTCACTGAGATAGTACCTCTGGTATCTGTTTAATATAATTGCTAATCCTGAAATCAGCAAGTGAATTAAGATTATTGGTAATTGCTCAATATCCTGTGGAAAAAGGAAGGGATTAGCCACAAAGGCACAAAGGCACGAAGAAAGACACAAAGGAAGATATTCTTAGTGTTTCCTTAGTGTCTTGGTGCCTTCGTGGCAAATCTCCATCTTGCACATTTAGTAGTGGCGTTGCAAGAATTCCACACTTTATTGAACAATTACGATTATTGGCTTTATTGCATTCAATTATCCACTCTCTAAGGCTGAAGGAAGGAAAAAGAAAGACTATTACCTATGGGGCACCTCTAAAAACCCACTGAAGCCGCGCTGGCTGCGTTGCAAAGTCGCTCAAAATGCTCATTTACCACATGTAAACTGCGCTTTTTCGCTTCTTTGCGCCTTGCCATCATCGACTTGATTGAGTTTTTAGAGGTGCCC
>JAZDHC010000173.1:0-9942 GCA_043806395.1 Candidatus Desantisiibacteriota bacterium | reverse complement strand
TTTCATCGTTTTTCATATGATTCCTTTCGGGCAAGGGGACATCATCTACAGAATACAACCCCCTAACCCCCTTTTCTAAGGGGGAATATTGCACTCTCAACTAACCGCAAGCTTTCAAACAAAGGTGAACCGTCCCTTAATTCGTTAAATAAAGAGTATGAGGGGAAAGAAAATAGGTGTTTTGCTGCTGAAGTTATTGAGACCAAAGATAATTTCAAATCACCTGAAAGAATTGTGGAAAAGATTATAAGTCAGCCAGAAGAATATACCCTTGAAAACTTCGATACAAAGATGGAAGATATCACCAGATTCAGGATAGTCTGCAATTACCTGTCTGATATCTTTGTGTTAATGGAAAGATTAAAGGCTGACTCCGGACTTAAATCTTGCTGCAAAATTTCAGATGAAAAAGACTACATTGTTAAACACTGCACTCGCTCTCACCGAGCAGTTCATCTTATCTTAAAAGTGCCTATGCAGGACAAAACAAGAAAGGTAGAGCTGCAAATCATGACCCAATTACAACATGCCTGGGACAAAAAAGATCATAACCTCATCTATGAAAAGCGTAGGATTGGTGAAAAGATAGATGAAAAGGATAAAATAAAGATGGCTGCAATGAGTGATCTTTTGTATGTCGCAGATGAATTTTTCGATGATTTGCGAAAAAAGATACTAAAAAAGAGAAATCGGAGGAATAAACTATGAATAGAACTGGATTTTTAACCCTATTGTATAATCAGCAGGAAGAAATAGCCCTGGCTCTGTTTTTACCGATAACATCAATAAAAAAACCAGATGCATTACAATCTATTTTTAATGAGGTCAACCTCACTATTGCCGAATGTTATAAAGAAGTCTATGCTAGGACAGAAAATATCCCTGTCTATGATTTTGATAGGTTTAGTTTCTATGAATATGGCTTAAGCAAAGAAGAAATATATCAATTCACTGAGGATGAGGTCTATGATTCTGATTCTAAATCACTAAAGAAAGGCTTGTTTGCGAAGCATTTGAATAATATTAAGAAAAACAGCCGAAAATACATTTATCCAAGAAATATCGTTGGCGGTGTGGCCAGGGATAATAATTTCTATGACCGACAGGATGTTATCCAAAATCTATGGCAGATATTGCCTGCAAAGAATATCTTTCTTTCTGCACCAAGAAGGTTTGGAAAAACCAGTATTATGTATCATCTGTATGATAATCCAATGGAAGGCTGGAAGGTAGTCCATTTGGAACTCCAACATATTGCCTTTCCAGAAAAATTTGTCGCCGGGCTTCAACAATTGTCAGAGGTGCTATCTCCGACAGAGGTGCTACCTCCGTTGCTTGCCACACAACCAGAAAAACCACCAACTAAAGATACATGGAAGGAGGATGGCAAAAGATTCTTTGAATCAATCAGCCAAGGAAATGTCCTCTTTCTCTTTGATGAATTCCTCTATATGCTGGAAAATTTCAAGGGGAATGAACTAAATATTGCTGATTTCTCGAAGTGGTTTTTGGATCAGAGACAGATGGTTAACTCAAACTGCCGATTCCTGATTGCCAGCTCTGATTCCTTAACTTTCTGCTTAAAACGATATGGGATTGCAGATGATTTCTCTGATTTTGAAAATGTAGTAATTCCGCCTTTTTCTTCTGATGTAGCTTTAGGGTTTATTGATGAACTACTTTTGTCTGAAAATAAACAACTTGAGACTAATCTAAAGGAAAAAATATTAAAATTGGTTGGTATCCATGTCCCTTATTTTATTCAGCTCATCCTGACAGAGATATTAAACTGCAAAGAAACATTAACTGAGCAAGGGATTGAAAAGATATACCATGAACGAATATTATGGCCGGATTGTAAGCACTATTTCCATTACTTCTTTGAGCGACTATCAAACCATCCTTTTGATTTCCAGAGGATAGCTTATGGGCTATTAAAAGAACTTTCTGTTTGTGAGTCTCTACCTTATTCTCAACTATGGGAGCTATATAAGGAAATTTCAAAAAGAGAGGATAAGATGGAATTTGAGGGAATACTGGCTTACTTAGAGGATGAGTTTTATATCAACAAGGATAATGGCAATTATTCTTTCTTTTGTAAAGTTTTGAAAGACTGGTGGCAAAGGCATGGACGGGAGATGTAAAAAAATGAAGGTATTCCCCTATAACCCCATGAATTATGATTACAAGACTCTGAAGGAGACGCTTACCGCAAGGCAAGAGCTTCTAAATGATATGCTAAAGAAAATCGAAATTCAAGCAGATACCCCTTCCCTACAACACTATCTTATTGTTGGTCCACGCGGTATTGGCAAGACTCACCTTTTAAGGCTGATATATTTTACTATCAAGGACAAGGAAAATAACTGGTGTGTGCTCCAATTTGCTGAAGAGGAGTATGGTGTTACAAATCTGGCTAAGCTTTGTCAAAGAATCATTACCGAGATTGCCAACGAACTGACAGACTTTGGGGAAAAGCCAATACCTGATTATTTGACAAAGATTATCCTGGAGTTGGAGAAGGAAGAGGATGACTCCGTGGCAGTTGAGAAGGCTATTTCCTTCTTGCATCAGTTCACTAAGAATGAAAATAAAAGGATTTTGCTTCTGGTGGATAACATTGATTTTATCTTGGGCTCAAGGTTTATGGATAATCTTTCTCTGAAGCGGCTGAGAACCTTCCTGATGGATGATAATACCGCCCTTTTAATAGGTGCCTCATCTACCATTTTTAAGGAGATAATCGACTACAAGCAACCACTTTATAGCATGTTTCAACGAATAAACCTGATAGAGTTATCCCGGGAAGATGCCCTTTCTTTTATTCGTAATTGGGCAGAGACAACCGGTGAAGATAAAATAACAGCTGATTTTGCGGCTTATGTGCCAAAGATAAACGCCATTTACCATTTAACCGGTGGTAACCCGCGACTGCTGCTCTTCCTTTTTCAAATATTCACTTTGGGACAGTTATCAAAGGTGCAATCTGCCTTTGAGACACTACTGGATGAAATTACCCCATATTTTAAGGCTAAGATGGAGGCATTATCTGTTCAACAACGGATGATAATGGATGCCCTGTCAAAAATGGACGAAGCCGCTACCCCTTCTAATCTGGCATTGATGTTGAAACTCAATCTTAACCAGGTTACGGCAATAATTAATACATTGGTTGCTAACGGTTACCTTAAATCAATTGAAAAAGGCAAGAAAAAGGGGACATTTTATTACGATGTTGCCGAACAGTTGTTCCGTATCTGGTATCAGATTCGCTCATCTACAAGGCAGAAAAAAAGATTTGATTGGCTGATAAGGTTTATCGAGCTGTGGTATTCGATGGATGAGCTGAAGAAAGAAGGGGAAAAACTTGCCTCAAGATACACTCGTCTGATGAGTACAGGACAAGTTGGAGAGGCTGAAATGGTAAAGATACACCTTACTTATGTGAATGAGGTGAGGAGGAAAAAAGAGACAGAGATACAAAAATGGCACGAAAAAAGGGAAAATCTATGTGCTGAAGGCAGGTATGATGAGTCGATAGCCTGCTATGATGAGGAACTGCGGATTGACCCACAAGATGATTATGCCTGGTACAACAAGGACATGGCTTTGATTAATCTTGGCCGGCATGCTGAAGCAATAGCCTGCTTTGAGTGTGCCATTAAGTATACCTTGGTTAAACCAGAGTATTTGCAAAAAATAAGCAAGGATGTAATCCAGTTTTACTTAAAACAGACAACCCAGTCTATTGCCGAAAAGAATATGGGTACTGCTCACCAGCTCTTATCCAGGATTATTGAATTCAAGCACATATTGGAATCACACAAGATACCGGAAAAAGAGACCGGATTTAATCAACTGCTGATGGACTTTATTATCAAGTTATTGAAAGGGGAAAAGGCAGTGGAGGTACTTGAGTTATTGGATATTCTGGACAGGTCTGAAATCAGCAAATATACAGGCTTTCTATTCCCCTTGAGGATATTAGCCCAATATTTACAAACCAAGGATGAGGATATCCTTAATCGGCAAAGACCAGAGGTGAAAGGCATCATAAGGGAGATTTTAGGCAAGATGTAACGGGAAATAAAGCTGGGATGTGTCCCCTTCCCTTACTTCCCTTATGTTACGAAGGATATAAAATCCCCATAATCATCAATATCACAGGCAAGATTACCTTTTCCACAATTCCAAGATATAACAAGGCAAAAACAATTACGAAACCATAGCGTTCAAGGCGGCTATATCCATATGCCTGTTTTGGGGGTAATAATCCAATGACTACCCTTGCTCCATCAAGGGGAGGGATGGGGATAAGGTTAAAAATAGCCAGTAAGAGATTAATAAGCATGGCAAGAAATATTACTGGATTACCCTCAATATTAATCTCAGATATTACCCTTGTATGTAAACAAAGGCTTAATCCAAGAGCCAATAATAGATTAGCCATTGGGCCGGCTAAGGCAATCCAGATCATATCCTGTTTGGGAGATGTAAGGTTTTGAAAATTTATGGGTATTGGTTTTGCCCAGCCAAATGAGACAGGGGAATGAATCAAGGCTAACCCAATGGGAACAATAAGTGTCCCCACTGGATCTATATGAGCCAGAGGATTCAGTGTTAATCGTCCCAGATCCTTAGCTGTTGTATCACCAAGTTTATATGCCACAAACCCATGTGACACCTCATGAATAGTCACTGCAATCAGGCATAGGGCTACGGAGATAATGGCTATAATCATCTGCCTATCAACTTCTTAAATGTCTCTGGATCACTTGTAGCAGCTAAGGCATCCTCAAAAGATATTTCATTCTGTTGATACAGGGTTTTCAATGATTGTTCCATGGTATGCATCTGGAATTGTCCGCCAGTATGCATAATTGTGGACATCTGATGTATTTTGCCTTCTCTAATCATATTTTTGATAGCTGTCGTACCTGTAAGTATTTCTGTAGCAACTACCCTATCATTCCCATTAGCCCGTGGAAGCAATATCTGAGCAATTACCCCTTCTAAGACAATTGCCAATTGTGCCTTAGCCTGGGGTTGTTGGGCTGTGGAAAAAGCATCTATGATTCTTTCAACAGCCAGCGGAGCACCACTGGTATGCATGGTTGCCATGACCAGATGCCCTGTTTCAGCTGCCATCAGGGTTAAGGCAATGGTTTCAACATCCCTCATCTCACCCACCATGATAATATCAGGATCCTGTCTTAATGCTCGCCGTAATGCACCGGCAAATGTTTTGGTGTCAATCCCTAATTCTCGTTGATTAACGAGACTCATCTTATCTTTATGAACATATTCAATGGGGTCTTCTATGGTAACAATATGTCGCCTGTATGATGAATTGATATGATCAATCATTGATGCCAGGGTTGTAGACTTGCCTGAACCGGTTGGACCAGTAATAATAACCAACCCCCTTTGTTTTTGACAAAATGCCCTTAAGGTATCTCCAGGCAGATGTAATTCATCAATAGTACGGATTTTCAAGGAGATAAGACGAAATACTGCCCCCAGCGTCCTTCTCTGGAGAAAGATATTTACCCTGAATCTGGCAAACCCTTCTACCGTATAAGCCACATCTAATTCCTGCTCATCCTCAAACCGTTTCCTCTGTTCCTCAGTGATCATGGAATAGATTATTCCCCTTGTATCCTCAGTCCGTAATGGGGGTAACTCTATGGGGTAAAGCCTCCCATGTATTCGCAGGGTAGGCGGGCTGCCAACCTTTATATGAAGATCCGAGGCATCTTTTTCTACCATTAGTTTAAGTAATTCATCAATTTGCATAATTTCCTCCTACAATAGTAATATGTCCTATAGGACTTATGAGTCCCATAAGACATATTTATATACTATTAATCAGCAGTTGTCAACATAAATTTTCAATTTATGCAATTATAATTTTGCAGTGTAAAGAAATTTATTGACAATAAATCCAAAATGTTGTAAAATAACAAGTATTATGGATAAATTGGAACTGTTCAAAAAGGTAGATAGATTTATCGGCACACCATTATGCTTTTTTCTGGGGATTTTCAACAAACTTATGAAAAAGCAACCATTAGAACCCAAACGCATCCTTTTGATAAAATTAGTGGCTGTAGGGGATCTGGTAGTAGCCTTGCCTACGGTTAAGGCTCTGCGGCTAAAATTCCCCAAAGCATGGATAGCCATATTGGTTACCCCAAGGGTAAGAGAAGTGGTTGAGGGGTGTCCATTTCTGGATGAAATAATATATTATGACATTTTTGGCAAACATAAGGGATTATCAGGATTAATAAGATTTATTAAAGAGCTACGCAAGAAAAACATTGATACTGTAATAGAAATGGATCATTACTATCGCATCTCAAGTCTGATTACTTATTGCCTTTTTCCACAAAATTGGATTGGATTTGATCTGCATGGACAAGGCAGAAGAGGATTATTCTCAATAAGGGTACCATATCAAGCAGATATACATGAAGTTGAAGCTTTCCTTGAATTGGCTAAGGCATTGGGGGCAGACAATACAACACCCAAATTGGTTGAGTTATGGACATCTGAAGAGGACAAAAAGTACATCGACTCATTTTTCAAGCAAAATGGAATACAATTAGATGATTTTGTGGTGGGAATACACCCCGGGACAGGACCATCAGCTACCTGTAGAAGGTGGTCGCTTGAGCGGTTTGCTGGTTTAGCCGATTGGCTTATTAGAGAATATAAGGCTAAGGTAATATTTACTGGTGCACCCTCTGAAACATGGTTAGTGGATAATATCCTTGCCTTTATGCAAGAAAAACCAATTCTTGCAGTTGGCAAGACAAACTTAAAGCAATTAGCCGAAATAGCCCAAAGGTGCAGACTATTTATCAGTGTTGATACCGGTCCCCTACATGTTGCTGCAGCAATGGGTACAAGGGTTCTCGGATTGTATGGTCCAAATATTCCTTATAAATGGGGTCCATATGGAAAAGGGCACATAACTATTTATAAACAACTCCCATGCAGTCCCTGTACCAAACAGTATCTCGGACAGGTTTCAAGGTGTCAAAATCCAATATGTATGGAACAGATAACGCTTGAGGATGTAAAAACGGCTGCAAAAGAAATGCTTAAAGGGGTATAATCCATTGGAAAAATTATCAGACTTTCAGATAAATCCAGAGGCTATCTCAATGCTGCCGGCAAGGTTTGTTAATAGATACAAACTTTTTCCGCTTGTTGTTACTGATAGAACCCTTACCCTTGCTGCTTTTCACACCTCTGACATGCAAACCATAAGTGAGATTGGCTTGCTTTTGAATAAAGAGATAATAATAGTGAAGGTATCTTTGCCAGAGATAGAGGAGGCAATAAAAAAATATTATGGATTAGGAACTATTGAGAGTATTGTTTCTGGTATAGCCCCTGTTGTTACAGAAGAACCCGACATGCAGAGTTTTCAACATCTGGCAAGTGAGGCGCCAGTGATCAAGCTGGTAAATGCAATTATTCAAGATGCTGCGGAGAAAAAAGCATCTGACATTCACCTTGAACCGTACGAAAAAATCATTATCCTTCGTTACAGAATAGATGGCGTTCTTTATGATCTTTCTGCCCCACCATTTCATTTATATTCTGCAATTGTTTCAAGGATAAAAATAATGGCTCAGTTGAATATTGCAGAAAAAAGGCTGCCACAGGATGGACGGATACAGGTTAAGATACATGGCAGGGATATAGATTTGCGTGTCTCAACCCTGCCTACACTTTATGGTGAATGCGTATCTATCAGGATCTTAGATAAAGGCTTAAGATTTTTGGAGCTTGAAAACATAGGTTTTCCCTCTACAATTATAAATAGATACAAACAACTAATCAATCGGTCAAATGGTATTATCCTTGCCACAGGTCCTACTGGCAGTGGAAAAACTACTACGCTTTACGCCTCCCTGTCTGCAATAAATTCATCAGAAAAAAAGATAGTTACTATCGAAGACCCGATAGAATACAACCTTTCCAGAATCAGTCAGATACAGATAAAGCCAGAGATAGGATTCACCTTTGCCTCAGGCTTGAGATCAATATTGCGGCATAATCCAGATATTCTGATGGTTGGAGAAATTCGTGATAAGGAAACAGCAGAGATTGCCATTCAAGCAAGTCTTACAGGACATCTGATATTCTCTACCATGCATACAAATGATGCAGCTACAGCCATTGCCAGATTGCAGGATATGGGCATAGAGGATTTTCTTATCTCCTCATCCTTAATTGGTGTTCTTGCCCAACGATTAGTGAGAACTATTTGTTCTAATTGCAAGGGAAATGGCTGCAAGGAATGTAATAATACCGGATTCCGTGGTAGGACAGGGATATTTGAGCTATTACCTGTCACCACAGAGATTAAAAGATTGATTATGAACAGGGTTGACAGCTCTAAAATAAAAGAGGCAGCTGTTAAAGAGGGCATGATTACCCTTCTGGAACAAGGGGAAGAAAAGATAGCTGCCGGAATAGCAACAAGGGAAGAGGTGTTAAGGGTTATTCAAGAGGCGGAAATTATTTAGGCTGTAGACTATTAGGCTATTAGGCTATAGGTTGTAGAAGAGAAATCCTGCGTGACCATTCCCTAAAAGCCTACAGCCTACAGTCTAAACAACCTGCATGTAACACATATTATACGAGGAGGAAATGGAATGATTAAAGAGGCTATTGATAAAATTGTCAAGGGTAACAACCTGTCTACTGACGAAATGTTTGAGGTAATGAATGAGATAATGACTGGCTCTGCCACACCAGTTCAGATTGGAAGTTTTATTACTGGATTGAGGATGAAGGGCGAAACCGTGGAGGAGATTACCGGGGCAGTGGCGGTAATGCGGGAAAAAGCAACAAAAATACTCGTTCAGGGAGATGTAATTGATACTTGTGGTACTGGTGGTGATGGATTACAGACCATTAACATTTCAACCATAGCTGCATTTGTTGCCGCAGGGGCTGGGGCAAGGGTGGCAAAACATGGTAATCGCTCTGTATCATCAAAATGTGGCAGTGCTGACCTCTTGATGGGATTGGGTGTAAATATCGAGGCTATACCAGAGACTGTTGAAAGGTGTATTGAAGAGGTGGGGATTGGATTCATGTTTGCCCCAATGCTTCATCCAGCCATGAAATATGCCATTGGTCCAAGACGGGAAATAGGCATTCGTACCATTTTTAATATATTGGGTCCCATGACCAATCCAGCAGGGGCAAAATTTCAATTACTTGGCGTTTATGACCCAAGCATGACAGAGATCATGGCTAATGTCCTCAAGAATCTGGGAAGCGTGAGGGCATTTGTTGTCCATGGTGAGGATGGATTAGATGAAATATCCATATCTGGCAGAACAAAGATAACTGAACTCCGAAACAAAAAAATAAGCACTTATATGATATCCCCTGAAAATTTTGGATTAAAAAGGGGAACTCTGGAGGAGATAATAGGCGGTAGTGTGGATGAAAATGTAGAATTTGCTCTGAATGTGTTATCCGGAAAAGACATGGGAGCAAAAAGAAATATTGTCCTCTTAAACGCTGCCTTTGTCTTGTTAGCAGCCGGAATAATAGATGATGTAACTGAAGCAATAAAATTAGCAGCCAAATCTATTGATTCAGGGAATGCTATGAAGAAATTGGAAGGGTTAAGGGAAATGACGAGATAGGTGGACGATGGTGCAGAGACGCCATGCATGTCGTCTCTGTATTTCTCTAATTCCCCCTTTGAAGCTCATTGTGTCCCACAAATATTGCTGAATAATTGAATTAACATAACCTATACAGTTGTATTGTGTTGCTTCAGACGGAATCATAATTTTCTTCCATTTTATTTAGCGATAGTGTATAATCAGAATGGGGTTAAAAATCTATCTAATTGGAGGAATATTATGGGTGAGAAAAAGAGGGAAAATTTCACGGCACAGGAGA
>JAZDHC010000172.1:0-7320 GCA_043806395.1 Candidatus Desantisiibacteriota bacterium | reverse complement strand
AAAATGGCAGATCTGGCGTTTGAGATAAAGCCTGATGAGGTGCAAATAAATACGCCGTTGCGTCCATGTGGGGTCTCCCCATTATCTATGGAAGAAATCATCAGGATACGGGAGTGCTTTCAGGGACTTTCGACAATATCAGCCTATGATATGGAACACCACCATGATAAACCGATAAGTATATTGGATACTGCAAGAAGAAGAGGGATTAATGGATAAGGTTGTTCTATTGCATATCTGCTGTGGAATATGTGCGAGTTCGGTTGTTGAAAGGTTGAGAGGGGATGGGTTTGAGGTGGTTGGGTTTTTCTATAATCCCAATATTTATCCATCTCAAGAGTATCAGAAGCGGCTGGATGTAGTGAGTAGTCTTTCGCAAATGCTTGATCTCCATATGGTTGAGGGTGAATATGATTATGACCGCTGGGGGGATTTGACAAAGGGGTTGGAGAATGAGCCTGAGGGTGGAGCAAGGTGTGAGGTTTGCTTTCAAATGAGGATGGAAGAAACTTGCAGGAAATCCAGGGAGATAGGTATGCCTTATTTTGCTACTACACTTACGATTAGCCCACACAAGGATGCATTGGTTATCAATAAAATAGGTGCTACGATTAGCAGTGAGACATTTTTGGGGTATGATTTTAAGAAGCAGGATGGGTTTAAGAGGGCAATGGAATTTTCCAGACAACATTCTTTTTATCGACAAAAGTATTGTGGATGTGCGTATAGCAGGGGACAAAATTAAGGAGGTACAATTATGGCAAAGGTTTTAGTGACTTATTTCTCAAAGGGTGGCAACACCAAAAAATTGGCTGAGGCAGTAGTAAAAGGCGTGATGGATGAAGGGTGTGAGGTTAGCTTAAAGGCTGTGACAGAGGTCAGCAATAATGATTTGATTGAGGCAGATGGGATAATTGTTGGCAGCCCGGTTTATTTTGGCAGTATGTCAGCTGAGGTCAAAAGGATGTTTGATGAAAGCGTCAGTGTGAGAAGGCAGTTAAAGGATAAAATAGGTGCAGCCTTTACCACTTCTGGTCATCAGACAGGTGGCAAGGAAACAACCATCCTTTCTATCTTGCAGGCAATGCTTATACATCAAATGATTATTGTTGGTGACCCAATCTCTGCTGGTGGTCATTATGGATCAGCATGTGTTGGAAAGCCAGGTGATAAGGAATTGCAAGAGGCAGAAGCACTTGGGAAAAGGGTGGCAGGGGTGGTAAAAATATTTGTGAAGGGGTGATTGGTCAGTCTTTATGCTGTTTGTTAGCCAGTAATTATTGCTTCTCTTCTTTCTGTCTATTCTATGAATTATAGCACAGTCCGCAGATTACGCAGATTACGCAGATGTTTTAATATATGTGTTTAGAGTCAATAAAAAAAGTGTGATTAGATTGCTGGCTTCAAATTTTTTAATTGACTTATCGTCAATTCTATGGTATTCTATACAAAATAAAGTAATTGAGGCAATATTCAGGGGTTAAACAAATGTATGCTATTATTGTTGGATGTGGACGGGTTGGGGCACAGATAGCCAATCTTTTAAGCATAGAGGGACACAATGTTGTTGTTATTGACCGCAATAGTCATTCCTTTAACAGGCTTGGGGCAAACTTTAATGGTATCACCAAAGTTGGTTCGGGCTATGATCTGGAGGTATTAGAGGATGCTGGCATTAAAAAGGCTGATGCATTGGCAGCAGTAACTAATGAGGATAATGTAAATATAATTGCGGCTCAGGTAGCAAAAACTATATTTAAGGTGCCAAGGGTAATCACCCGTATCTATGACCCAAAACGGGAAGAGTTGTATGAAGAGTTTGGTCTGGATGTTATTGGCGGCACAACCCTGCTTGCCAGACTTATAAGGGATAAACTTATAGAAAAAACTATTACCCATTCCCTTTCAGAGGATTATGGAATGGATGTCATTGAATTAAAGGTAAATGATGATCTGTCTGATTTGACTATGGAAAAAATAGAAGAAAGGGAAAGGGTGAAGATATTTGCCATAATCAGACCTGGTGAAGCCATCCATCCTCAGAAGGATATGCACGCACGAACAGGGGATATTTTGATTTCCGTAGGGGAGACGAAGAGATAAGGCATAGAGGCATAGAGAAGAATTAATCCGCAGATTACGCAGATTACGCAGATGTTTTAATAAAAGAAAGACAACAAACAAAAAAATCTTAATCTGCGTAATCTGCGTAATCTGCGGATAATCTTAGTCTGATTCTGTGAATTCTTTCTCTGTGTCTTGAGTGCCTCTGTGGTGAGTAGTTACATCTCTGCTTTGAATCATTTGGAGTATTTTAGATGAACATTGTTATTGTTGGTGGTGGAAAAGTAGGTTTTCGTCTGGCAGGTTTGTTGGTAAAAGACAAGCATGAGATAGCAATTGTTGAGAAAAGCAGGATTGTTTGTGAGGAGATTGCTTCAGCTTTAGATATTCTGGTTATTCATGGAGATGGCTGCGAATCACGCTATCTGGAGGATGCTGGCATCAAAAAAGCAGATGTCCTTGCCACGGTTACTGGAAATGATGAGGATAATATCGTTATCTGCCAATTAGCAAAGAAAAAGTTTAATATTCCCAGAACAGTTGCCAGAGTAAATGATCCCAAAAATGAACGGATCTTCCATTCCTTAGGGGTAGATGTGCCGGTAAATAGTACTTCTATAATTGCTCATATTATTGAAGAAGAGGCTTCCATGGATGACTTTGTGAGCCTTATGACCTTTAAGCATGGCAAGTTAGCCTTAGTCAGGGTAGATATTCAGGAAGAATCTACGGTTATAGATTGTGCAATAAAAAACATTCACTTGCCACCCCAATCGGTTATTGTTTCTATTGTCAGGGGTGAGGATGTTTTAGTCCCGGGAGGAGATACCATCCTTCGAAAGGGTGATGACCTTATTGCTATTACGACTATTGAACATGAAAAAGAACTTCTCGAACGCCTTCTGGGAGAGGTGGGAATATAATGAATAGGACAACTACGATAAGGGAACATATCATTAACTTTATCCTCGGCTTTTTATCAGAGCTTTCGTTGATTGGTATTATCATCATCATTGCCATTTGTATTGCTGGCATAATCAGGTTTATATGATTCCTAAAACAACTATTATAGATATAAAAAGTATTGGATATTATCTGGGCAAGCTAATTATTGGTTATGGATTATTATTGTTAATTCCATTTGGTATCTCCCTGCTTTATGGGGAGTATCCTGATAGCCTGAATCTGGTTATTGGTTTGTTTTGTTGTCTTATCATCGGGTATGGCTTGCTCTTATTCTGTCCACAAACCTCTACACTTTCGTGGATGCAGGGGATGGTTATTGCCTCTTTAGCTTGGCTATTGTTTATGCTCTTTGGGGCAATACCACTTTACTTAAGTGGACATTTTAACTCATACCTTGACGCTTGCTTTGATTCCATGAGTGGGCTGGCAACGGTTGGACTTACCCTGTTTCAAGACCTTGATCATGCGTCACATGGTATTCAAATGTGGCGTTTTCTTCAGGCATTTGTTGGTGGACAGGGGATGATACTTATTGCCATGATTTTCTTGGGCAGGGTGGGTGGTGCCTCCGGACTGTATGCTGGTGAGGGCAGGGAAGACAGGATATTGCCCAATATTACCCATACAGCCAGAGAAATATGGAAGATAACCTGTATCTATCTTTGTCTTGGTACAATTGCCCTCTGGATAGCTGGGATAATTGCTGGATTCTCTCCTCAGGAATCTTTCTGGCATGGGCTGTGGTTATTTATCTCTTCTTGGGATACCTGTGGATTTGCACCGCAAGGTATGGGCATGATTTATTATCATAGCATGGCTATGGAATTAATAACCATGGTCTGTTTTATCCTGGGATCAATGAGTTTTATCCTTCATTATACCCTGTTATCAGGCAATAAAAAAGAAATATTCAAGGATATTGAGATACGGGTCTTTTTAATCAGCATAATCATACTGTTTACTATCCTCTGTATGAGCCTGCAGCAAAATAATATTTATCCCAATATTGCCTGTCTGGTTCAGAAAGGGATTTATATACTTATGTCAGCCCATACAACTACCGGTCATCAGACTGTTTATCCTTCTCAGTTCATAGATGAATGGGGACAGATAGGTATGTGTGTTTTGACAATAGCCATGGCTATTGGAGCCTGTGCTGGCTCTACAGGCGGCGGGATCAAGATATTGAGGGTTGGAATAATCATCAAGGGAATAATTCAGGATATAATCCGTCTTGTTTCCCCTGGCTCAGCTATAATCAAGGATAAATTTCATCATATCAAGGACATATTCTTAGATGACAGGATTGTTCGTGCAGCTTTATCAATAACATTTTTCTTCTGTTTAATCTATGGAATTGGTGCCTTAGTTGGAATATGTTATGGCTACCCATGCTTGAATGCTATTTTTGAATCTGTTTCTACGGCAAGTGGAACGGGACTAAGCTGTGGGATAACCGTCTCCTCAATGCCGGATATTCTCAAAATTGTCTATATCTTTGAGATGTGGGCTGGACGGTTGGAGTTCATGTCAGTGCTGGCATTGGTAGGGTTTGGTATGGCATTGATGAAACGATAGGAATAAGAGGAGTAGGAATGAGGATATTAATAATATTGTTTCTGCTGATGCTGTCTGTCCCCTGTTACTGTGAAACATCCGGGGAATTAGTTACCAAATGCAGGGAATATGATAGAAAAACCGTTACCATTGAGGGTGAGGTTGTTGGTGAGGTGGCAAGGCGAGGGGAATTTGCCTGGCTGAATATCTCGGATGGAAATTATGGGATTGGTGTTTTTGCCCCAACCCCTATGATTCCAGCGATTAACCATACTGGTAATTATGTCAGTAAGGGTGCTGTTGTCTCTGTGGTTGGAACATTTCATCGGGCGTGTTCAGAACATGGCGGAGGGCTTGATATTCATGCTACAACCATAAAATTAGTTAGTCCGGGCTACTTTTTCCAGCACCCAATACAACCTGATAGTGTTCGTGCTGTTTTGTTTCTTGGGCTGATAGCCATTATAGTGATCAGCCTTAATCATCTTAAAACAATACGAGGAGGAAACAGAAATGAAATGGATTGAGAAAATATTTGAATCAGTTTTATGGAATAGCCGATTTATTGTTATCACGGCTGTAATCGCCAGTATGATCTCCGCTATTGTCCTTTTTTTGATTGCTGCACGGGATGTAGGTATCCTGACTGTTCATACCTGGCATTATATGGCCGGACATATCTCTGAACCATACAATGTTTTCCATGATGCTTTAGTTGGACATATCATTGGTGCAGTAGATGATTTTTTATTGGGTACTGTACTCTTGATCTTTTCCTTGGGTCTTTATGAGTTATTTATCAGCAAGATAGATGCAGCAGAAAAAGATGCACGAGGTTCTAACATATTATTAATCAAAAGTCTGGATGACTTAAAGGACAGGTTGGCAAAGGTTATCCTCATGATACTTATTGTTATGTTCTTTAAGCATGTGCTTCATGCATCATTTGTGGAACCACTTAATATCCTCTGCCTGGGAGGTGGTATCTTGTGTGTATCGCTTGCCTTGTATTTTGGGCATAAGGCAGGGGGGCATAGTTGAGAGTTGGGAGTTGAGAGTTGAGAGTTGGGAGTTGAGAGTTGAGAGTTGGGAGTTGAGAGTTGAGAGTTGAGAGTTGGGAGTTGGGAGTTGAGAGTTGAGAGTTGGGAGTTGAGAGTTGGGAGTTGAGAGTTGGGAGTTGAGAGTTGGGAGTTGGGAGTTGAGAGTTGAGAGTTGGGAGTTGAGAGTTGAGAGTTGAAAAATCAGAAAATACGGAGGAGTAAAATAAAATGCTTGAAATAACAGACATTATGAAGGTATTGCCGCATCGCTATCCATTTCTCTTGGTGGATAGAATCATAGAGGTGGAAAAGGGCAAGAGGATTGTTGGGATCAAGAATGTGACTATGAATGAGAACTTTTTTCAGGGACATTTTCCCGGCAAGCCAGTGATGCCAGGGGTTTTGATTATTGAGGCAATGGCACAAACCGGTGGGGTGCTACTCCTTTCTGAGGGTGAACAGGAGGGCAAGATTGTCTACTTTATGGGGATTGATAAGGCAAGGTTTAGAAAACCAGTTGTGCCCGGAGACCAATTGAGATTTGAGGTTACAGCCATTCGTGTGCGATCAAAGACCGGATTAATGGAGGGCAAGGCTTTTGTTGGCGATACCTTAGTTGCTGAGGCAGAGATGATGTTTATGATGGCGGAGTAATGGTTTTATCATGCAAAATTGCTAAAAACCAAAGAGGTCATTTATGGCACAATTAACTGAACAGGAAAAACAAGAAATCATCCGTTATCTGGATGCAAGCAAGCCGTTGCCGAACAAGTTTCGCTTTTTGCTCTTTGATGAAAAGCGTGAGGTGGAGCTGGTTTGGAACGGCAAGACGGGTGAGGTCTGCAATATTGTGCTGCCGTTTCAGATAATCGAGCAGGTGGATGAGCCAAGATTGGAGAATCATGCTACCTTTCTGTTGAATCGGCTTGATATGGATACCCGCGGTCGTCAGCTCAAGGGTTGGACAAATAAACTCATCTGGGGTGACAACAAGCTCATCCTCTCCTCTCTGAAGAACGGACCCCTGCGAGAGGAGATTGAAAAACAGGGTGGCATTAAGCTCATCTACATTGACCCACCGTTTGATGTGGGTGCGGATTTTTCGATGGATATTGAGATTGGTGACGACACCTTCACCAAAAGCCCAACATTATGGAAGAGATAGCCTACCGTGATACATGGGGCAAGGGTGCAGATTCCTTTATTGCGATGATTTATGAACGGTTGGTGTTGATGAGGGATCTGCTGGCAGAGGATGGGAGTATTTATGTGCATTGTGATTGGAGGGTGAATAGTTACATTAGATTGGTAATGGATGAGGTTTTTGGGAATGGGAATCAGATGAATCATATAATCTGGAGTTACGAAAGCGGGGGAATACCGCAGAACAACTTTTCAAAAAAACATGACGACATCCTTGTATATAATAAATCGAATAACCGGATTTTTAATGTTGATGGAGCGTCTTTCCCAAGGAATGTTTGTCAAAAATGTGGGACAGTATTGGAAAAGTGGAACAATCTAAAAAAGGAAACTGATGAAAATGGACGAATTTGGGACGGTTCACCTTTGTTTGAAAGCTTGCGGTTAGTTGAGAGTGCAATATTCCCCCTTAGAAAAGGGGGTTAGGGGGTTGTATTCTGTAGATGATGTCCCCTTGCCCGAAAGGAATCATATGAAAAACGATGAAAGT
>JAZDHC010000171.1:0-13485 GCA_043806395.1 Candidatus Desantisiibacteriota bacterium | reverse complement strand
AGTACCACCACCCCTGGCACAATCACTATTCAAACCAATGTCAATGGTCAGGCATCAGGTACTTATCAGCCAAACCCCCTGGCTGGAAGCAAGGCAATATTTGTGGGTGTATTTTTGGCATCAGATAATATGGTATGCGGTACAAGCGGGGTCAGTATCCTTACTGTGCCAACTGCACCAACTATAATAACCGTTATCGCGCCAGTTACATTTACAGCCGGCGTGCCCGGAACAATAAGTGTTGTGGCAAGAGATAGTTACAATAATCCAGCCACAGCCACCATTACTCTTGCTGGCAGCTCTCTGGGGACAATCACACCAACTAAAGGCACAATTGCTGGTGAAATAAATAACGAATTTTCATGGCAAGGTGGTGGCACATGGATAGGGACAGCCTCATTTACTAAGGCACAATCTCAGGCAATATTAAGTATTACAACTCAAAATGGCAAGACAGGAACAGCTGCATTTGATATCCTGCCTGCTGAACCAGCCAGCATAAGTGCATCTATTGTCCCCGGAACAACGGCTATAGTTGGTAGCTCGGTAGAATTAAGGGCAAGGATATTTGATCGTTATGGCAATTCCGCAGCAGCAACAACCGTTAATTGGCAGCCTGTTGGCACCCTATCATCACAAGTATTGGCAACCACAACCACTCAAACCATAAACGGCACAGCAAGTATTTCCCTTGTTCTCGGCACAAAGACTGGTGAATATATTGTAAAGGCAACAACCGGGACATTAACCGCAACATTCACCATTACAGCCATAATTGGCACACCAGAATTATCCACAAACTTTACGGTTAACCATGGGACTGTAAATAAACAGGTGAATCTTGAGGTATATCTCAGGGATGGGGTTGGCAATCCATGCCCAGGCACAGTGACATGGAAGTTTATTGAGCCATTACCAGCAACAGCATCTCTTTCTGCCGCAACCACCACCATTAACACTCAAACAGGCTCAGCAAGTGTTACCCTGACCCTTGGCACTCGAAGCGGTGTGTATGTGGCGAAGGCAACCGTTGGGACATTGACTGCTACATTTACTATCACAGCCATACCTGATGAGCCAGCCATGATAAGTACATCCATTACATCCGAAATAACGGCTATGGTGGGTAGTCAGATGGTATTACGAGTAGGATTATCTGATAAGTATGGTAATCAAGTGGCAACAACAACTGTTAATTGGCAATCACAGGGAATAGCAGCCACCACCACCCAAACCATGAATGGCACAGCAAGTCTCGGATTTACCCTCGGGACAAAGACTGGCGTGTACATTGTTACAGCAATGGTGGGAACATTAACCGCAACGATCACCATTACTGCATTGCCCGGTGAACCAGCTACCATGACAGCCATCACACCCGGAACAACGGCTATGGTTAATAGTCTGGTAGAATTAAGGGTGGGATTATCCGACCAGTATGGCAATCCTGTAGCAACCAGAATGATTACTTGGGAGGCTGTCGGCACCCTATCATCACAAATATTAGCAACCACAACCACCCAAACCATAAGCGGCACAGCAAGCCTTACCATTACCCTTGGTACAAAGACAGGTGAATATATTGTCAGGGCATCATTTGGGACATTAACCGCAACATTCACTATCACAGCCATACATGGCACACTAACACTATCCCTTGTTGACAGTGGACAAATAATCGGAAGGGTAGTGGAGGGGTGTCTACTTAAGGTTAAGGTTTGTGATGAATATGGGAATTCAGCCACAGCTACGGTCAGATGGGAATTGGGCTCGACACCAGCCACAGCCACCCTTTCAGCCACAAATACAACTACAGATGAGAGCGGTAAGGCAATGACTACGATTACCTTAGGGGATAAGAGCGGTACTTATACGGTGAAGGCAGGGGCTGATGGGCTAAGCGATGCAGTGTTACAGATAATAGCAAAGGCTGGTACACCAACGGCAACTAATACTACCTGGGTTGAACAACCCACGGCTACAGCCACGGTTAATGGCACAATCACAGTGGCTGTGATTATTCGTGATGTGTATGGGAATGTAGTTAATGATGGAAAGGTTGACTGGATAGTGATTCGTGGCAGTAGTACGGTGGCAACGAGTACTACCAATATAACTGAAGGCAGGGCAGAATTTTATCGCAAACTCGGCACGATTGCCGGAACATATACGGTAAATGCTAAGTTTGGGGCAGTATTGCTCAAGTCGTTTAGTGTTCGTGTAAATCATGGAACACCAACCCTTTTCCAGAATTTTACTACAAAAACCTGCCTGCCTGGTGCGGATATTCCCTTGGAGATAGGCTACAGGGATGTGTTTGGTAATGTGGTAGCCGGTACAGTTACATGGGAAATCATACAGATGCCAGCTACAGCATCGCTTTCTGCCACGAACACAACCATTAATCCCCAGACAGGCTCAGCAACAGCCACATTTACGACTGGAACAATGACCGGTGAATATGTGATTAAGGCAACAATTGGGACATTAACCGCTACCTTTACAATTACTGTTCAGTCAGGAGTGGGTGTCTCTGATGAACTGCTTATTTATCCTAATCCTGTCAAGGTGCAGGAGTGGGATAGATGCAAATATCTTGATGGTCCATGGGTAAGGTTTGGCAAGTTTAATGGACAGGTAACGGTGAGGATCTACGATGTTTCAGGTAGCTTAATCAGGATAATGGAGAATGTTACACCTAACGATAATTCCTTTGTGCAGTGGGACATAAAAAATGATGATGGCATTGAGGTAAATGCAGGAATTTATTTGTGTGTTACTACGGCTAATGGGAAGAAAATGATTGGACGGTTTGCAGTGATAAGGTAGGAAGAGCAGCTGGATGTATTTCTCCAATTCCCCCTTAAAAAAGGGGGTTAGGGGGTTGTAATTCCCTAACGAGATGAATGCTATTGCAGAGGAGGGTGTGTTCCTCCATTACAGGGCAGACACATAGGTCTGCCCCTACGACAGGGTGTGTTATTCTCTGTATCTTTGCAACTCTATGATGAACAGTTTTAAACTATGCCGAATTTATAGGTGAAAAGTATGAAATATTGGCTTCTAATAATCTTAACAAGTATAATATTCCCATCCTTAGCCATGGCTGCCCAGAGAACAGATGGGAATGCTACAGTTAAAAGGGGTGTTGCCGGGGCTCAATTCTTGAAGATAGGGCTTGGTCCCAGGGCAATGGCATTGGGTGGGGCATACTGTAGCATTGCAGATGATGCAGCTGCTGTTTATTGGAATCCGGCTGGACTTACTCAAGTTAATGGCTATGAATTAGCCATGATGCAGAATAATTGGCTGCCAGGGATAGGCTCAGGATTTATAAGTTTCGTCTATTCCCCTGAAGAAAAGGTGGCTTATGCCTGCTCTGTGAATCGGATGGATGTGGATAAGATGCCAGAAACCAGGATTGATACCAAGGGTGATTATGAGGAGACAGGCAATACCTTTGGTGCACAAGATACCATGCTGATTGCCTCATATGCAAAATCACCATCTAAAGGAATATCTCTGGGTAGTAATTTGAAATTTATCCAGCAAATGATTGCAGATGAGAAATCCTTTGCTGTGGCTACAGATCTGGGGATGTTATACCAGATGGGATTCTTGAGGCTTGGGGTTGTGGTTCAAAACATTGGGACAGGATTAAAATTTGTAGAGGAAAGGGCAAGGTTGCCAATTGGTTACAGATTTGGGGCATCCATTGAGGGAAACATTAAGGGCAAGAAAACATTAGGAATAATAGAAACAGCTACATGGTTAGAGGAAGCAAGCTTTATGTCTTTTGGGGTTGAATCTCATTCGAATCCATGGCTTACATGCAGGGCAGGGTATCGCCATGAAAGGGATACAAATGATAGGTTATATCTGCACAAAAATAGTATTTTGAAGGGATTTTCCTGTGGATTTGGATTATCTCCATCGCCAAACTATCAAGTAGATTATGCCTTTGTGCCTCAAGGTGATCTTGGTTTTACCCATATGGTTTCTCTTCAGATGAGGTTTGTGCCAAAGCCTGTGAAGGAAGAAGGTGTTAAGGAAGAGATTCCTTCTGAGGTTGAAAAGATTGAAAAAGTGCTGCCAGCAGAGAAAGCAGGAAAGCCAGAGGTGAGGAAACCAGCAGAAAAGGAAGAAGTGAAAAAACCAGAGGTGGAAAAATCAGTGGCAAGAGAAGAAGTGATTAAAAAACCAGAAGTGGAGAAGCCAGCGGTAAAGAAAGAAGTGATTAAAAAGCCTGAAGCTGCTGTGACCAAAGAGGTCAAGAAACTCCATGAGCCTAAATATATGGTTGTGACGCTGAGCGATAATATTACCCTCTGGTCTGGACCAGGGGTTACCTATCAAGCCATTACCACCCTTAACAAGGGCATAAGATTACGGGTAATAGATGACTCAAAGACATGGTATTATCATGTCCAACTTGAAAACGGAACAATGGGTTGGGTTTCGTATGTATTTGTTGGGAAGGAATGAAAGGGGATTTAATCCACAGATTACACAGATTTCACAGATGTTCTGATGGGACAGCAAATAAAAAATCTTAATCTGCGTAATCTGTGGATATATTTTGAAATTATCCTTAAGTTTTTTAATAATTTCACCGATATAGAAGATGAGGGAGAATAATAAGGAGGAAAAAATGACCATTAATCCTATTACCGGCACACCGGACATACAAAAAACAGAGGCCAGAAATGTTGTAACAAAGCAGATAGAGGGTAAAGTAATTCCTAAAGATAAAATTGAAATATCTTCTCGTGCAAAAGAGGCACAGCAGCTTCGGCTTTATGCTGGTGAGATGGCAAAAAAAATAGCAAACACTACTCCAGATACAAGAATGGAATTAGTAGCTCAGGCAGCTATCAAATTAAAGACTGGAGATTATAACCAACCAAATGTTACCAGAGAGATTGCGAGAAGACTTTCCATGATGATGGGGCTTGAGGTATAGGCATAATCCAAACAAGGCAAAGTAAAAAAATACAGGAATAGGTGAAACAATTTTACCGAGAATTCAGAAAGCAATAGAATTTATCGAAGCTAATTATTCAGAGCCTATCTCGCTTAAGTGTATTGCCCAAAGTGCCTGCCTTAGCCAGTATCATTTTTGTAGAGAATTCAAATGAGATGTTGGGGTTTCCTGCTTCCAATACCTGAATCAGATAAGAATAAAAACAGCTAAAGAACTCATAGTCACAAATCATCACTCCATAACAGAAATCTGCTTTTCCGTAGGCTATAACAATCTCACCCATTTTGAACGCATCTTCAATGTCCATGAAGGCCAAACCCCATCACAATACCGCAAAGAAGTAATGAACCTTAAAAATAGTAATATATGTTGAAAAACAGCAATATATGTGTAGTATTTTATAATGTTTTATGGTAAAATCTGATAATAGTCTGGCATTATAATCTTTTAATGTGGATAGATGACTTACATTTCCTTCTTGTCTGTTGGAGTATTCCTTTGATGCTAATTTCAGAAATAAAAAAATACATAAAAGCAATACTTCCTGATGAATTAAAGAACATTGTGCGGGATACTTTGCCTTTTAGCACGGATCAGTTGCCGGCGATAGTTATCTCCTCATTAGAATGTCAGGAAGTACCAGTAGGGATTGGGGATATTATTGGTACTACCCGGCAAGATATTGTTGATACAGGAACTATTAAAGGGACAAGATTAATTGGCCATTTTCTGTTTGATTTATGGGCCCAAAAAACAGATGATGGATTGGAAAAAATAGAAAATATAGCAAAGAATCTAATGGCGGTAATTGACACAAAAAAGATTGACTTAAGAAAAAATGGTTTTTTGAAAATTGCCATCTCACAGATAAAATTATCAGAAATAATTAAAAAAGAGGTCCTCTGGAGTGGAGCTCAGGATGCGTGGAGAAAAGGGATAGATTATCAGGTAATTTATGAGAATGCTTTTATAGAAGAATCCAGCGAGGTTATCTCACAGGTTAGAGTAAATATTGATAATGAATATTATAAAGAGAGCATGGTTCTGAGTAAAACCCTCTTTGGGTTAGTGCCAGATTTGCTGAATATGAGTAAGGATGAAGCGATAACAACCATTATTCAGGCTGAATTTGTGCTCGGTGAGATTAGTCAACAGCAAGGTTTTCATCCTACAAATACAGTTATTGGTCAAAGCCCATCTCATGGAATTAAGGTATTACTGAAAAGTCCAATTAGCCTGATTATATCCAGACAGATTGTTCTTCTCACTCAGAACGCTCTGGCAGGTGGAGTAGGGGCTAATAAAGCATGGTTGATGATAGATGGAGATTTAGATAGGAAGAAATATGCCTCCCATAACTGGAATAAGCCAGGAACATATCTTCAGATAACCCTGTCTGAATTAAAAAAGGTTAGTAGGGTTAGCACCTTGCTCTGGGATAAGGATGATCGCTTCTACCGATATAAGATTGAAGTCTCTGCAGATGGACAGAATTGGATTTTAGCCGTTGATAAAACTACTGGGGAATATCGTAGTTGGCAAACAGATGATTTTGAGCCAGTAATGGCAAAATATATTAAAACTACAGGAACTTTTAACTCAAGTAATAACCAGTTTCATGTAGTAGAGCAGGAGGTTTATGGCACGATTGATTAGTTTTAGTTCATTAGTCTGATAAGCAGAAAAACCACAAAGACACGAAAGGTTTTCGGGAGGTCTCCCTTTGTGTCTTGTCGGTGAAAAAAATCTAATAAAGAAAGGAGGAAAAGAGATGGCAGAAGTAATTACAGAGATGGTACTACCGGGAGTTTATGTGGCGGTAAATGCCGAAGGACTTATCAGGTCCGGAGCAGTTAGTGTGGGGAATGTGGGGGTAGTTGGAACAGCAATAGATGGAAAAAACAAAGCGGGAAAAGATTATATGTCGGCATATAATGTTGTTAGTTTATCTACCTTTGATGAGGCAAAAGAAGCATTTGGAGAGGTTGATGATTCTTGTAGTCTGGTAAGAGGGTTAGGGTTGCTATTTAGTAATGGTGCCAAAACAGTCTATGCAGTAAGGGTACCTTCAGGCAAGGCAGGATATGAAGAAGGGTTAAGATTATTATTAACCAAAGATGTTCATATAGTGGTTACACCAGGAATAGATGGACCGGAAATCCAGTCAGCAATGACTGCCCATTGTAACGAAGCTGAAGGTAATCAGCAAAACAGAATCGGTTTGGTAGGTTGTGAGATAGGTGATGCTGTTGCGATAGGGGATATTACAGGTGATGTTGGTACTGACGACCGAATAATCTATGTTGCCCCGGGGATTAAAGCAGATAAAACCGAGTTATCTGGTTCTTACACCGCCTGTGCTGTGGCTGGTATTATATCAGCCCTTCCACCACACTTTAGTCCCACCAATAAAACCTTAGCCATAGAAGGATTGAGTGATGAATATTCTTATTCCAAACTTAAAGAATTGGTTAATGGCAGGGTGTTGGTTCTGGAAAAGAAGAATGGTTACAGAATAGTCAAAGGGATAACCACTGATGATGGGGCATGGAAACAAATCACCACCCGTCGAATTGTAGATTATGCTAAGGCTGGGGTAAGACAAGGTTGTCTTCCTTACATTGGTAAGCTTAATAATGATCGGGTACGCAAGGCAATGAAAGCCACAATTGATGGTTTTTTAGCCACTATGAAACAGGATGAGATGCTTATTGGATACACATTAGATGTTAGTGCTACCCGAGATGATGAAATTGAAGGAAGATGCATTGTTGTCATGACATTACAACCGACCTTCAGTATAGATTATATTAAGGTGATCATCTATTTAGACTAAAAAGGAGGTAAAAAAGAATGGCAAATACAAATGTATATAGAGGCTCAGATGCAACAATTGCATTGGCAGTTGACCAGAATCCAGAGGGGACCAATGCTCAATCAGTAATAGACGAATATCAACTTACACCCGTTGGCAGGGCTACCGGGGTAGAGGTTAAGGTTACCTCAGATGTAAAACCTTTTCATGAGTTAGGGCAACGGTATGCCACAGAATTAAGACCAGGCAATGTTAATGTTACCGGGTCAATCCATCGGGCATATATCAATGGTGCTTTGCTGAAGCTATTATTGGGTGAGGCAGCAACAAGTCGTCCAGCAGGAACATGGGCTCAACCCTCTTTCAATCTGGTACTTGATGTGGCTAATCCTGCTATCCCCGGGACAAGTAGTACCTTGACCATACATGGGGTCAAGTTCAATGAATGGTCATATAATATTCCGGAAGACGACTTTGTCATGGAAAAGGCAGGCTTTATGGCTCTATGGGTAAGTGTTGAGGATAAAGCAGGAAAGTAGGAGGATAAAAAATGGCTTTAACCCCAGAAGAACTCATGGCTGGTGGTGCCTTAACGCATATAGTGGAAATCCCGGAGAAGATTCTTTACCCTGATAGTACTCCAAAACAAAAAGGGGAAAAAGAATATACCGTTACCTTAAGACCACTTACCATTAAGGACATCCAGTTGATAATTAAAGCATCCAAGGATAATCCGTATCTTGCCTCTTCCTTGATGCTTCAACAGGCTCTGGTCGAACCAAGCCTTAAATTGGAGCAGATAAATTCCATGCATAGTGGACTGGTAGGGTTTTTGATAGACAAGATTAATCAAGTCAGCGGGTTATCAGTGGCTGAAGATAAATTGAAAGGTTTAGTTCAAGCTCCTTTAGTCAGAGCATGTTTTATTCTGGCTAAGGAGTTTGGCTGGACACCACAACAAGTTAGCGGGATGACCATTGGGCAGATTCTTCTTTACATGGAGATGATAAATGAGTGCCCAAAATGAAATAACGATGATTGATATAAGGATATTGGATAATCTCTACAATGGGGTAAATGACCGCTATATGTCCACAGCCAAAACACTTAGCCACGAAGCGGAAAGGTTAAAAGGGTTGCTTTTGCCTCTTGATAAAATGTTAGAGGCGGTAAAGAGGGTAATAGATGATTTTGCTGTGCCTCTGCCATTAGGTCAGTTTTTATGTTTAACGGATATTTTGGGAGAAATGAAGGATGGAGGAGAACCCCTTCAAGGAGAGGCTTTTATCATCAAAGAGATGAAGGAACGGTTTGGTCAGGTGGCTTTTCCACATCAATCTCCACTGGAAAAATCTCCAGGGTCATGGTTATTTGAATATCTGACAAATCAACGGGTATTTGGCGGAGAAGAAAGCCTGCCTGAGAAAGGGGCAAACCAGCAGGAGGGGATTGGCCAACTCAGGGTGTTACTCCAGAGGTTGTACGAATCAGGCAAGGATGGGGAAATATCCATAAGCGATGAGATGCTGGGCAGGATATTGACGGAGCGAGGGAATTCGCAGGTAAATAATACCTTCAATGTTCAGGTTTATTCAGAGGAACTTAAGAACAAACAGGAAATGAACACATTAGCAGAGAAGATAAACAAGATTCTTATTGACCAGGCAAGAAGGTATGGGATTGAGGTAAGATGAAAGTAAAACCAGTATTAGACAATTGGGAGTTAAAAGGGCTTCGGCAGATTGAGATTAATGAAAATAGGGTGCTGGTAGAACATAAAATTCCCGGCTTAGATGGTAGTTTTTTTCAAAATCTGGGCACCAGACCAGGGAGAATATTCCTTTCTGGCAGTATTCAGGGTGATGAAATAAGAGAAGATTTCCTGGAAGAGATACGCAAAAAGTTCAATGCAGCAACCCCAGTTTCATTTATCGCAGATATTACCACGGCAACAGATATAAAAGAGGTAATTATTGAGAATCTGTCTTTTATTGATACAGCAGATAATCCAGATACTATTTGCTACCAGATCTCTTTACAGGAATTTACTCCACCGCCGCCAGATGAAGGTTCTCTTTTGAGTGGTTTAGAGGATGGGCTTGATTTAGAGGCTAATTTAGAGGTTCAGTCGCTTTTAGAGGATATTCAGGCAGAGAATACCCTGGCAGGACTTGGGCTTAATGCTGATGCCATAGGTAGTTTTATGGAGAATATCGACTCAAGCACACTTAATGGTGTGCTTGAGGGCTTGAGTGATGAAGGGTTAGGTGTTCTTAAGGATACACTAAGTGGGCTGGGATTAGATGCTTTGAAGGAATTAGCTAAGTCTCTCGGATTGGGTGTGGGTTATGAGAAGGTAGAGGATGTATTTGAGGATTTGATTGGAGTGGTGCAAGAGATGCTAAGTGGAGGTGCAGGATATGCCTCTTCAATGGATGCAACCTTTGCTAAGATCATAGCTAAGTTATTGCTTACCATAATTGGAGGGGGAGGAAGCGAGTGGGGAGATTTAGCCAATTCTTTCAAGGATAATCTAAGCAAATTGTAATTGCTGACAGATGATTATGTAACTACTCATAAAATTGGGGGAAAGCCACAGAAAATAAAATAAATCTTGCCACAGATTCACAGATTAACATTGATGAATCTCTATGAAATCTGTGTTAATCTGTGTTCATCTGTGGTTAAATATTTCCCCAAGATTTTGAGTAATTATAGATGATTATGTAACCACCGATGTTACATTGGTACATACAACTAAAATAAGGAGGTGAGAGAAAATGGCATTAACCGCGGAGGATTTAACTAAACTTAATACGGCAATTACGGATCCTACGAATGGAGTATTAGCCAAAATAAATGAATTGGCTGCTGCTCCTTCATCTGAGAGAAGCAAGAAGATAGTTCCTTTGATTGGCGCGATGATAAGCCTGATTATCACAGCTGTCAAGGCAGTAATGGATTGATTAGTCCACATTACTATGGGATATGCCACTATTCTCAAAATAGTGGCATATTCAGAGAAGCCTATTCAAGGAGAAGAAATTGCAGTATCCATGCTATAAAATTACCATAGGCTCGATAACCATTGACTCTATTGCCGATCCAACTTCCAGTACAGTTATTAGCCTTGAGATTGAATTAGATATGAATGTCTCAGCAGACACCTTTAATATTGTGTTAGCTCAGATAAATGGATTGAAGATTAATAATGGTGATAGCTGCAAGGTAGAATTAGGATATAAAGATAATTTAATCCAGATAATTGAGGGAACGGTTGAGGCAGTAGAGTCTACTATTGGTTTGGTGGAGGTCAAAGGGTTTAATGCTATTTCTAAATTACTAAACCTGCGAATCAATCAGATTTATGAATCTCAAACCGCTGGGGCAATTATGGCTGATTTAAGTAGTCAGGCAGGGGTAAGTATTGGTGAAAAAGAGGATGGAATTACATTGCCTTTTTATGTTATTGACGCTACAAGGAATGGCTATGAACATATACAGGATTTGTCCATCAAATGTGGTTTCGATGTGTATTTGACACCGGACAGTAAGTTGACCTTTAAGGGCTTTCAGAAGACAGCCGGTGACTATACGGTTGAATATGCCAAAGATATTATTAATTTAGAAATGACCAACCATGCCGAAGAAAGGCAGGTAATTGTTTATGGCGAAAGCCCAGCCAGTTCACAAGGGGATGAAACCTCGCACTGGTTGGTTAAGAGCTTTGAAGACTATAAGGGTACTGCTGGCTCAGAGGCTAAGTATGAGATTGTCGATCCAACCATCAGGACCAAGGATGCTGCTGCCACCTATGCTAAGGCAGTCGTAGAAGACATGAAAAAAAATACTATTAATGGCTCATTAACCATCTTAGGCAATGCTGAGATAAAATTGGGTGATGCTGTGGAGGTAAAAGGGATGCCTGACACAAATATGAATGGTGTGTTTCAGGTAAGGAAGATACAACACCTGTTGAGCAAAGAAATCGGATTTATTAGTAAAATAGGATATAGAGGGTTGGAGTAATATCAAGATGACTGACAATATAGTTGGGACCATTCAGAAAATTGTTCAGCATGAATTGCAAAAAATACGGATTGGTGAGCTGGGTGCAGTTACCTCGATATTTCCACACTCTGATGATGGTGATAAGGATAATTATGAGTGTAATGTAAAGCTAAAAAATAGTGGCTTAGAACTTCGCAAGGTACCAGTGGCTACCCCTCATATTGGTTCAGCGGTTATCCCTACTATAGGGGATCTGGTGTTTGTTTCTTTTGTTCGCGGGGATGTGAATCAACCGATAATTACTGGTCGACTGTATAATGATGAGGATAGACCACCGGCTAATAAAACAAATGAGTTTCTGATTCAAGCCCCCTATAAAGGCACGACTAATTTTAAGATGGATGCAGAGGGTAATATTAATGTTGTAGCCGGAGAAACTACCCTGACCTTAAAAAAGGATGGGGATGTTTTGATCAATTCCAAAGCCAAATTAGATATTAAAATAGAGGGTGAGAGCAAGATTCAATCCAAGGGTAATGTAAGTGTTGAATCTGATGGTGAGATAAAGATTAAGGTGGCTAATGATGCCACGATTGAATGTACCAATTGTAAAATAAAAGCCTCTGGTAATATAGATTTAGGTGAGGGTGGCGGTGGAGTGGTAACTGATATGACCCATAAATGCTTTTTAACCGGTGCCCCACCAGTTGCCTCTACCACTGTCAAGGCAAAGGGTTAAAAGATGCCAGCACCAACAAAGGCAATGATAAAACCAATTGTTGATGGTTTATTCGCCAGTAAGCAATTTACGGGTGATAATATTAATGATTTGTCAGATGTAATAGCTGAAGCAATAGCCCAAAGTTTGACTATGTTTCTGGCACAGGGCAAGGTATTGCCCGGGATTCCGGCGGTAGTCGCACCACCGCCAGCCGCACCAGTAGGCTCTACTGTTGGTCCAGGTAGTTTGATGCCACCACCAGCAGGAGGACCTGGGAAAGGAACAATAAAACCCATTGTAGATGGTCTTTTTGCCAGCAAGCAATTTACAGGGGAAAATATCTCTGATTTAGCTGATGTGATGGCTGATGCTATTGCTCAGGGAATTATGCTTTTTACCTCTATGGTCAAGGTAGCCCCGGGAATTCCGATAGCCGGTGGGGTAACTGCTGCACCGGGGATGTTTATGTAATAACTCAGGTAGATAGGCTGTAGGTGTTTAGACTGTAGGGTAAAGAAACAGAAATATGGAATTATCAATGTAGTTTATCTGCAACACTAACAGCAGTAGCAATAAGGTGGTCATTGTTTATGCCAGCACCTACTAAAGGACAGTTAAAACCTATTATTGACGGGCTATTTATGGCTAAGGAATTTACGGGTGATAATATATCTGACCTTTCAGATGTATTATCCGAAGCAATTGCCCAGGGTTTGAACATGTTTATGCTTCAGGTAAAAGTAGCTCCCGGGATACCAGCACCACCACCAGCAGGACCGACTGCGGCTCCTGGGTTTTTAATGTGAATTTACATTAGGAGTCAAGAAAAAATAAGTTGTACACCAAGAGCCACTGAGACGCTTGGCTGGCAAGGCGTGAGAAGCGAGCATACTACTGTATGTAAGCGACGAACAACGAAGCCAGTCAAGATGTATCGGTGGCACGACTGTACAA
>JAZDHC010000170.1:0-3563 GCA_043806395.1 Candidatus Desantisiibacteriota bacterium | reverse complement strand
TTTCATCGTTTTTCATATGATTCCTTTCGGGCAAGGGGACATCATCTACAGAATACAACCCCCTAACCCCCTTTTCTAAGGGGGAATATTGCACTCTCAACTAACCGCAAGCTTTCAAACAAAGGTGAACCGTCCCTTAATATAGCATATCAAATCAATGTTGTCAAGAAGTTTTTGCAAGTTGAACCTCGTTAGATTTCACTTGACTTGAGTAGCTTTCATAGGGTATAATATCCTGAGACACTGGCAGAGTCATGGCAATGGCAGACTTATACGGTGATAACTGCAACAGGTGGAAACAATTATGGATTTAACCCAACTTGAAATAGAAATAAATAAAATCCTCAAACAAGATGAAAAACACATAAGCAAGGTAGTTGACTACATCCTTTCCTCAGCCATTAATAATCATGCCAGTGATATTCATTTGGAGCCGACAGGGAATAGTTTTAGGATACAGTATCGGATTGATGGGATTTTGCAGGAGATAGCAAGATTACCCAAGGATATAGAGGAACAATTAATCTCACGGCTAAAGGTAATAGCAAAATTAGTTATTTATAAAAAGAAGCTGCCTCAGGATGGCAGGATTATAACCAATGATGGAGAGCTGCGGATTTCTTTCCTGCCTACTATTCATGGTGAAAAGGCAGTAATCAGGGTGATTTCTGACAAAAAGGAATTTTTAGCCTTGAATGAATTGGGTCTCATGGGTGAGATGAGAATGGATCTGGAAAAACTTCTGACTGCTTCACAAGGCATGATTCTCCTCACAGGTCCTGCCGGAAGTGGCAAGACAACAACTATTTACGCTGGTTTGAAATATATCCATGCCATAATTGGTGACAGGGTCAATATTACTACCTGTGAGGATCCGGTAGAGCATGATTTAGGGTTTGCTACCCAAACACAGTCCAACCCTGCGGCTGGGTTTACATTTTTAGAGGCACTTCGTTCCATCTTGAGACAGGATCCAGATGTCATTATGCTTGGTGAAATTCGCGATTATCAGACGGCAGAGATTGCTGTTCAGGCTGGATTTACAGGGCAATATTAAAAGGATAATAAACGATATAGCCGAGGGTATCTCTATTTCTGACGCTCTTAAAAAACATCCGCAACTATTTCCCAAACAATATCTACCCATGATTAAAGTAGGTGAGCAGGGTGATAAGCTATCAAGGATGTTAGAGATTGCAGCTTGTTATTTAGAAGCAAAAAGCCAGATGAGAGAAAAAATAGCTATTGCTGTCGGCTATCCTATTACCTTAGTCGTTATAGCCTTATTCATCTTAGGCTTTTTGGCTGTATTTGTTATTCCAGCTTTTAAGGATGTGTATTTATCCTACGAAGGTCAGCTTTACTTAAATATGGTCAAAGCAGGTGAAGAAACTGGTAATCTGGCAAGGGTGCTTTACCAGCTTATACAGCATTTTCAGGAAATAGCTATCTTAAAACTAAGGGTGAGAAATGCCCTGATCTATCCGGCAATATTGATAACCACCTCACTATCTACCCTTATCTTTATCCTCACGGTTACTGTGCCGTCCTTTGTCAATATCTTTGATTCATTTGGTGCTAACTTACCCCTGCCAACCAGAATAGTCATCAATGTATCAATGTTTATCAAGGAAAATATCTTGATTTTTGGCTTTGGTCTGGTCATTATCTTTTTGCTGATTATTATTCTGTCAAGGATAGAGTCGTTAAAACCTGCTATTGATAGGATTAAATTAAGGATACCATTTGTAGGCAAACTACTGCGTGATTATTCTATATTTCATTTTTGTAGAACATTAGGTGATTTGCTTACAGCCGGGGTACCCATCATAGAGTCTCTGGCATTAAGTAAGGGGGTGTTAGGGAATAGGATAGCTCAATTAGCCGTAGACAGGGTACAACAAGAGGTAATTGAAGGGGGTACTATTTCTAAACCATTAGAGGAATCTGCCTTTTTCCCAGCTACACTTATCTGGATGATGAAGATCGGAGAAAAAAGAGGGGATCTTGACCGGGTATTAATAGAAATAGGAGATGCTTACCGTCAACAGGTCAAAGCATCGGCAGATCTAATCACCAAGCATATAGAGCCGGTTTTAATATTCTTTCTCGGATCAATCATAGGGTTTATAATTATTGCTATGTATCTTCCAATATTTAAGATAAGTGCGATTCTTGAGTGAGGGCAATTACTACAAGATTCAGGAGGAAATGGTGTCAGAACTCCCTAACTGCTTGTATTTGAATCAGATACAAAAAACAGAGGAGAACGCTTTACCTGACTCTTCTAACATCAATAATTAACAAATAGTAACTACTCAGCTATTGTTATTTCAGACACATTTTGAATCAGCCAACTATTCAAAGAGTGTAAGTAAGGTAAAAGGGAACAGGGAAGAGATTAAAGGGAAAAGGGAAAAAGCTGGAAAAAGGGGAAAAAGAAACATAATTCTCTCTCTTTTCCATTTTCCCCTACTTTCCCCTTTTCCCTTATTTACACCTGAGTAGTTACTGTTTTTCTTTGTATTAGAACGACTGCGTAATCTGCGTAATCTGCGGATTAATTCTTCTCTGTTTCTTTATGGTAGATTCCCTTCGCTGAGTAGTTACTATCGTTTTACCATTAACGGTTCTGTATTGGTTCCCTCCAACCGGGTTTAACATAGCGGCTTGTTGGTCATAAGTAGGGACAACTATTTGAGGAAGCACCTCTTCTAATTTTTTCGTCATCACCGGAGTTTCTTTCTGAATATCATTTAGGTTTGCACCAAAAGAACTTTGTTCCGCATCTCGGTCTTTCCTTAAAACATCCAGCTCTTTTGCTCTGTAGTCATAAAGAATGTTATTGTAGATATCAGTACAGATTTGAGGTCTATCGGATTTACTTAAAGGAGGATTACAAACAGGGTAGTTCATATACTCCTGAGTATCAAGTGCTATAAGGTTATTAATGTCCGATTCCAACCCAACCAGCATTGCACCCAATAGAGTATCTCCTTATTTATAACAGATACCCCAGCAAATAGGTGGGCAGAAAAAAGTATGTTTCCTGATGGAGGAGAAGGTGTCTTGATATTACCTGCGGCTTTTGCCACCACTCCATTAAAATCAGTCAAGGCAATATTTACCACCGCATCTATATCCGATTGTGTAGGCTTATAGAAGAATCCGCCGCCAACCTTGGTAAGAAATATCGCTGGTGCAATGGGCATATTAAGCCCACCCGCATATACAAATAGTCCAAAGCTATTGCTTGAGAATTTACCTACCGCACCACCTGTTATCCCTTCGGCTGATGCCAAACTGAAATTGCCGGCAAATAAGACCTGGCTGTTTTTGTAATTAAAAGAGCCATCTTTAAAGTTTGCCATCCCAGCCATAGTAAACTCTGCATTCTTGATAGCGAGATTAAAACCATTATTTTGGGATGGTTCATCTTTGTTTGAAAGCTTGCGGTTAGCTGAGAGTGCAAAATTCCCCCTTAGAAAAGGGGGTTAGGGGGTTGTATTCTGTAGATGATGTCCCTTGCCCGAAAGAAATCATACGAAAAACGATAAAAGTGA
>JAZDHC010000169.1:0-14336 GCA_043806395.1 Candidatus Desantisiibacteriota bacterium | reverse complement strand
CCGCAGAGACGCAGAGTCGCAGAGAATTTATATGCTTCATTCAGCGTTTCTTCTCTGCGACTCTGCGTCTCTGCGGTGGAAAAATATCAAAATGAGAATTACTACCATTGCGTCAGTTTAAGGTTGTTGAGACAGTAGGCTGTTAGGTCTTGCGAATTGATCGAATTTCTTCCTACAGCCTAAATGCCTACAGCCTATCCATCTATTATACGAGGAGGCAATTATGTGTTGTGAAAACAATGAATTAGAGGGCAGGGTTGCCCTGATAACCGGAAGTGCTCGCGGGATTGGACGAGCAATTTGTGAAACCTTGGGGGAAAAGGGGACAGAGATTGTTGTAGCTGATGTGAATTTTGAACAGGCACAGGAAACGGCTCAGAAACTGGGGGAAATATTCCATAAAGATGCTCTGCCAATTGAGGTTGATGTCTCAAAGATTGAATCTGTACAGGCAATGATAAAAAAGATACTTGACAAAAGAGGAAAAATTGATATACTTGTAAATAATGCCGGCATAACTAAGGATGGTTTGCTTATGCGGATGAAGGATGAGGATTGGCAGAGGGTCATAGATATTAATCTTACTGGCACATTTAATTGTACCAGAGAGGTTGTTAAGGTGATGTTAAAACAACGGTCTGGACGAATCGTTAACATTGCCTCTATCATTGGGTTGGTTGGTAATGTCGGACAGGCAAATTATGCGGCTTCAAAGGCAGGAATAATTGGTCTGACAAAATCCGTAGCCAGAGAAATTGCCTCAAGAGGAATAACTGTAAATGCAATTGCCCCGGGCTTTATTGAAACAGATATGACCAAGGTGCTTGCAGTAGAGATACGGGAAAAGCTGCTGGGCAATATTCCGCTTGGCAGGCTTGGCACGCCTCAGGATGTGGCAAATACTGTGGCATTTCTTGTGAGTGATGCAGCGTCTTATATTACCGGACAGGTAATTGTGGTAGATGGCGGAATGGTGATGTAGGAAGGTAGATAGACTGTAGGGGTTTAGGCTGTAGGTAGGTAGATGGAATTATTAATCTAATAGTCTACAGTCTATAGCCTAAACAACCTAAAATTATTATAGGAGGTGAAAACGAATGGCTGAAACAGTGCTTGAAAGGGTCAAAAAGATCATTATTGATCAATTAGGGGTTAGTGAAGATCAGGTAACTCAAGATGCTTCATTTGTCGATGACTTGGGTGCAGATTCGCTGGATACTGTAGAATTGGTTATGGCTCTGGAAGAAGAGTTTGGTATTGAAATACCAGATGAGGATGCGGAGAAGATAAAAACAGTTAATGATGTAGTTAACTATGTTAGTGAACATATTTAGGTAGAAGATGGTTGAGGATCAACGGAGTAATTGCCTTGACCCTCAACCATTACAGGGAAAAGAAGATGGAAAGAAAAAGAGTTGTTATTACAGGTATTGGGGTGATCGCCCCGGTAGGATTGAATAAAGATGACTTCTGGAAGAGCTTGATTGAGGGTAAGAGTGGCGTGTCAAGAATAGATGCCTTTGATCCTGAGGATTTTCCATGCCAGATTGCTGCTCAGGTTCGCGGCTTTGAACCATCCCTTTATATGGATAAGAAGGATGTCAGACGAACAGACAGGTTTTGTCAATTGGCTATTGGTGCAGCTATGCAGGCAGTAGCTGATGCCAGACTTGATATGTCTGTAGAGGATGCACCAAGAGTAGGAGTATATATTGGCTCCGGGATTGGTGGGGTAAGTACCATTGAACGCGAGGCAAAGGTTCTGGCAGAAAAGGGGCCAAGACGGGTGACCCCATTTCTTGTCCCAATGATGATTATTGATATGGCTTCAGGAATGATCTCCATAATGATTGGTGCTAAGGGTCCCAATTCTGCTGTGGTTACAGCCTGTGCCACAGGCTCACACGCCATTGGAGATGCTGCAAATATTATTCGTCGAGGTGATGCAGATGTAATGATTACTGGTGGAAGTGAGGCAGCTATTACCCCTTTAACTATTGCAGGATTTGGCAATATGAAGGCATTAAGCAGTAGAGATTGTTCCCCGGAAGAGGCTTCCTGCCCATTTGACAAGCGAAGAGATGGATTTGTTATGGGTGAAGGGGCTGGTGTGATTATCCTTGAATCTCTGGAACATGCAATAAATAGAGGAGCTTATATCTATGGAGAGCTTGCAGGTTATGGCATGACCGGCGATGCCTATCATATTACCTCCCCGTCTCCGTGTGGCGAAGGTGGGGCAAGAGCCATGCAGGCTGCTTTGTCTGATGCCAATCTTTCCCCAAAGGACATAAGTTATATCAATAGCCACGGCACATCGACCTCATTAAATGATAAGTTTGAGACCATGGCTATAAAATCTGTATTCGGTGAACACGCATATTCAATACCAATAAGCTCTATAAAATCCATGACCGGACACCTGCTGGGAGCAGCCGGGGCAATAGAAATCATAGCCTGTGTTTTAAGTATTCGTGATGGAATAATCCCACCAACTATAAATTATCAGGAAATGGATCCAGAATGCGACCTTGATTTCGTTCCAAATCAGGCAAGAAAAATGCCAGTTGATGTCTGTCTTTCAAATTCATTTGGATTTGGCGGGCATAATGCGGCATTGATTGTTCGTGGGTATAATGCAGAGAGGAATAAGGATTATACTCGCTGAGTTCATAAATTGAGACAATTGATGACAATCAAGACGATTGTCCTACTATGTGAGTTTGTGGAGTTTAACATGGCAGATGGTCAAGACAAGCAAATCAGGTTAGTTGATGAGCCATTCATAGGCATGTGGTGCGAACGAGAAGACATGCAAGACAGCACCGCTTGGGTGCGAAGTCTACGCCATTGTGAATGGGAGCATAATTATACAGGAGATCATAAATGATAGATGAAGATAGACTAAAACAACTTGAGGAATTAGAGGAGAAATTGGGGGCAAGATTTAATAATAGGGATCTATTAAATCAAGCATTAACCCATACCTCCTATGCTTATGAGGCAGAAAAAGGCACCCTGCAAAACGAGAGATTAGAGTTTCTTGGGGATGTTGTCTTGAGTCTGGCCGTCAGCGAACATATTTATGAAAAATATCCTGAATATCCAGAGGGTGAATTGGCTAAGATACGGGCAATGGTGGTTAGCCGTACTATGCTGGCTCAATTGGCAAAGTTTTTAAGCTTGGGAGAGTTTATATTATTAGGCAAGGGTGAAGAGCGGACTGGTGGGAGAAAAAGAGGCGGAATTTTAGCGGATACCTTTGAGGCTGTGCTTGGGGCAATGTATCTGGATATGGGCTTTGAGCCTGCTCGCAAATTTATCCTTAAACAGTTGGTTGAAGAAATAGAGTTAATTTCAACACATGAGTATGTACGGGATTATAAGACACAATTTCAGGAATATACACAACGCAAGAATAAATGCCTGCCAGTGTATAAGTTAGTCCGGGTCAGGGGGCCAGACCATCGGCAATTTTTTGAGATTACAGTTTCTATAAAAGGCACCGTGATAGCAGCAGGAGAGGGAGCAAATAAAAAAGAAGCAGAACAGAATGCAGCCTATCATGCCATACAAATAATTGGTAAAGAAGCAGAGGATGGTGTATAATGAATTATTTTTTGACCGAAGAACAACAAATGATTAAGGATTTAGCGGCAAAGATAGCCACAGAAAAGGCAGCACCGCATGTCGCAGAGCTTGATGAAAAGGAAGAGTTTCCATGGGAGGTAATGAAAACCCTTGCCTCATCAGACCTTTTTGGGGTTTATCTGCCGGAGAAATATGGCGGGTTTGGCGGCGGAGTTTTTGAGCTTTGTCTGGTAACTGAGGAATTGAGTAAGGTTTGTTGTGGAATGGGTGTTTGCTATGCTGCCTCAGCACTTGGCACGCTGCCTATTCTTCTTTTTGGAAGTGATGCTCAAAAACAGAAATACCTCCCGGATATTGCAACAGGTAAAAAGTTAGCTGCCTTTGGCTTAACAGAGGCTAATGCCGGCTCTGATGCTGCGGCTGTGGCAACTACCGCTACCCGGGAAAATGATTTTTATGTCTTAAATGGTACAAAACAGTGGATTACCAATGCTGGAGAGGCAGAGGTTTATACGGTTATTGCCCTGACAGACAAGACTAAGGGTATTCGCGGGGCATCTGCCTTTATTGTAGAAAAGGATACACCCGGATTTTCCTTTGGAAAAAAGGAAAAGAAGATGGGGATCAGGTGTTCTGCTACAAGAGAGCTTATTTTTCAGGATTGTCGCATACCAAAAGAGAATATTATCAGCAGGGAAGGGATGGGATTTATTGTTGCCATGAAAACCCTTGACAGGGCAAGGCCAGGGGTAGCGTCTCAAGGTGTGGGATTGGCACAGGGTGCCCTTGACCATGCCATAAAATATTCCAGGGAAAGGGTTCAGTTTGGTCAGGCAATATCCTCATTTCAGGCAATACAGCATATGCTGGCTGATATGGCTACACAAACAGAGGCAGCCAGAGCATTAACCTATGCTGCTGCCAGAATGATTGATGCTGGCAAGGATGATATTTCAAAAGAGGCGGCCATGTCCAAGCTATTTGCCACTGATATATGTATGAAGGTTACAACGGATGCGGTGCAGATATTTGGCGGGTATGGGTATATGCGGGAATATCCAGTGGAAAAAATGATGCGCGATGCCAAGATACTTCAGATTTATGAGGGTACAAACCAGATACAGAGAAATGTAATTGGGCTGACATTGATTAAGGAGATGGCGAAGAAGAAGTAGGGGGAGTATATCATGTTAACTACGAAAGAGATAATAACTGAGGCAACTTCACTTCCTGTTATAGAGAGGGCTGTTGTTGTTGATTCACTGTTGCAAAGTCTGAACCCTCCAAATGAGGAAGTTGATCGTAAATGGGCAAGAATAGCAAAATGTCGTCTGGATGAATTGCGATCAGGTCAAGTGAAGGCTATACCAGGGGATGAAGTGTTTGCCAAAGTTTGGGATCGTTTTTCATGATGAAGTACTTGTTCCATCATAAAGCAGAAGCAGAGTTTTTCGAAACTATCGATTATTACGAGTAACTACTCACCACGGAGACACAGAGAGCACGGAGAACACGGAGAATTGATGAAGAATGCCCTTATTTTTTCATTTCTCACTTTTCTTGCAGAAGAAGTTGCCTTAAATAGTAGGGGAACACCTTAAAAATACCCTGAAATTCTCTTGTGGTTCTCCGTGTTCTCCGTGTCTCTGTGGTGAATTCCTCTCCCTGAGTAGTTACTATTACGAAAGGTGTCGGCAAGGGCTTGGGTACGATTTTGCAATTGAAGTCTACGCAACTATTCAGAATATCATCGATTATCCTATGGCATGGTCTATTCTGGAGGATGATATTCGGCGATGCCAGATGAAACAATTTCCATATGGGGTTGTCTATAGTAACGAAATCGGGAAGGTTTTTATACTTGCTGTGATGCACTTACACCGAGATCCCGACTATTGGAAAGATAGACTCTTATAGGGAACATGAGGAGAAGAAAATGAATATTATTGTTTGTATTAAACAAGTTCCAGACACCGGATCAGTTAAGATTAATCCAGAGACAAATACCTTGATTAGAACCGGTGTGCCTTCGATTATCAATCCATTTGATATGAATGCCGTGGAGGCTGGGCTTGCTTTGAAGGATGAAAAAGGGGGCAAGGTAAGCGTTATTACCATGGGTCCACCCCAGGCAGAGGAAGCCTTACGAGAGACTATGGCTATGGGTGTGGATAATGCCTGCTTGCTTTCTGACAGGGCATTTGCTGGAGCAGATACCCTGGCTACATCTTATACACTTTCTATGGCTATCAAAAAGATTGGTGATTTTGATATAATATTGTGTGGTAAGCAGGCAATTGATGGAGATACAGCTCAGGTTGGTCCTGAACTGGCAGAGATACTTGGTATTCCACAGGTAACAAATGTCTCCAAAATGATTGAGGTAAGGGATACAACACTGATTGTTGAGCAGGAGTTAGAGGATGGGTGCAATATAATCGAGGTAGAAAGACCATGCCTGATTACAGTAACCAAAGAGGTAAACAAGCCACGGCTGCCATCGTTAAAAAATAGTATGAGGGCAAAAAAGGCAGAGATTCCTGTCTGGGGTGCAGTGGATATTAATGCTGATGAGGCAAGGCTTGGATTGAAAGGCTCTGCCACACAGGTGGTCAAGATATTTGAGCCGTTAAAACGAACAGATAGCCGGATGTTGAGTGGCGATGTTGAGGTGATGGTGACAGAATTGGTTCAGGAGTTGCAGAAGAGGGTAACAGGATAGTGTCATGTCAACTATGAGGTGCCCATGAAATCAAAACATTGTAAAACATTGCAAGCTATTTTTGAGAATCCTGTTCGTGCTAATATTCTATGGGAGAATATTGTAAGCTTGCTTGTAGCTTGTGGAGCGGAAATTAGTGAAGGTCAAGGTTCCAGATTACGCATTGTCTTCAAGGGGGTGCGTGCTGTGTTTCATCGCCCCCATCCGCAGAAAGAAACTGATAAAGGTGCAGTGGTTTCCATACGCCGTTTTTTAACAGAAGCAGGAGTAGAACCATAATGGAATATAAAGATTATCTATCCCGTGTTGAGTTTGATGATAAGTCCAATATTTTTCATGGCGAAGTAATTAACATTCGGGATGTGATTACATTTCAGGGAAAATCGGTAGGCGAACTCCGACAAGCCTTTGAAGATTCTGTGGAGGATTATCTGGCTTTTTGTGCCAATCGCGGAGAAAAACCAGATCAGCCTTTTTCTGGTCTGTTCACAATACGGCTTTCCCCGGAACAACATCGTAAAGTCATTTTTGCTGCTGAAAAGGCTGGGAAGAAGATAGATACCTGGGCAGCAGATGTTTTTTGCCAAGCTGTAGGATGAAACAAAATGTGAACTGTTGCCAAAAGGGGTATGTCCTTGCACAATATAGCAGTAAAAATATGCGGTATCACCAATATTGAAGATGCCCTGTTTGCGGTTGAGGCTGGTGCTGATGCCCTTGGTTTTATCTTTGCAAAAAAGAGCCCAAGATTAGTAGACAGGGAAATAGTAAAAACAATAATCAAGCAAATGCCCCCATTTGTAACTACAGTGGGGGTTTTTGTTGATGAGACCGTGGATGCGGTGCAGGATACGGTGAAATATTGTGGGCTGGATATTATTCAGCTACATGGGAATGAATCGCCAGAGTATTGTTCACGGATAAACCGACGGGTAATAAAGGCATTCAGAATCAAGGATGCAGGCTCTCTTGCAGCCTTATCAGAATATCAGATTAATGGTTATTTGCTGGATACATTTGTTGAGGGTGCCGATGGCGGCACAGGGAAACAATTTGATTGGACTCTGGCAAGGGATGCAAAGAAATACGGACGAATTATCCTTGCTGGCGGACTTAATCCAGAAAATGTGGCTGAGGCAATTATGCAGGTGAAACCATATGGGGTGGATGTTAGCAGTGGGGTGGAATGTTTGCCAGGGAAGAAGGATAGGGCAAAGATACGAGAGTTTGTCCGCAGGGTTAAATTGTAGGGGCAACCCTATGTGGTTGCCCAACCCTACAAGCAACAGGCGGTATGGCATGATGAATATTGAAACAGTAACCATTATCGGCGTAGGTTTAATTGGTGGCTCTCTGGCAATCGCCTTGAAGGAAAAATGTGGTGTCAAACGGATTATTGGTGTAGGCAGGAGCTTATCTTCGCTTGAGCAGATGGCATTGATTGTTGATAGTCAGGGGAATAAGGCAATAGATGAGGTGACTCTTGATATCAATTATGGGGTAAGGGATGCAGGGATGATTGTTTTAGCCTTGCCAGTTGCTTCAATCATAGAGGTGGGCAAAGGGATTGTTGATAATATAAACGATGGCTGTATTGTTACGGATGTTGGAAGTACAAAGGCAGCGATCACTCATACGCTTACCCCATTGTTCAATTCATGTGGTTTTTTTGTTGGTGGACATCCATTAGCCGGATCGCATAATAGGGGTCCTGAATCTGCTAAGGGGGACTTGTTCAATAACGCTACATGCGTGATTACACCGGTTGAGGAAACTGACAGTGATGCCTGTGTGATTATAAAGGACATGTGGGCTGGGGTTGGAGCAAGGGTTATGGAGATGTTGCCGGAAGAGCATGACAGACTTATTGCAGTAACCAGCCATCTTCCCCATATAATTGCCTCTGTATTGGTAGATGTTGCCAGGGGTGAGGGAGAGAAAATAATTCCACTTATTGCGTCTGGATTCTTAGATACAACCAGGGTTAGTCAGGGTGATGCAAGAATGTGGCGAGATATTTGCCTGACGAATCAAGGGAGTATTGTAACGACGCTTGGAAGGTTTAAGCAGGCTGTGAGCCAGTGGGAACAGGTAATTAATGATGGGCAATGGGATAAACTTGGCGAGATGTTCGCTGAGGTGAAAGAATGGAGAGAAAGGAGATAGCATGATCACATTAAATTTTGCCAAGATGGATGGGTTAGTCCCAGCTATTGTTCAGGATTATAAGACAGATGAGGTGCTGATGCTTGCCTTTATCAATGAAGAGGCATGGCAGAAAACCCTTGATACAGGCAAGGCACATTATTATACTCGAACAAGACAAAAAATCTGGTTGAAGGGTGAAAGCTCAGGACATTTCCAGATGATTAAAGAGATATTGGTTGACTGTGATGATGATACAGTTGTGTTTAAGGTGGAACAAATTGGTGGGGCAGCCTGCCATACTGGATATAATTCATGCTTTTATCGACAGGTAAACGGGGATGAGTTGGTGGTAGTTAAGGAAAGGGTGTTTGATCCACAACAGGTGTATGGTTCGTAGGGACAACCCTTGTAGTTGTCTGTTTTAAGGAGGAGGATAATTTAATGGCTAACAATATATTACGATTGGGAATACCAAAGGGTAGTCTGGAAGAGGCTACAGTGAGTATGTTCAAGAGTGCTGGATTTGAGGTAAATATTCGGCACAGGTCATATTTCCCATCCATTGATGATGAGGAAATCGAGTGTATGCTTATTCGGGCACAGGAAATGGCACGATATGTAGGGGATGGGATACTTGATATTGGCTTAACCGGCAAGGACTGGATAGTTGAATCAGGGGCAGATGTGGTTGAGGTTGAAGAACTTGTTTATTCAAAACAAAGTGCTGCACCAGTAAAATGGGTATTGGCAGTACCTGAGGATAGTCCTGTCCAGTCGGTTAGTGATTTACAGGGGAAAAGGATAGCCACAGAGGCAGTAGGATTAACACAACGGTATTTGCAAGAACATGGGGTAACAGCTACAGTTGAGTTTTCGTGGGGGGCAACAGAGGTAAAACCGCCAAGATTAGCTGATGCTATTGTTGAGATAACAGAAACAGGTTCATCCTTGCGGGCAAACAATCTAAGGATAATTGATACCATTCTCACATCAACTACAAGGCTGATTGCCAACAAGGTTTCATGGCAGAATCCATGGAAGAGGAAAAAGATAGAGAATATCGCCATTCTTCTTAAGGGTGCATTGAATGCCAGGGGTAAGGTAGGGCTGAAGATGAATGTGCAACAGGCTAATCTGGACAAGATAATTGAGATATTGCCTGCCCTCCATAACCCTACGGTATCACATCTATATGAAAAAGGATGGGTGGCAATAGAAACAATCATTAATGAAAATGTTGTCAGAAATATCATTCCCCAGCTTAAGGAATGTGGGGCACAGGGGATTGTTGAGTATCCGTTGAATAAGGTGATAGTGTAATGTGCGATATCATTCAGGAGGTATAACATAACTGATGTTAATTTCTTTACTTGGTTTTATTATTGGAATTATTTTATGCTTTTGCCTTGTCCCTTTGGCTCGTAAGATAGGACTCAGAATGGGCATAGTTGATCTGCCAAACTATCGCAAGATACATCTGGAACCAACCCCATGTAGTGGCGGATTGGCTATCTATTTTGCTTTTTTCCTTAGCCTTGGGATAATGTATTTCTTCTTTTTGCCAAAGGATATATTCAGGTTAAAGGACATAATAGGACTATTTGTTGGTAGTACCTTTTTGCTTGGGCTGGGGATATATGATGATACAAGGCAATTAAAAGCAAGGATCAAGTTTGTGTGGCAAATAGCGATAGCGGTTATAGTCATCGGTTTTGGGTTAAAGATCAATACCTTATTTTCTCTTCCCCTCGGCTGGTTAGCCATACCAATCAGTCTTTTTTGGGTTCTCGGATTTATCAACACCATTAATCTCATTGATGGGCTTGATGGTCTGGCTTGTGGAATTGTCTTCATTATCTCCCTCACCTTATTTGGATTTGCCTTATTCTTTAATGATGCCCCATTAAGCATCTTAACCGGATGCCTTTGCGGAACAACCTTAATCTTTCTTTATTTCAATTTTCGCAATGAGAAGATATTTCTGGGGGATAATGGGAGTATGTTTCTGGGATTTTTGATTGCCAGTATCACTATTTTGAGTGTAAATACACTGAAAGGTGCTTCATTTGATATTTTTGCCGTAACTTTTCTATGTGCTGGTGTACCCATTTTAGATGTCGTATCAGCCATTATCAGGAGATTAAAGAATAAGGTGCCAATATTTAAGGCAGATAAAGGGCATATCCACCATCAACTTTTGGACATGGGTCTTGGTCCCCAACAAGTAGTAGTGATTTTATATGCAATAACCTTCTTGCTCGCTGGATTGGTTGTCGGAATAGTTTTGATGCAGGGTAAATTCAGATATTAAGGGCACCTCTAAAGGTTATCTTGTGTTTTGCCGATAGGATAAAAAAGGGAGAACAATCTCCTAACCCCCTTCAAAGGGGGAATACAAATGCAGAGCAAAGAGAGCAGACAGAGAAGGAAATCAGATGAGAATTGAAGGAATCATTTGGCTCAGAGATGTAGTAGATAAACTTATTTCTAAACATAGCGTTGAGACATATGAAGTTGAAGAAGTGTTCGACAGCAAGCCAAAGATTCGTTTTGTTGAGAAAGGTGACAGAGAAGGTGAGAATGTATATCTTGCTTTGGGACAAACAGATTCAGGAAGATACATGGCTGTTTTGTTTATCTACAAGCAGAATAAAAAAGAAGTATTGATTTTAAGTGCCAGAGATATGGCAGAAAAGGAGCGGAAGCAATATGGCAAAAAGTAGAACAACACACATGCCAAAATTCAATTCCTCTGATAAGTTAGTTGAGTTTTTTGAGACTCATGATATGGGTGAATATTATGATGACCTACCTGAGGTTCACTTTGATATTGACATCAAAAGAAGAACACACTCGTTTGCTCTTGACGAAGACTTAGCTGAAAAAGTAACTATGATTGCCCATGCAAAGCAAATACCGCCCATTATACTTATCAATAAGTGGTTGAGGGAAAAAATTTTGGAACAGACAAGGGTTGCAATATAGAGCATAGTTCAAGTCAGTTCTGAAATATTACTAATATTTTGCAATTATTGTTAAAAAAATACTTGACAGGATAGAGATTATGTGTTATGATGTGGTAAACTAATATTTTAGTTATCTCTTATCAAATGACTTGCAAATACAGAGGCGAAAAGGAGGGGGGAAATTTTTGCTGGTTGCGTTAATGGTCATTGGTAGGGTTAGTTATATGTATTGCTTAGTGAACAATATTATTGTTCACAGTAGATGGTTCAGGTTCTGTAAATCGTAGAAAAATGGGCAGATTCAATGCAGGAACACTCGTAGTAGATTCACATTTTTTTCTTTGCAGCACAAACAAAAGCAGGGCTTAAAATCATCTCAAAATCATAAGGAGGGACAGAATGCAAAAGTTACTTTTGTCAGGTTTAATGGTATGTGTAATGGCTATGCCAGCATTGGCTGGGTTGAAATTCCCGGATATTGATGTCAAGGGGAATTTGAGTTTGAAGTCGATTGCAGCAGATAAGTATCTTGGCGATACCGCCAAGACTGACTGTGTTCAGTTGAAGGCAGACTTAAATTTGTCTGCTGAGTTGGCAGATAATGTAGGATTGAAGGCTGTGTTGAGAAATGAAAGCACACAAGGGGCAGGCAACAACAATGATCTCAATGCTGTGCTTTCACAGACCGTAGTGTATCATGTATACCTTAATGTCAAGGATATTGCTGGTGTTGATGCTGTTATTGGACGGCAGAATATAGGCGAAAAGAAGAACGCATTGGTTTATCAGTCCAGCAGGGCAGATGCAATTAAGTTGTCCAAAAAGTGTGGGCCAGTGGATGTTACCTATGTTTCTGCAAATGGACCAGATAATCGTGATACACTCAGTGCCATTATGGCTGGTGGAAAGATTGGACCAGCAAATGTATCAGTAGCAAATTATACACGACAGTATGCAGTTCCTAGTGCTAAGAGTGCAGATCAAGTGATTGATCTTGCTGTCTCTGGCAAGATTCCAGTAGCATGTGGTATAGATGCCTCACTTGAATATGCCAAGCAGTCTGGTGGGAAAATTGGAACTGTTAAAAAAGATGCAACCGCTATGCTGATTAAGCTCGGCTATAGTGGATGTGATATGGCTGTTGGTAAGGCTTCCTGCGGGTTGACAATCCTGAATACATCAGGGAATAAAACCTCAGCAGATAAGGATGAAGATTACACAGGTATTGCCCCATCCTTGAAGCTGACAGAGATTGTAAGTGATATAGCTGCAGGACAAAAGAATGATGATTTGACCTATAGCACCGCAATAGCCAATCGTAATGCCATTGTCATCAATCTCGGTCTTGCACCAGCAGCAGTTGAGGGATTAACCCTTGGGTTGGCATATGGTACATATGCATTTAATGAAGATATAGTAAATATATGTACAAAAGGAAAGTATGCCACAGAGATCAACCTCACCGCTGGTTATAAGGTATCTGATGCAGTCTCCATGAGCTTGCTCTTAGCACAAATGGATCCTAAAATAATAGGTGGTAATACAGACAAAGCCACCAAGATTCAGGCTGGTATGAAGATTGTATTCTAATTGAATGGTAATTTGACGGATAGAGATGCAAGTACGCTTGTATTTCTACATTATCGTGGTGTAAAAAAAGCCTCTGGATGGGATAGTTTCCTGTCCAGGGGCTTTTTGTTGTAATTGAGAGGGATGGGGCTGTGAAGTAGACGGGATGTTGTTCTCTGCTGGTGGGCGTAGGGGGTGGATTTTCCCTCCTTTCCAAGAAAGATCGCGGTAAATAATTATCAAAGGTAGATTACTCATATGCTTTTACAACAACTTATTAATGGAATTACCCTTGGCGGGATATATGCCTTGATTGCTCTTGGCTACACCATGGTCTATGGCATACTCCTGATGATAAATTTTGCTCATTCAGAGATATTTATGATTGGAGCATATCTGGGTTTATTGGCTATAGTCATTTTAATCCCTACCGGGATGAATCCAATATGTATTATCGGAATAAGTATGCTCTTTTCCATAGTGATTACTGGTATGCTTGGAGTGGCCATAGAACGGATTGCTTATCGACCATTACGACATTCACCGAGATTAGCACCGCTTATCAGTGCTATTGGGGTCTCTATCTTTCTTCAAAATCTGATCATGATTACTGTAAGCAGTCAGAGCATTTCATATCCTGAGATATTTCCCATAAAAGCATACACTATCTTTGCAGGGGGTATGAATTCAGCAAGTATTTCCTCTATTCAACTTTTTATTATCCTTTCATCTATAATCCTTATGATTATCCTGCACTTGTTTGTTAAAAACACAAAGATGGGAAAGGCTATGCGAGCATGTTCTCAGGATAGACAGGCAGCCGGTCTTATGGGCATAAGTGTAAATAAGATTATCAGCATCACCTTCTTTATTGGTGCTGGCTTAGGTGGCGTAGCAGGGGTATTAAATGGCTTGTATTACGGCAGCATTAAGTATAACATGGGCTTTATCCTTGGCATAAAAGCATTTACAGCAGCAGTGCTGGGTGGTATTGGCAATATAAAAGGGGCAATGGTTGGTGGGCTTATACTTGGTGTCTTAGAAAGCCTTGGTGTTGGTTATATTTCTTCAGAATATAAGGATGTAATTGCCTTTAGCATACTCATTCTGGTTCTTATCTTTAAGCCAGGCGGTATCTTTGGGGAACAGGTTTCGGAAAAGGTGTAAATTTACCATCTGTGCAATCAAAAATAATAAATTATGGCTCTATTACGATTTGTGTGGGTAAGATAAAGTTGGTTCTTTATCAACCTTGCAGAACATTCTTAATATGTATTGAAGAAGGTTTATCGCTTTAACCACTCCAAAGTATACATTTAACCCCCGCACATGGAAGTAGA
>JAZDHC010000168.1:0-20628 GCA_043806395.1 Candidatus Desantisiibacteriota bacterium | reverse complement strand
ACTATTGTCAGACTGTCAATTAATCGTAATTAAAAACCCCTTCCCTAATCCATTACACCCTTTGAAGTTTCCGAATAATTCCAATATGTGTAATGTCAACAAGTTGACAGAGAAGTGTTGCACTTGCTACTGGCATGTGCCGGAAGAAAAAATCAAATGAGGTGTAAAATAATGGAAAAGCTATCAAAAACATTGGCACAAATACAACCTGTTAATTCCTCCCTTGTGGAAATAGCACAGAGAAGGCTGGACAATCTCACCAAGCCCCAGGGTAGTCTCGGCAGGCTGGAGGAATTGGCAAAACAGGTGGTCTCAATTACCGGCAGTCTGACCCCATGCCTTGAAAAAAAGATTATCTTTACCATGGCTGGTGACCATGGTGTGTGTGAGGAAGGGGTGAGTCTTTTTCCTGTAGCCGTTACACCACAAATGGTTTATAACTTCCTTCGTGGTGGGGCAGGGATAAATGTGTTGGCAAACCATGTGGGTGCCAGGGTGATTGTAGTTGACATGGGTGTTGCCATTGATCTTTCACCACAACCAGGATTGGTAATAAAAAAGGTTGGTTATGGGACAAAGAATATAGCTAATGGTCCAGCCATGAGCCATAAAGAGGCGATTCTTTGTATCAAGCGAGGGATTGAAGCCTTTGAGGAAGAGCTTAAGACTAATGGATTGGATATCTGCGGGTGTGGGGATATGGGTATTGGCAATACCACTCCCTCATCAGCCATTGTTGCTGCAATAACTGGTGAAAAAATAGAAGATGTGACTGGCAGGGGAACAGGGATTGGGGATGATGCCTGGTTGAATAAGGTAGCTGTTATCAAACAGGCATTGGTTATGAACCAGCCTGACCGGACAGATGGGATTGATGTTCTGGCTAAGGTTGGCGGGTTTGAGATAGGCGGGCTGTGTGGCGTGATACTTGCCTCAGCCGCAGCCAAAAAACCAGTGGTTATTGATGGCTTTATCTCTACAGCTGCTGCCTTGCTTGCGTATATCCTGAACCCTATAACCGTACAATATATGATTGCTGGCCATACCTCTGTGGAAAAGGGACAGCAGGCAGCCTTGAAGATGATGGGGCTTTGTCCTGTTCTGGATTTGCAGATGAGGCTTGGTGAGGGTACGGGTGCAGCATTAGCTATGGGTATTGTTGATGCTGGGGTGAAGATATTGACGCAGATGGCAACCTTTGGTGATGCTGGGGTTTTGGAGGCGAATGGATAGGGTTGAACTATTACGAATTTTCTTGACAGCTGACACAATATATAGTATATTGTGTATGGAAAGCCAAATATATTCGCATTCTGGTAACTACTCAGAGAGAGGAATTTACCACAGAGACACGGAGAACATAGAGGGACATAGAGTATTTCCGATATTTTTATGGTGTTAACCTGCACTTTAAGGCAGTCTTTTCTATGCAAGATGAGGTGAGAAATGAAGAATAAGGGTACTTCTCATCAATTCTCCGTGTTTCTTCGTATTCTCTGTGTCTCCGTGGTGAGTAGTTACGCATTCTGACTACATCTTTGCTAATAGGAGGTTATCCATGTTAAACAGGTTCTATCTCACCTTATGTATTATATTACTCGCTTCTGCTGCCTTAGCCACTACGCCGGAAAGGATACAAACTTCCAATCTCAATGAAAGCCAGATAAGTATATCCTGGGTAACGACAGTCTCTGAATTGGGCAAGATAAATTATGGGCTAACCACTGGACTTGGAACAACGATTATTGACGATCTCACGGATGATGTCCATCATATCTCCCCCACTAATCTCGCCCCTGATACAAAATATTATTATGATATTATTTCTGGTGTCACCACAGATAACAACAGTGAACAACATTATACCTTTACCACAGTTAAAACATTGGCCAATCCACCGGTTGACAGTGACCTTGTTTATGGTCAAATATTTAAGGCTGATGGAAAAACTCCGGCTAAGGGTGCAGTAGTCTATATGAGGCTTCAGGATAACGATAAGTCTGGAAGTCCTGGTGAATCAGCCTTAGTCTCCTGCCGTACAGATGATAATGGCTACTGGTTCACCAATCTGGTAAACTTTCGGACAACAAACAATACAATCTTTACCTATTCACCAAATGGTGATAATCTTTTCCTTCAGGTTGAGGGTGGAAGTGACGGGTCAATAAGCCGCGAGATTGATACAGCTAATGACTCCCCTGCCCTACCCATAACCCTTACCCTTATTGGTGATACCCAACCGCCCTATACCATGTACCACTATCCAGCCAAAAATGAGGTTAATGTTCAGGCAAGCAGCATGATTATGCTTCATGTTTTAGATGATATTTCAGGGGTGGATAAATCCTCAATAGTTATGAAGATTAAAGGCATTGCTGTAACCCCTATTATTACAGGCAGTAATAAAGATTATACCTTAGTCTATAATCCTTCTGGCGGGTTCAAATATGGTGAACAGGTGAATGTAAGCGTTCAGGCTAAGGATTTGAGTCAGCCGCCCAATACCATAAGTGATGATTATTCTTTTGTTATCCTTATCGATAAGGCCTCACCGTATATTGTTGACCGCTACCCCAAAAAGGATGCTGTTGATATACGGACAGACACAAATATTATTATCTATCTCAAAGATGATCTATCTGGCATTGACAAGGGCAGCATCACTGTGTTAATAAACAACAAAATAGTCTCACCAGAGATTATCGGGATATCCTCGTATTTTATTCTTTCGTATACACCGCCCGAAAAATTTGGCTACAGCCAGAAGGTAAATATAGAGATCCGTGCAAAGGATCTGGCTGTTCCACCAAATTCCATGACTACGGAAACATATTCATTTACTACGGTTAAGGATCCAGACATTATTGCTCCTTATACAGATGGACATTCGCCGACAAAGAATGCAAGCAATGTTTCACTAAATACTTCAATAGTTTTTCATATCAAAGACAGTCAATCAGGTGTGGATTCTTCGTCCATTAAACTGCAAGTAAATGGAGTAATCGCAACCCCAACCATCACTGGTAATACAACAGACTTTACGGTTTCATATAAACCATCAGCAAATTTTGGTTATAGTCAGGTGATTAGTATTATAATCAATGCCAGGGATATATCCGGTAATGCCATGCCTACAGATTCCTACAGCTTTACTACTGAAAAGACTCTTGATGATACCATCCCACCCTACACAAACGGACACCAACCTGCCAAAGGGGCAATAAATGTGGCTACCAATACAACCATACTTATTCATATCAAGGATGATGGTGTGGGGGTAAATAAGGATTCAATTGAACTATTGGTTAATGGTACTACTGTCTCCCCTGTTATTAGCGGAACAAAGACCGATTATATCGTGTCTTATAAGCCATCAACCAACTTTAATTATGAGCAACAGGTTAATATCATTGTCAAGGCTAAGGATTTATCAGGCAATGTCATGCCGACAGAAAGCTATGGCTTTAAGATAGCCGCTCAATCCATCACTTCAGTACCATCCCTATCGTGGACAGGTGAGGCAGGATATGAAAATGATGGAATAACCCCTGATACTTGCTATCTCAAGGGAACGGTTGCCTATCGAATCAAGTATGCTGACCCTGCTAACATTCTACCCAAAAGTGGGTATCCAAAGCTGTATATCTATCTTAATGGCAAAGAGATAAAGAATACCATCATGTCAGTGGCAGATATTAAGGATACAAACTACAAGGATGGCAAGATATACTGGTATTCTTACACCATACCTCAGCTGGGAAGTTACAGCTACAGGGTTGAAGCCACAAATCAAAAGGGAACAGTTGCCATTGGTACCCCAATCAATTTCCAGTATGGTCCTATTGTTGATGCAAATAATAACCCGCCTCAGCTTAAATATTTCTACACTGATGGTGGGGTAAGTCCAAAAACTGGCAATATCGGTTCAAAGTTTGAATTTCAGGTTATTTACTCTGATGCTGATAACAATCTGCCAGGCTATAGCTACCCTGCCCTGTTTCTTACCAGAAACGGAACAATATCCAATCAAATCAATATGGAGGCAGTTGATCCAACGGATACCAATGTTATTGATGGCAAGGTATATCGGGTTATTGTTCCCTTAAATGCCCTGGGGAATTATACCTATCGCTTTGATGCCATGGATTCTAAGGGCATGAAGGCAACAGGTGAGGCAATTACCTCTAAAAATGGGCCGACTGTCCAGCGGCTAAATACACCGCCAACCCTTGAATTAGGGTTTGATAAAAATAAAGGGGTTAATCCAAGTGAGGGCAAGAGAAATACCACCTTTGAGTGGAGGGTCAAATATACGGATACGGAAAATGACCCGCCATTATCCGGCTATCCAAAGATTTATATCTATAAGGCTGGCAAGCAATATCTTCTTCTTACCATGTATCCTACGGATCCAAAGGATAATAATTATACGGATGGAAAGCTCTATTCAATCAAGAGATCATTGGTCATGGCTGCCAATTATTCGTATAAATTCATTGCCACGGATATCATGGGGACGACAACCGCATCAGGACAGATACAGGGTCCATTAGTAAGTGCCTCTGCCCCATCAGATGGTGTGGAGATATTGGATGAAGAGAACATTGGGTATCCTTTTCCTAATCCTGTGACTGGCTATGGGCCGGTATCATTCTTTGGGATTCCTGATGAAAGTAACCTCAAGCTCTATAACATTGCTGGGGAATTGGTCTTTGAAGGGGTTTATTATAACGATGGTGGTTGGACACCATCGTCAAGCTTAAGTTCAGGGATATATATCTATTTGATAGAGTGTGAGGGGAGGATTGTTAGGGGAAGGTTGGGGATAGTAAAGTAATAAGTCAGCAATTTTTGGTGAACGACTCAGGAGTAAAAAAGGAGAAAAAAATTATGTTTAATGAATTGCAATCACGATTGACACAAACGGCTACAAGAATACAGGGTTTAAGGAGGTCTCTTTGAGGTAGATACAGCCCAAAAAGAGATAGATATAATAGAAGCTCAAACAATGCAATCTGGATTCTGGAACGATTCAGAGGGTGCCAGGGCAATTATGCAAAGAATGGCACAATTAAAGGAGCAGATAGAGCCCTATCTTCGATTTGTTAAAGAAACAGAGGAGTTGGACATTTTAATCCAGCTTGGCACAGAAGAGGATGAGTCATCACTTGTCCCGGAGATTGAAATCAAGCTAAGTGCATTAGAGAAAGATATTCAAGAGTTAGAATTCATCAGGGCATTATCTGGACCACATGATATAAGCAATGCCTTTTTGACCATTCATCCCGGTGCGGGTGGAACTGAGTCCTGTGATTGGGCATCCATGCTTTTGAGAATGTATCTCAGATGGACAGAAAACAAGGGGTATCAAACAAATATCATCGACTTTTTGCCCGGGGATGAGGCAGGGGTTAAGGGCGTTACGGTTCAAGTAACAGGAAAATATGCCTACGGCTACTTGAAGGCAGAAAAGGGCATCCACCGATTGGTCAGAATTTCTCCCTTTGATGCCAATAAAAGAAGGCATACCTCTTTTGCCTCAGTATTTGTTATGCCAGAGGTAGATGATGTTGAGGTAGAAATAAATGAGGATGACCTGAAGATTGATACCTATCATTCAAGTGGTGCTGGTGGACAACATGTAAATGTAACTGATTCAGCTGTCCGTATTACCCATCTGCCTACCGGCACAGTTGTTACCTGCCAGAATGAACGATCCCAACACAAGAATAAAGCAAGTGCTATGCATGTCCTGCGTGCCAGACTCTACGAACAGCAGCAGGAACAACAAAAAGAATCCATGAGCAAAATTGGTGGTGAAAAAAAGGAGATAGCCTGGGGAAGCCAAATAAGGTCATATGTCTTCCAACCCTATACCCTGATTAAAGACCATCGGACTGGTTTTGAAATGGGTGATATACAAAAGGTTATGGATGGAGGGATTTCTCCTTTTATTGAGGCATATTTGTTTGGGTAATTTGTGGTAATATGTTAATAATATAGGACTTAGTCGTCAAGAAAAAATAACTTGTACAGTCGTGTCACCGATACATCTTGACTGGCTTCGTTGTTCGTCGCTTACATACAGTAGTATGCTCGCTTCTCACGCCTTGCCAGCCAAGCGTCTCAGTGGCTCTTGGTGTACAACTTATTTTTTCTTGACTCCTTACGCAAAATGAGAGAGCACCCACCACATATAGTGTCATTGAAAGGCGATGACCACCAAATATGGCAATCAAAATGGTGTTTTGCGTAAGTCCTAATGGAGATATTTTTATGCGAATAGCTATTTCAGGCAAGGGCGGAACAGGAAAAACAACATTAAGTGCTGCCTTAGCAGGGTGTTATGCTGCTGATGGACGAAAGGTTCTGGCGATAGATGCAGACCCGGATGGTAATTTAGCAAATGCTATTGGTATCCCTCAAACGATAGCTGCTAAAATTGTCCCTGTTTCAAGCATGAAAAAATTAATTGAGGAAAGGACAGGTACAAGCAAGGATGTTACTGGTTTTTTTAAGTTGAATCCGGATGTAAGCGATTTGCTTGATAGGTTTGGAGTATTGTTTAATGGTATCAGGTTTTTATCCATTGGCACAGTAGAAAAGGGGGCAGGTGGATGTATGTGTCCAGCCAATGTTTTGCTGAGAAATTTGATACAATACCTTTTATTGGATAAGGATGAAGGCGTATTGATTATGGATATGGATGCAGGGATTGAACACCTTGGGAGGGCAACGGTTAAATGTGTAAATGCCCTTGTTGTTGTGGTTGAGCCAGGACAGAGAAGTGTTCAAACCGCAAGGAGTGTGGAGAGGTTGGCAAAGGATATAGGGATTAAGGATATTTTTGTTGTCTGCAATAAGATTCGTTCTCCCCATGAATATTCCATTCTGACAAACAGCCTTGCGGGATTAAAAATACTTGGATATATCCCTTATAATGAAGAACTTATCGAACAAGACCTGATGGGCAATGGAATATGGGATAATCCTATGTTAAAAGAAGATGTTCTAAAAATCAAGATGGAATTTGAAAAACAGGGAGGATATAATGAAACAGCCTTGGGATGTTGATAGTTATTTTAAGATTGTTTCTGCACCAAATGGTGTCTTCTTAACGATTTATTCGCCTGTAGGCGAGGGAAATGCTGTTTCTGCAGAAGAGATTGTTGAACAGCTTAAAGAGAAAGGTGTGCAACATATTGATTTGCAAGCTGTTAAAAATGCAGTTCAAAGACAAAACGGGACAGCTGTACGGGTTGGAGAATATTCCGGAGAAGTGGCAGCAGATGAATTGTTTGTTGTCTCTATAGACAAGGATGAACAGACAGCCTACTTGACCATTCTTGTACCTGTAAAGGGCGGCAAAGAGATTGCCATGAAGGATATTCTTAAAAAGTTAAAACAGGAAGGGGTTGTATTTGGCATAAATACAGATGCAATCTTTGACACCTTAAAACACGAAAGATTTAATGAAGATATTCTGGTTGCTACTGGCAATACACCTGTGCCGGGCAAGGATGCCTTCTTAGAATTCAGATTTCCTACAACTAAGGCTTCCTCCATGGTAAGAGAGCTTGAGGATGGACGAGTTGACTTTAAGAACATTGACTTGATTGCCTCGGTTAAAGAAGGGAATGTCCTTGTAGTAAAGCATCCAATCATAAAGGGTATTCCAGGAACAACAGTAACAGGTAAAGAAACTTTTTCACGGGAGGGCAATGATATTTCCTTGCCTGTTGGGAAAAATACCGTGATTTCTCAAAATGAATTGGAGTTAAGGGCAACAGTTTCCGGAATGGTAAGTATTAATTCTTATGGTAAGGTAGAGGTTGAACCAATTCATATTGTTACAGGTGATGTAGATTATAGTACAGGCAATATCAATTTCCATGGTGAATTGGTAATTGAAGGAAGCGTTATGGATGGATTTACCGTTCATGCGGACAAGGATATTATTATCAAGGGAAATGTCTGGAAAGCAACGGTTACCTCTGGTGGAAATGTAACCATTAAGGGTGGAATTCTGGGCAAGAATGTAGGTTATATTTTTGCTGATAATAATGTAACCGCTAAGTTTGCAGAATATTGCCACATCAGGGCACAAAAAGATGTTTCAATAGGTGAATCCATCATTTATAGTCAGATAGATGCTGTGGGTAAAGTGATTCTTACAGGCAGACGCGGAGTGATTATGGGTGGGAAAATAAGGGCAGGAGAAGAGGTAATTGCCAAGATTATTGGCTCTCGGGTTGATACCCCGACAATAATAGAGGTAGGGGTTAACCCTGTAATTCGGGAAGAGATGAAAGACTTGAGTGAAGAGATGACTGGTGAAAAATTTAAGTTTCAGGGGATAAAGTTGGAGATCAAGGGATTGTTGGCCTTAAAGGAAAAAATGGGTGTTAATTTTCCAATGGATAAAGAAGAAGTATTAACCTCATATCTTATGGCACAAAACCTGCTTATAGAGAAACTAAGGGATGCAAGTGAAGGCATTACCCTTCTTCATCAGGAACTAACGGCTGCTGGCGGTGGCAGGGTATTGGTCTCAGGAATACTCTATCCCGGGGTAAGAATAACCATTCGGACAGTAAGTACATATATCCATGAGGAACATAAGTTCGTTTGTTTGGCAATAAAAGGGGATGAGATTGAGATTATGCCATATGATTTGGCAATGGCGATGCAGAAGAAAAAGAAATAAAGAGAAAGAAAGACGGGTTTACTAACCAGCCAAATGATGCAAGAACTAGTCAATTGTATAAATCTTGAAAAAAACATTAAAGTTTTTTTATTATCTGGACGATATAGTGATGGGACTTGATAGTGTATAGTTTTCCCCTCCCAGTTTCTATACCTATTAATTTCCTCAGGTGTTAATTAATTGAAAGATTGATTAACACCTTTTTTTTGCTTAATATCCAAAAACAGGCAAAAAAATATTGACATCATTTGTAAATTATGTTATTATTAAATTATACTAAATCAAAGGAGGTACTTAAATTATGTATGCTAAATTTAACTACAGATTAATGGGATTGGTGCTTTTGTTGTTTATGGTTATTGCCACTGGTGCTCAGGCAGGTGGTGGGATTGAGTGGACGGGGATTAATGAGGGATTACCAAATGATGTTCAGATAAGTGCGTTGGCTGTTGATCCGACTACTTCGGCTACTATTTATGCTGCGGGATCGGGTGGGGTGTATAAAACTACTAATAGCGGTGATAGTTGGACAGATATTACTGGTAATTTGGCTATCTCATCAAATCAGGACAAGGAACAGGGTGGAAGATATACTGCCTTGGCTGTTGATTCAAGCAATATCTATTTTGGTTGTAGTGGCAAGATATTTAAGGGTGCGAAGGATGGGGGTGGTAATTGGCAGGATATTACTGGGACTATGACTATATCCACATGGTCGGCTTTGAGTATTGTTGTTCAGGCTGGTAATATTTATGTGGGCGCGGAGTATAGTGGTGTATACAAAAGTATGGATGGCGGGGCATCATGGTTGAACATAAATAAGTTGCCATTGCCGACACCGGCTAACAATTCATGGAAGATGATTGCCGGAACCTCAAGCAATATTTATGCTGTCACCTATCAGGGGTTGTTTATTACCACAGATGGCGGACAGACTTGGGGCAGCGTATCATCATCATCTTTTCAGGACATGCTTGTTTATCCTGATGTTATGTATGCCACCACATGGAATGGCATTTTCAAGAGTACCAACAATGGCGCGAATTGGGGGACAAAAACTGCTGGACTGCCTTCAAACTCACAGATCGTATGCCTTACCGGGCATCCGAGCAGCAGCTCGACACTATATGCTTGGGTGTCAACATCTTCACCTGACGGTAGGGCGTTGTATAAAAGCACAAATGGTGGCGATAACTGGGGTATGGTAACTACACTTTCTCCATCTGCTTGTGCTGCAAAAATATTAATAACAACCAATGCTGTCTATGTCGCCGGTAAGGGAATCCATAAAAGTACAGATAATGATGCAAGATGGGGCACCATCACCACTGGCTTGCCCCATCTCGTAGATATAAACACCATAGCCGCTGATCCAAAAGCCACTGGCACGGTTTACATGGCAAATTGGCGGGGGGTATTCAAGAGTACGGATGCAGGTGATAACTGGCAGGAGAAGAATGCTGGGCTTCAGGTAACATATGACTTATATGGCGGGTTTTCTGTTCTGGCGATTGATCCGAATGATTCCAGAATTATCTATGCGGGTAAAAGCCAGATGCTTTACAAGAGTACTGATGGCGGCGAAAACTGGGGTTCTATCACTGCCAAGCTCACTGCACTATCACAGAATGGTTCTGTTAATATCGCCAGTATTGCCATTGATCCCAATGATTCACAGAGAGTTTATGTCTCTGGTGGTTATGAGGTAATGTATAAAAGCACAGATGCCGGGACAAGTTGGAGCAAGATAACCATACCACAAACAGCCTTCAGCAGGCTGCTTATTGCCCCGGAAGATTCAAGCATACTCTACGGAATACCAAGTTGGGGGAATAACATCTATCGCAGCAATAATTATGGCAACTCATGGACAACAATAGCAATACCGATTGGCAGTAACGGAAATATTAATAGCGTTGCCTTTGGCACTACATCATTGACCATGTATGCCTTGGGCAATCTTGGCTATTATCAATACACTCATGGCAGAATACTTAAAACCACAGATGGCGGTACATGGACACAGATAAGCGATAAGAGGGTTTACTCGTTGATTGTTAATCCTGACATTCCTAATATCCTGTACGGTAGATGTGATGATGGGGTTATCAAGAGCATTGACGATGGCAAGAGCTGGGGAGAGGCAAATCAGGGGCTGCCGATTAATACTGGCAAGCTAATCTCTGCAAATCGTGGAAGCGTAGGCAGTGCAACCCTTGTTATGGACCCCTTGAATCACAATAGATTTTACCTCAATTATCCACCCTATGGCATATACCGCGGGACAGATACCAATACCGCACCCCTGCCGCCAACCATCTCAACACCAAAGAATGGAGCAAAGACCTCTGACCCAACACCACTGATTATCGGCAATAGCAGCCAGGGCAGTGTGGTGCTTGTTTATAATGGTGCTACCTTGCTGGGGACAGCAACGCCTGACTCAAGCGGGCTGTTCAGCCTTGTGTCTGCTACCCTGACTACTGGTCTCCATACCTTAAAGGCTATCAGCGTTGACAGGTTTGGTACCAGTAGCCTGACATTTCTTTCGCTGACCATTGTCCCGGGCATTATCCCTACCATTGACAGCCCTGCCTCTGAAATGGCTACTAACTCTACAACCATTACTGTCTCTGGCATGGCTGAGGATGGAAGCACAATTGTTATCTATGATTCGCTGACACCACTGGCAACGGTTACTGCTGTCGGAGGGTTTTATTCTGGTGTAATTATCCTTAAGGATGGACTGCACAGGCTTTTTGTCACATCTATTAACAATAATGGGGTTGTGACTAACTCAAATATTGTTGAAGTATTAATAGATACCGTTGCCCCACCAGCTCCGTGGATAAATGAGCCTCACCCCAAATGGGGATTATTGCCGCAGACTAACCGTTGGGGAATCCTGCCTTCAAATAATAACAAGCCGCAAATTAAGGGCATGTCAGCCATACCGTTTGGATCTATTACCATTTATAGTAATGGCAATCTGTTGGGTACAACAACAGCAGATAACATGGGTAATTTTTCTCTACAGGTAATACAAACGCTTGCAGACGGCAGTCACAGCATTACAGCAACAATAAAGGATACGGTAAACATCAGCCCTGCGTCATACCCTATTCAAATATTCATAGATACAAAACCAGTCATCACCCAGCCGCTTGCCGGCAAGACAAACAACGGCACATTTACTATTATTGGTACTGCCCCGCCGGATACTCAAGTAGGGATATTGATTGACAATACAGGTGTGGCTACAGTAACCGCAGGAACGGCTGGTACATTTACATATGAGATTATGACACCCCTTTCTAATGGGAGTCATACCCTTAAGGCAAAAAATATCAGCGGCAATTCAAATGTGGTTAAAATTATGGTTGATGTCCAGTTACCGATTGACCCTATAAATGTTACGGTAAAACAGGCAGGACGAAATGAAAGCCATATAGATGAAAACAATAAGGTGCAGGGCATTCGGAATAAACCCATGGATATTGCTGTCCCGATCAAAGGGAATCCATCAGAGGTAAAAATTATCGTTGGATCACAAACTATTACCTTAACCGATAGCGATGGGGATGGAGTCTATAGCGGAAGTTTTACACCAACAAAGGCAATTGATATTGAGATAGTGATCAAATATGCAAGTGGCACAACAACCACCATGCCACTGATGAAGATTGAGTTGATCGACCCGGCCGGCAAGGTTTATAACACTATGAACAATGAAAGGATTGTTGGTGCCACAGCTACATGTTACTGGTGGGATAATAATAGCTGGATAGTCTGGCCTGCCCAGACTTATGAAAACCAGATAAATCCACAAGTAACACCATTTAGTACTGAATTTGATTATTCATTCCTGACACCTGTGGGTAAATATAAGATTCAAGTTGTAGCTCAGGGATATTACTCATATGAAAGCCCTGAACTTGAGGTAATTGATATCCCTGTATTCCATGATGTTTATATGGAACCAATACCGATATTAACCTCCTTAAAGGTTTTCCCGCAGGCTGTGGTACTTTCTCCAAATGGTACCTGCTCATTTACAGGGGTTGGATATGATCAATATAACAGGCAGATGTCTGCAATACCATGTGGCTGGTCTTGCGGTACCGGTTCAATTAGCCCACAAACAAACTCGGCAGCAACCATATTTACAGCTTCTTCAGGTACAGGCACATACATCATCACTGCTGCAACCGGCAGTATCTCTTCAGGCACAGCCAGCATTACCGTTCGAGAGCCGGTGCATCTTAGCCTATCACCAATGATAACTTATGCTCGACAGAATGGCACATTCAGTCTGAATGTGATGGTTCAAAATGTGGTTGAGATTTATGCTGCAAAGATTGTTTTATCTTTTGATAAAACTAAACTAAGGGCTGAGACAGTAATTGCTGGTGATTTCTTTAAGCAAGGGGCAGACAGTGTTCCATGTATGCCAAATGTGAGGAATGACTTAGGCACGGTGGAGATAAGCGGAGCAAGGCTTGTTATCTCAGGCAACCTTGGGGTAACTGGCTCAGGCACGCTTTATTGTGTGATATTTAAGGCTATTGCCTCTGACCCTGCTGGTACAGTATCTATTTCTGATGTAATACTGAAAGATGCAAATATGGCCATTATCTTGCCTAAAGATAAGACATCAGTTAAGGTATCCATGCACCTATTAGGAGATTTTGGAAGCAAGGGGACAGATACCACTCCCAATAGGACGATTGATTTTGATGACTTGATGCTCTTTACTTCCTACTGGAATTATAAGGACATGCGATGTGATATTGCCTCAACCCGAACTACAGGTATTGCCCCGAATTTTATCTATCAGCCTGATGGACAAATAGATTTTGAGGATCTAACATGGTTTGGGGCAATGTGGCGTTGGTACCATACTGCCGGGACAAGCAGTCAGCCGGCCCCCTTGCTTGTGGCAGATACCCGGGCAGCAAATACCACGGCTGTGGTAAGGCTGGAGTCTGCCCTGAAACAAGATGAGGTAGTAGTGGATATTGTTGTGGAAAATGTAGACAACCTGCTTTCCGGACATTTTGTCGTAGGATATGATGCCGACAGGCTGGAGTTGTCGAGTGTGAATACGCCATACTGTCGACAGACTCAGCCCGGCATGCTTGATATAAGCGTGGTTGGATTGGACAGTCTGCTTCAAACAGGGACCATCACACAGATAGTCTTCAAGAAACGGGTGGCTGATAATGGAATGCCAGCGGTCATCTATTTAAGAACAGTGGATTTGCGGACATATCAAAATGGGGTGGTTGCCTCGGTTTTTTCGCCGCAACTCAAGCAGCTGTCAATACTTACTGACTTGAACAATGTACGCTGCTACCCAAATCCGTTTGTGGCTGGTAATGGTACTTTGAATATAATATTTGGTCCAGTAACTCAAATGGCACAGTTAAAAATATACACCATAGCTGGTGAATTGGTGTATGATTCCGGAATGCAGGATACATCTTCACATAGTTTCCAATTGACATGGGATGTTGAAAATGACTCCCACGAAAAAGTTGCCTCAGGCATATATCTGTACCTCATCACCAATACTGGTGGACAGACAAAAACAGGCAAGATTGGGGTGGTAAGGTGATAGACGACTGCAAACTTAAAGGGAGAAAAGTAAAATGAAAGCCTACGAAATTCCAATTAAAATACCAAGAGAAGGCAATATTGAGTTCCCTGAGGATTTATTGTCAGTATTGCCACGAGGACAGGTTGTTCGAATGATTATTCTATCTCCTGAGTCAATAGATGTAAATGAACAAATGATGTGGTCTGGATTGACAACGGAACAATTCTTTGCTGGATACAGTGAAGCAGACTCTATCTATGACAGGATGTAAAAATAATGGAGAATTACCGTCAAGGTGAAATCATTTTGGTATCTTTTCCCTTTACAAACATTACGAGTGTGAAACAACGCCCGGCAATAGTTCTTTTGGATACAGGGGATGAGGATGTTGTTGTGGTTCGAGTAACCAGTCAACCGGTGCAAACTCTTTTTGATGTTAAAATTATAGAGTGGCAACAAGCAGGTTTGTTAGTTCCCTCAGTTATTCGGGTACATAAGCTGGCAACAATAGAAAAGCGTTTAATTATGCGTAGATTAGGAACACTGAAAGATGATGATTGGGCACAAGTGTGTGCAGCAATACGGCAACTTTGGCAGCAATTTCGTCTGTAAATATGGCATGGGAGTGAAATTATGGATAAGATTTTTATCATTTTAGTGATTTTATTAACTCACCTATCCTTATGTTATGGTGAGAATATTGATGATGATAAACTTGCATTATCCCCTCAATATGAGGATGGAACAAGTACAGGGGTCAGGGGTCAGGGGTCAGGGACCAATACAGAGTCATCAACTTCCGGCTCCCCTACCCTGTCAACTGCCGACTGTCAACTGCCAACTGCCTCCCCTGTCGGCTCCCCTACCCTCTTGAGTCAGCCATCTGAAGCTGCGACTACCACTATCCCTCAAAAAGAATCGCCACCAGTTCAATCACAGGCAGAATCAGCCCAATTTATGCCAGTAGCTACCATAACTACTACAGAAGGGACAACTACCCCCTACCCTCTCAGGCAGCAAGGGATTGCTCCGGGAACAGAATCATCCACCGTTGGCTCCCCTACCCTGCCGACTGCCAACTGCCAACTGCCAACTGCCACCACCGTTGGCTCCCCTACCACCCTCTCAAGCCAGCCATCTGAAGCTACGACTACTACCACCCCTCAAGTAGATGATGTCCCGCCTTCAAGAATATTGTGTGCAATAAAGTCCTGGATGATTGCCTTCTCAGGCGAACCAATCATCACCGGCAGCCCCTCAACAACAGGTTTAATGCTGATACCAACAGCCTACAGGCTTGATAAGCAGAGAAAGCTTAATATAGACTTTTTGTTTACCTACTATATTGGAGAATTCTGGAATAAGACAACATATGAAGAAAGCAAGTATGAAAAAATAGAAATTTTTAATCCCATCAATCGATTAAGCTGTTCAGGAGATTTTAAGTATAATTTAATACCTGAAAAGAAATGGATTCCAGCAGTAGCATTTGGGTGTCACAGTTTTATTGTCCTTCAGGGTAAGGCATCCAATGCGGGCCAAATGGGTGGGGCTGTTTCAAACCAATCTGACTCCTTTAGTTATACCTATGGTATCTTGAGTAAAAGCTTCAAAAATATCGGTTTCCATATTGGCAACCAATATGGACCCATTGGTAAACTCATTAACCCCATCTCAAATAAGCTAAATGTAACCTCTGATAAGGCTTTCATTGCCGGCTTGAATACAACTATATGTAATCGCATGGCATTTGTTGAGATTATCTATCCTCAAAAAAAGGAATGTATTATGATAAATACCTTCATCGACAAGTTTCTTCCCTTCAATTTTACCTACATCAAGTTCAATAATAAGATTGCAAATGATACCCTGAATGGATACTCTGTGTCAGGTTATTTCAGGATAAGAATACCCGCTTTTCCTGGGGAGAAGAAGGAGAAGAAGAAATAAAGAGCACAGGGCATTGTTCAAACTTTTTCCAAAGGGGTAAAGATGTGATAAAAGAGGTAATAACAACTAAGAAACAGATAGACACAGTAGAGGACTATAATGAAATTTTAAGAGATATTCGCAGTCTGCTTGAGAAAGCTACTTATCAGGCATATAAAACTGTAGACAATTTACGGGTGCAGACATATTGGCAGATGGGAGAAAGGATAGCCAGAGGTGAGTTGGAACATAAAGAGAGGGCAGATTATGGCAAGAATGCAATTTCAAATCTTGCAAAAGATTTAGGACTTGCTAAAGTAATATTACATTATACGCTGAAGTTTTATAAAACATATCCAATTGTTCAGACAGTGTCTGAACAATTAAGTTGGTCACATATAGTAGAATTAATTTACATAGACAATAATCAAACACGCCAGTTTTATGAACTACAAACTGTACAAAACAATTGGAGTGTTAGAGAATTAAGGCACCAAATTAAAAGCAATTTATATCAAAGAACCTTGAAAGAAGGTGAGTTATCTATAATCCAACCTCTTCCCTTAAAACCTCTTCTCCCTGAGCAAGTTTTTAAGAACACCTATAATTTTGACTTTCTTCAACTTCAGAAAGGCTATAGCGAAAAGCAATTAGAAGAAGGATTACTATTTAATGTGGAAAGGTTGTTACTGGAATTTGGTCCCAACTTTTCTCTTGCAGGTCGCCAGCGGAAGATTATCATTGATCAGGAGATTCATGCTGTTGACCTTGAATTCTATCATCGAGGCATCCCCTGTATTGTTATAGTAGACTTAAAAATGGGTAAATTCAAAAGCGAATTTGTTGGACAGATAAATAAATACCTCACCTATTATCGAGAAAACAAGATGTATCTTTGGGAAAAACCACCTGTAGGATTGATTGTCTGTGAGTATAAAGGTAAGGAAGAGGTACACTATGCCTTGGGTGGCTTGGAAGATAAAATATTTGTAGCAGAATATAAGACTAAATTGCCAAGTGAGGAGGAGATTGGAAGGAGATTGGAGAAGATAAGGGATGGGAAGAGCTAAAAGCGTAAAACCCTGCTTTACAAATAACTTCGGAGGAAATACCACAATGCGAGAAAAAACGAAAGAAATACAAATAGGAAACATAAAGGAGGGCACCCCTCTATTAATTGGTGGGAATAATCCATTTGTTTTAATTGCCGGCCCCTGCGTTATTGAATCAGAGGATATGTGCTTTGAGACTGCAAAAGAACTTTTGGAGATAACAAAAAACCTCTCTATCCCCTTTGTTTTCAAAGCCTCCTATGATAAGGCAAATAGAACATCTCATGCCAGCTATCGGGGACCAGGAATAAAGGAGGGATTACGGATATTGGACAGGCTTAAAAAAGAGTTAAACATTCTTCTCTTAACAGATGTTCATTCTGTAGATGAGGTGGATGAGGTTGCAGATGTGGTTGATATTATCCAGATTCCAGCCTTGCTTTGCCGACAAACAGACCTTATCCTTAAGGCTGCCTCTACCAACAAGGTCATTAATATAAAAAAAGGGCAATTCATGGCTCCATGGGATATGCTCAATCTGGTAGAAAAGGTTGCCTCTACAGGCAATGAAAACCTGATTCTGACTGAACGAGGTACAACCTTTGGTTATAATAATCTTGTGGTTGATTTCCGTTCTATACCCACCATGCAGGCTACGGGCTATCCTGTGGTTATTGATGCCACCCATAGCGTCCAACTGCCTGGTGGGGCAGGCAATTGCTCTTCCGGACAGGTTGAATTCGTTCCTTACATAGCTAAGGCAGGTGTTGCTTGTGGGTGTAATGGCTTATTCATGGAGGTTCATTCCTGCCCGGAAAAAGCCTTGTGTGATGGAGCTAATTCGCTTGGACTTGATGAATTGGCTGAATTATTGAAGATAATCAAGGGGATTGATAGTCTTGTAGTTGAATAGTCTGGTTTCACAAATCGAAATTATTCTTGAGAGGCTGACCAAGATGGGGTGTGAATTATGCTCAGGACAAAGACAAAAAATGAAATTGATATGATAATGAATGAGTTAATTGGAAAAACTATCCCGATATTTGGCAATAAATTGAAAAAGGTCATTCTCTACGGTTCCTATGCTCGAGGGGATGACGAGATTATGCCAGATATTGAGGACGAGGTAAAGGCACAGATTAAGAGTATGCATTGCCTTGACGATAAAGAGGAGCCAAACTTTAATGATGCAGATTATATTCTGGCAGCTTATGCAGCATCCTTGAAGGTGCTTACCTCATACAAACGAATTGAGGATATCGATGTTGCCTACGAGCTTACAAGAACAAGGAAAAGCAGCGGATTATCCCCTATTGCCCAAGTAATTGAAAGTGCTAAAAAGATTGCTTATGACCAACTCATACCCAGTGAATTTGACTCATTTTTGTGGAAGGTATTATCTGCGGAGGAGCGGCTATATATCAAAGGGCTGGAGCTTGAAAAGAATAATGTTTATCAGTTATCCGCATACCAAGAGCTTGCCAGAGGCTTTGGTGTTCATGAATATAAGGAATTTATGGAAAATTCAAAGGCAAACTGTGCCAGATTTAAGACAGCCATTGAGTGGGCTGGTCGTAATATAAGCGGTGATGGTTTTGCAGGATCATTGCTACGAAATGTGTTTATGGCACTTTACTTAGCAAGCAAGGACAATGACAATGTGATTACAGGTAGAAACTGGCTTAAAAATGAGGTTGGAGATTATTGGAATAAACGAGAGCTAATCTGTGAGTTTTTAGGATATATCGCAACCTTTGAGCATATCAGCAATATGAGCCATTGGAGAAAAGAAGCTCCTGTGGCAATGATATTAAAAGAGCTGGTCAGGAATGATGGGGTGTAAAACAATAATTATTTTCAGGAGGGATGTAAATGCTTAATTCAAATTTAGAAAGACTGCATAAAACATTTAATGAAATATTAAATGTTGATATTGAAAATAATATTGAATTTTGGTATGCAAGGGAATTGCAGGAATGTTTAGGTTATGCAAGATGGGAAAATTTTATTGTGGCTATAAATAGAGCAATTGAATCTTGCAAAAACACTGGTGTCGAACCGTCGGACCATTTTCGTGAAATCACGAAAATGGTTGAACTCGGCAGCGGCGCTAAACGAAGCATCGAGGATTATATGCTCACTCGGTATGCATGCTATTTGATAGCACAAAATGGCGACCCCAAGAAAGAAGAAATAGCCTTTGCTCAAAGTTATTTTGCATTTCAAACAAGAAAGCAAGAGCTAATAGAAGAAAGAATGAACTTAATTGCAAGAATGGATGCGAGAGATAGATTAAAGGAATCAGAAAAGCAATTGTCTCAAAATATTTATGAACGAGGTGTTGATGATGCAGGGTTCGGACGCATTCGTTCAAAAGGTGATAAAGCATTGTTTGGTGGCAGAAATACTGGGGACATGAAAGACAAGCTTGGCATAAAAGACAATAGATCATTAGCTGATTTTTTGCCCACATTAACAATTGCGGCAAAGAATTTGGCAACTGAAATGACTAATCATAATGTAAATGAAGCTGATTTACAAGGAGAAGTGAGCATAACAAGAGAGCATGTTCAAAATAACTCAAGCGTTCGTGATATGTTGGGCAAAAGAGGAATTAAACCAGAGGATTTACCACCAGCCGAAGATATTAAAAAACTTAAAAGATGTGTAAAAGCTGAAGAGAAGAAATTAGCTCACAAAGCTGGGAAATTGCCTGAACAAGGCGAGGTGGAGAAGCGATAAACAGATATTCGTCAAGAGCAACTCGCCTTGACAAACAGTTTTTGAATGACAAATTACATAATGCCCAAAGTTATGACCGCATCGCCGGTTATTTCAGTTCGTCAGTCCTTGAAATTACTGGCGAAGCAATAGAAAGCATTAGTGGTAAGGTGCATCTGATTTGTAATTCTCAAATAGAAAAAGAGGATTGTGAGACTGCAACTGCAGCCGCTTCTGCTTTGCGTCGTGAGTGGTGTGAAAACGAACCCGAAAAGGTTTATGCATCAGCAACCCCACGATTGAAGCGATTATATGAGTTTATAAAAAGTGGAAAACTCGAAATAAAAGATACTGCCTGATAATGTTTTTGGGCTTATTCATGGCAAGGCAGGAGTCATAACCCTATCGGATGGAAGCAAAACCTCTTTTATCGGCAGTGTGAATGAAACATTATCTGCCTGGCGGTTGAATTATGAATGGTGGGACGGTTCACCTTTGTTTGAAAGCTTGCGGTTAGTTGAGAGTGCAATATTCCCCCTTAGAAAAGGGGGTTAGGGGGTTGTATTCTGTAGATGATGTCTCCTTGCCCGAAAGGAATCATATGAAAAACGATGAAAGTG